>JAODBB010000041.1 GCA_025463745.1 Subtercola sp.
AACGTCACGGTACCCGCGCTCACCCTCCTCCGACGCTCCCACGATCCCAACACCAACACGGGCACCGGCACCGGCACCGACGAAGGAGGTGCAGCCGGCATCGGCGGTTACGACACCGGCCCAGCAATGCTGGAAGGGTACGGGCCGATCGACCGGTACACCGCACTACGCCTCACCCGGGATGCGCCAGGGTTCTACCGGATACTCACCGACCCCGCCACCGGCATCACACTGAACTACGGCCGCACCAGATACCGGCCACCAGCCGACCTTGACCAACTCATCCGCACCACACATTCGGAATGCACCTTCCCGCTGGACTGCACACCATCGGCAACCGCAGACCTTGACCACACCGAACCCTGGGAGAACGGCGCGAACACCGCGTTCGGTAATCTCAGCCCCCTCTGCAGCAGCCACCACAAAGTCAAACACCACACCGAATGGACCATCGTGCAAGACCCCGCCGGCACCGGCACCATCACCTGGACCTCACCCGCCGGATTCGAATACATCGTCGAACCGACACCCATCGCAAGACCCACACCACACTTCACCGATATCAGATCGCCACAAGCTCAAGAAAGCGAACCGATCACGAGCGACAGCGACAGCGAGAGCGACAGCGACAGCCACGGTGACAGCCACGGTGACGAACCTTCACCGTTCTGAACAATCTCCTATGCACCGAGAAGCAGTCCGAACTGGCCAGACCAACTCCATGACCGGACCACGCATCCAAAGAGAGGACAGCACATCCAGAAGGACAGCACATCCAGAAGGACAGCACATCCAGAAGGACAGCACATTCAGAAGGACAGCGCATTCAGAAGGCGACAGCGCATGCAGAGGGACAGCGCAACTAGCGTGTGGCACCAAGAAGTGGGAGGCTCGATTCGTGGAAATCGATCAGTGGTGGCCGAGGTTGGACGCCTTGACGCAGCAGTGGCTCATTGCTCACAACGGAGAGCTCGTTCCGGCCGACATTCTGAGTCAGATCACCGCGTCCGGCGGAGTCGTTTCGTCGGAGGCCTGGTGGGTGGGCGAGAGCGACCCGAGCGGTCTCTCCCTCTCCGACAGAGCCGTGGACTGGATCGAAGCCACCGCGAATGGCGAAAGCCCGACGGGCGAGCAACCTACCTGACGCCTCTCAGGTCGAGATCCTGCGGCTCCGGCACGACGGGACTGATGCCTCGGCTCTGCCTCGCGAGGCAGCTGCGCCGAAGTGAGGCAGCCACCCGTGACCCTTCACGGCGCACGTGATTCACGTCGCCGCCGTTCGCTCGAGGCTCTCGGCTGAGTCAGTTCCAGGCGCGCGGAGGTGCCCTGTAAGCTGGCCCTCCGTGAGCCGCATGCTCGCGGTGCACGGCCCGCACTGGAGCGGCAGTCGCGGCGAGCTTCCGAGGGAGGGCTGGGCATGGCAAACCTCGTCACGTGGCTCTTCGGCATAGCCGCCCAGGGGCCGGGCGAGTACCGGAAGCTCCGCCGGATGCGCCGCCGCATCTACAGCGTCGTCGCGCCTCTGCAGGCGGAGATCATCCGCTCGCCCGAGCCGACCCGGTTCGACGACCTCGACCGCAGTGCCTTCACCCCGGCCAGGCCGGGAACGTCGTGGGGTCGCACTCACGACTGCGCCTGGATCCGGCTGACCGGCACCATTCCCGAGCGGATGCGAGGCGTTCCCAGCACCGTCGTGATGCTCGGAATCCGCGGCGAGGCTCTCGTGCACGACGCACAAGGCGAGGTCATCGATTCGGTCAGCACGGTGTTCTTGCAGGGCGACCTGCCGCACGCGGGCGCCCGTTACCGCCCGCTGCACCACGTCGAGCCCGACGAGCACGGCAATGTGGAGCTGTTCGCCGACGTGAGCTACAACGGGTTCTTGCTCTACGCGATCGGCCGCGGCGTCTACCACGGCGCTCACGTGGCGACGCGCGACGATGAGGCCTTCGCGCTCTACTACGATTACCTCACCCTGCTGGTTCTGGCCCGTGCAACCGAAGATGAAGCCCTCGAGGTCGAGCTGCGCCGGGCACTGCGCACCTCATACGAGCGGTTCGCGGCCGGAGATCTGCGCGGAGCCAGAGTCGCCCTGGCGGGCTCGCTCGAGGCCCGCTCCGACAGCGATTTCGTCTACAGCGCGATCGGGCATGGCCACCTCGACATGGCGTGGCTCTGGCCGCTGCGGGAGACGCACCGCAAGGCAGCGCGCACGTATGTTCGCGCGGTGAACACGATCGAAGAACACGATGGATACCTGTACGGCACGAGTCAGCCGCAGCAGCTGCTCTGGATGAAGCAGGAGCAACCCGCCCTGTACGAGCGCGTAAAGCAAGCGGTGGCGGCAGGGCGAATCGAGCTCCAGGGCTCATTCTGGGTCGAGACCGACACGAACCTGGCGGGCGGTGAGGCGCTCATTCGCCAATCACTCATCGGGCGGCGCTTTCTGAAGGAGGAATTCGGGGTCGGCGACGAAGATCTGCGGCTCTGCTGGCTGCCCGACACCTTCGGCTACAGCGGAAACCTGCCGCAGATCATCTCCAAGAGCGGCATGGACTGGTTTCAGACCATCAAGCTCGCCTGGAACAAGGTCACCGTCTTTCCGCACCGCAGCTTCGTCTGGAAGGGAATCGACTCCTCCAGCGTTCTGGTGCACATGCCCCCAGAGGGCGACTACAACAGTCGCGGCGCCGCCGACGGCCTGCTGAAGGGGCTCGCGCAGTACCCGGAACGGGCGATCAACACCGCTCTGCTGGTATACGGATCCGGCGACGGCGGGGGCGGCCCGAACGAGGTGCACCTCGAGGTCACCGGGCGAGAGCATGATCTGCGCGGGCTGCCGCGGGTCGAATACCGCACCGCAGGCGACTTCTTCCGCGGTCTTGAGAAGAAGGTCGACGAACTCCCGCACACCCACACGGGCGAGCTCTACCTCGAGACGCACCAGGGCACGTACACGACCCAGGGCCAGATCAAGAAGCACGACCGCATCGCGGGCCGCAAGTTGCACCAGGCCGAGGCCCTGGCGGCCATAGTCGGCGACGACAGCACCAGCGTTCTCGAGCCGCACTGGCGCGATCTGCTGCTCAACAACTTCCATGACATCCTGCCCGGCTCCTCGATCGCCCGGGTGAATCGCGAGGCGGTCGAAGCCTACGAGCGGATCGAGACGGCCGCCGACGCCTACATCGCCGGGCTGGTCGAACGGTTGCCGGGCGCGGCGTCTGGCGCGGTGCTGGGCGCAGTAATGGGCGCGGGGTCTGGCGCGGTATCTGGCGCGGGCCCGGTGAATGCCTGGTCTGGCGCAGGGCCGGTGGATGCTGCGTTCCAGCCCTCCGCGATCAACCTCACCTCCATGCCCCGCCACGAGTTCACCCACGTCGAGGGCCGCTGGTACCGCGCCGACGTCGGCCCGTACGCGGCCGCACCACTTTCGCCTCTGGACCAGGGCGGTTTCGCCGAACTCGGATTCACGGCCAGCACGATAACCAACGGCATCCTGACCCTGCGCTTCGGTGAAGACGGGTCGATCGCATCATGCCGCGATGCCGCCGGAGTCGAGCACTCCGCCGGAGGCCTCAACCGGCTGACCCTGCACCGCGATCCCTACCAATGGCCGTTCGACGCCTGGGATATCGGCCAGAAGTACACCACGCGCGCGCCGCGCACGCTGCGCCCGAGCACCATATCGACGACGATCGACGGCCCTCAGATCATCCGGAGCCAGGTCTACGCCTGGAAGGGCGGTGAGGTCGAACAACGTGTTGTGCTCGAAAGCGGCAGCGAACTGGTGCGTTTCGAGACCCGAATCGACTGGCACGAGAAGCACCGGATGCTGCGCGCCGACTTCTGGCCGTCGCACTATGGGCCCGTGGCGAAGTGCGAGATTCAGTTCGGTCACATCGAGCGCGCAACCACCGAGCTCGATGCGCCCTCGACGGCCCAGTTCGAGGTGTGCGCCCACAAATGGCTGGCGACCTCGAACGAACGCGGCGGATTCGCGCTGCTCAACGACGCCAAGTACGGGCACCGGGCCAAGAGCGGGCTGATCAGCCTGAATCTTCTGCGCTCGCCGACCTTTCCCGACAAAACCGCTGACCGGGGGTCGCACACCTTCACGTACGCGTTCCGTCCGTTCGCTCCGGATGCCCTCGCCGACGTGATCCGCGACGGGTACCGCCTCAACAACCCCTTGCTCGCCGCCGCCGGAGTCGCGTTCGACAGTGTGGCATCCGTCGATCATCCAGCCATCGTCATCGAGACGATCAAGCCGGCCGAACTCGGCCGCGGGGTGATCGTACGGATGTACGAGAGCCTCGGCGAACCGGCGACGACCGCGCTCCGAACCACTCTCGAACATTCACGGGCGAGCGAGACAGACCTGATCGAGCGAACCACCGGAGCCGCCGATCTCGCCCGGCTCGAGTTCACCCCGTTCGAAATCAAGACGATCCTTTTGGAAGGCTGAGCCATGACCACGCAGACAACGCCGTCTGCACGCACTCCCTCTGCTCGAACGCAGAGCAGAGCCATCGTGACGGCAGGGTTCGGGCAGAACGCGATCCTCACGACGGTCACGACGTTCCTGCTCGTGTACCTGCTGCAGTACGCGCACCTCTCGACCGCCGGTATCGCGGTGGTCACCACGATCATCGCCGTAGCGAAGATCCTCGACGCGATCAGCGACCCGGTGATGGGCAGCATCATCGACATGACCAGAACCCGCTGGGGCAAGATGCGTCCGTTCATCCTGTTCTCGGCGGCGCCCGTCGCCCTGCTCACCGGCCTGTTGTTCACCGTGCCCGCGATCGATGAGCCCGCCCAGCTCGTCTACTTCGGCATCGTGTATGTGCTCTGGGGCTTCGCCTACACGGTGTGCGACGTGCCCTTGTGGGGGCTTATCGGCTCGGCGTTCAGCGACCCGGTCGCCCGCAACCGGGTCATTTCCAGAGTGCGCGCATTCGGCGCCATCTCACTCGGGCTTGCCACCCTCGGCATGCCCTGGCTGGCCCAGGCGCTCAGCTTCGCACCGGCGACTTCACCAGAGCAGACGACGGCGAGTGGATGGTCGCGGGCGGTATTCGCGATCGCCATCGTCGGCATGGGGCTGTACTTGTTCGCCTTCGTGTTCGGCCGCGAACGGCCGCAAGAGATCGGTAAGCCCCGCCTGAAGTTCAGGCAGCTGTTTCGCGAGCTCTTCCCCAACACCCCGCTGCTGATCGTTCTGATCGGCTCGGTGCTGGGGTTCGGTCGGTTCATCGTGCAGGCCGGCGGGGCAGTATTCGTCGTGATCGCTTATGGCAACGCAGGCTATTTCACGTTCATCGGGGCCGCGATCATCCTCGGTCTCGTGATCGCTTCGTTCTTCACCCCGCGCCTGCTGCGACTGATGTCGGCACGGCGCTTGATGGTCGGCAGCTCGGTCGCCGGAGCGGTGTTCTACGTGGCCATGTACCTCGTCGGGTTCCAGAGCCTCATCGCCCTGGCCGTGTTCATCTTTTTGACGGGGCTCACCCTCGGCATCTTCGGAGTGGTTCAGGCGACCATGATCGCCGACGCGGTCGACGACGCCGAAGCGCGAACCGGTGTGCGCAACGACGGCATCTCGTTCGCGTCGCTGACATTCGTGTCGAAGATCATGAACGCCCTGGCGGTTCTCGTCTTCGGGTTGTTCGTCGTCATCGCCGGGTACCAAGACGGCGTGACCGTGACGCCCGCGATGCAGAACACGATCTTCCTCTCGATCACGATCGTGCCCGCAATCAGCTGCCTTGCATCTGCAGTGCCATTTCTGTTCTACCGGCTGAAGGGCGTGCATCCACTGGTTACCGCCGATTGAAAGCAGCGTGCCTCGCTATGGCCCGCCGCGCGTCGGTACACTTGCAGCATGACAGCCGGGCTGCTCCTCGACCGTGACGCGATGGCACGTGTGTGCCGCGCTCACAGCGTCAGTCGACTCCGGATGTTCGGCTCAGCAACCACCGACAGGTTCAACCCCGAGCGGAGCGACGTCGACTTCCTCGTCGAGTTCACCCCTGGCGCCGAAGATCCTTTCGACAACTATTTCGGGCTCAAAGAAGACCTAGAACTCCAGCTCGGGCGCAGCGTGGACCTTGTCATGGAGAAGGCGGTCCGCAATCCTTACTTTGCCACTTCCGCAGCCTTGAGCGCCCATGACATGTATGCAGCCTGAGTCTGTGGCGTTGCAGAGGATGCCGCACTCCAAGGGTCGGCTGGCGGCAGCACGACCATAGCGCTTGAGTTCCTGGGGAGTCAGTTAGGCGGGTTCGAGTTCGAGTATGTAGTCGCCGGTGTGCGGAACTCGTGACTCCGCAAGAACGGCCCAGCTGCGACGCAGCTCGGGAACGCCGAATTCCTCGCGCTCATGCTCGGCCATGACGTAGAAAACTCCGAGGGCCGATACCGTGTCGCCGACGGCAACCAACGGCTCACCAGACCGGTGCTCTGTGAGGACGCGTGTGCCGCTGGAGTCGATGATCATTTCCAGGATCGAAGTCGAGGGGCTCCAGCGAATCCATTCGACTACACCGGTCACGGCGGTCATCAGCTCCGGACGGATTCCCTCGGCTGGCTCGCCATTGGATAGCACTCGACATCCTTCGTTCGTCAGCCGAAGCGCTTCACCCTCAAGTGTTGATCCAACGTCAAACGCCCAGACTTCGCCGCTGCCTACCAGCCACTCACGCAAGATCACCCTCATCAGGGTCATTGTCCTCTGTAACAGAAGGGACAGCTTCAAGATTTACAACGAGCATGACCTCATGCTCCCAACACTGCGGGGGAACATCCGCGACCCGAGAAACAGGTCGAGAGATTGGCGAGATGCTCGCACCACCCGAGAATGAAGAAGCCCCCGAGACGGCGAGATCTCGAGGGCTTCGTAGCGGGAGCGGGACTTGAACCCGCGACCCCACGATTATGAGCCGTGTGCTCTAACCAACTGAGCTACCCCGCCAAGGTTCGACAGCAGCCGAACTCACTTCCAGTTTACGGAAGGGGTGCCCCCTGTGGGAATCGGACCCACTACCTCTTCCTTACCAAGGAAGTGCGCTACCAATGAGCTAAGGGGGCGCACAATGCACACCGTTTACCGGAGGCGTTTGGCACCGTAAGAGAATAGCATCCCCCGGCGACCCGAAAAGACGAAGAAGCGCCCATTAGGGTTTTAGCATGACTACCGCGCAGAATCCCGAGGTCGGCGAGCCGACCGAAACCCTCACGTTCGCCGGCATCGATACCGAGACAGCGGTGACGACCGGCAGCGAGTGGTGGCGTTCCGCGGTCATCTACCAGATCTACGCCCGCTCGTTCGCCGACTCCGATGGCGACGGCCTGGGCGACCTGGCCGGCATCGCCGGGCGCCTGCCGGCTTTGAAAGAACTGGGAGTCGACGCGATCTGGCTCTCGCCGTTCTTCACCTCGCCGCAGCACGACGGCGGATATGACGTCGCCGACTACCGCGACGTCGACCCGCGGTTCGGTACGCTCGCCGATTTCGACTTTCTGCTGGCCAAAAGCCACGCCCTGGGCATCCGCGTCATCGTCGACCTGGTGCCGAACCACACGTCATGGGATCACGAGTGGTTCAAAGAGGCGGTGGCGTCGCCGGCCGGCAGCGTCGAACGCGACCGCTACATCTTTCGGGATGGGCGAGGCGAAAACGGTGACATCGCGCCGAACAACTGGGAGTCGGTGTTCGGCGGCCCGATGTGGACGCGGCTGACCAACCCCGACGGCACGCCCGGCCAGTGGTACTTGCACATCTTCGACGTGAGTCAGCCCGACCTCAACTGGGAGAACGAGTGGGTGCGCGAGCAGTTCCGCGACATTCTGCGCTTCTGGCTCGACCGGGGCGCCGACGGGTTCAGAGTGGATGTTGCACACGGCCTCATCAAAGAAGAAGGTCTTCCCGACTACACTCCGCCCGCCGAGGCCGGCAGCATGGGTGGGGGCGCCGTGCCGCTCACGCCTGAGATCGCCGACCCGGTGGATGCCCCGACCCCGCCGTATTGGGCCCAGGAGGGCGTGCACCAGATCTATCGCGACTGGAACCACGTCCTCAGCGAGTACGACGGCGAACGGGTGCTTTGCGCCGAAGCCTGGGTAGAACCGCTCGGCAAGCTCGCGAACTGGGTGCGTGACGACGAGATGCACCAGGCGTTCAATTTCACCTACCTGTCGGCGAACTGGTCGGCACCCGAACTGAAGCTCGTGATCGACACGTCGATCGCCGCCTTCGCGAGCGTGGGCGCCCCGAGCACGTGGGTGCTGTCGAACCACGACGTGGTGCGCCACGCCACCCGACTCTCGCTCGGCCCGGGGCATCTGCAGGGCGACGGCATCGGCCCGAAGTCGACCGGCCTGCCCGATCCCGTCGACGGCCTTCGCCGCGCCCGTGCGGCCACCGCGGTGATGCTGTCGCTGCCCGGCAGCGCCTACATCTACCAGGGCGAAGAACTCGGCCTGCCCGAGTCGATCTACCTGCCCGACGAGGCCCGCCAAGACCCCACCTGGTTTCGCACGCACGGCGAGCGCTACGGCCGAGATGGATGCCGCGTGCCGATACCGTGGGAGGCCGGCGCACCGAGCTACGGCTTCGGCCCCGGGGCCGCGGCGTGGCTCCCCCAGCCCGACGATTGGGATCAGTACGCCCGCGACCAGCAGAACGGCGTGGCAGGTTCGACCCTCGAGCTGTACAAACTCGCGCTCAGCCTGAGGGCCGAGCACGACCTGGGCTTCGGCACGCTGGCCTGGCTCGACGGCCTCGGCTTCGGACCCGACGTCATCGCGTTCAGTAACGGCGACGTCACCGTGATTGCGAACACGGGCGCCATGCCGGTCGAGATTCCCGTCGAGGTGCTGGGCGAGCTCCTGCTCGCGAGCGGCCCGGTCGATGAGGCCGTCGTTCCCGCAGACACGACAGTCTGGCTCCGCACGCTCTGAGTTCGCTCTGTGTGCGCTCATTCTGAAGCGCGCCCTCCGTTCCCCGCCCCCGCCCACGCCACGCCCCCGCCCCTGGGCACATGGATCACGAAAATCGCCCCAAAAATCGCAGAATAGGGCGGGTTTTGTGATCCATGTGTGCTCTGGGGGGGTCAGAGGCCCGCGTCGTCGAAGAGGGCGCGGATGATCGGCTCGAGCCTGGCCGCAAGCAGCGGTTCTGCCGCGAGCGTGAAGTCGCGGCCGGCCGCCGCCATGCCGAACCCCGTCACGCGGGCACCGGCCTCGGCCGCAATGAGCGCCCCCGCCGCGTGATCCCAGGGGTTCAGTCCGCGCTCGTAGTAGGCGTCATAGCGGCCCGCGGCGACGTAACAGAGGTCGAGTGCTGCTGCGCCGATGCGGCGGATGTCGCGAACCTGGCCGATCAATCCGGCCAGTACGAGGCCCTGCTTCACGCGAACGTCAGAGCTGTAACCGAACCCTGTCGCAACGAGGGCCTGCGAAAGGCCGACCGAAGGATTGACGTGCAGCGGGGTCGTGCCGAGAAAGGCGCCCCGGGCATCCGATGCGGTGAAGACCTCACCGATGACGGGGTTCACGACGCAGCCGGCCAGTGCGCGCCAGGTCTGCGGGTCGGGTTCGCCTTCGACCACCGCGATGCTGATGTTGTAGGCCGGAATTCCGTAGAGGTAATTCACCGTGCCATCGATGGGGTCGACCACCCAGGTGAGCCCCGACGTGCCGACCGAGGCGGAATCGGTCGATTCTTCGCCGAGAAAACCGTCAGCTGGGCGTGCGTCAGCGAGCGAGCCGCGGATGAACTGCTCGACTTCACGGTCGGCGAAGGTCACCACGTCTTCAGCAGACGACTTGCTCGCCGCCACCTCGACGCCCACGGCTCGTCTCGTCGCGGCCAGCTCGCCGGCCGAGACGGCGATGCGCCGGGCGAGGTCGAGCAGCTCGCGGTTCGGGTCGGGTGCGCCCACGTCAGCCCCCATTCACGACGACGCCGACAGTTTGGCATTCGTTGCCCAAGACGGTGAAGGCCTGCTGACCAGTGGCGATTCCGCTCGAGCTGTTGTCGCCGATGAGCGACACCAGCGTCTGCATCGTATCGACGACGGGCTGCCACTGCGGGTCGCCGGAAGCTGCGGACTGGGCCTGAGTCAGGGCCTTCGCCTGTGTGACGGGGAATGTGGTGGAGTCTTGCGAAAGGCTCGACTGCCAGGTCTGGCACGCCGTGACGACGTCGGCGCGTGCCGCGGCCGCCTGATCGCCGGCCGGAGTCGTGCTGGCCGGCGGCGTCGTAGTGGCCGGCGACGTCGTGGGGGTCGCAGGCGGGGTGAGCGTCGCGGTCACGCTGGGCGACGGAGTGCCGACCGAAGTGCTCGGCGCGGGGGTCGGCGATGCCTGGCCCGAGCATCCCGACAATGCCAGTGCGGTGACCAGCGCGGTGACCACTGCCAGGCCGGCGACGAGACCCTTCGTTCGCCGGTTCGCCACGGACGGTTCACGCGAGTGAGGCGCGAATATCGGCGCCCATCTTGTCTTCATCTGAGGCTCCCCCTAGCACTCGTCTACATCAGAGCCCGAGTTGTTTGTAGTCTAAGTATGTAATCACAGGGGGAGAAGCAATGCTGCGCACCACGATCGCGTTGATCACTGCGATCGTCGTCGGAGGATCATTGCTCGGCGCATTCGGCAGTTCTCCGTCTGCGGAGGCGGTAAGCGGTGTCTCGACGACGGGCGCCGTGAGCGCCGCTGCTGCTCTCACCGCACTCTCTCCCGTCACGAATGACCCGCAGCAGCTCGCCAAGGTGATCGTCGCCGCACAGAAGGCCGGCAACTTCTCCACAGACCCCGGCTCCATCTACGACCGCGAGATCGCGCCTGCCGCCACCGGTCAGGTGATCGACGGGTGCGGGGTGGATGTTCGCATTCTCCAAGTCATCGTGCTCACCCTCAACCGCTTCGGCTCGGCACGGGTCTCCGACATCGAGCGACCCTGCATCGGTTCGAATCTCAACTGTGGCGCGCCCACCTACTCGGTGCACTGCCTCGACCCCGGAGAGGCCATCGACTTCGCGAATGTCGGCGGCGTCACCCTCAATGGGTCGAACACCCAGACGCGCAACCTGCTGTCGTACCTCGACCACTTCGTGCCGAGTGGAACCAATGCCGGCCAACAGGAGTGCCGGGCATCCAACCCCCTTCCGCTCACGAACATCAGTCAGTTCTCCGACTCGTGCAACCACCAGCACATCGACTTCAGAAACACGAACCAGCCGATGAACGCGGCGGCGCTGGCGTCTGTGCTGCCGACGATCGCCCAGGCCTCGCCCTACGTGAAGATGCTCTACAACGACTACCTGAACCGGGCGCCTTCGGCTGACGAAATCACCGGCTGGGCGACGCAGCTCGCCAATGGTGCCCCTCGCAATTCGGTGTCGACAGGGTTCGTCGACAGCGACGAGTACCGGCTGATCCGCATCAACGCCGCGTACCAGAGAGTGCTGGGGCGTGGTGGGGATGCCACGGGCATACAGAATTGGCTGAACGCCATGTACGCCGGCACCATCACCACCGACGACATCGAGACCTCGTTCTACGCCTCGGCCGAGTACTACCAGAAGCACGGAAACACCGATCTCGGATTCGTGGCGTCTCTGTACACGACCCTCCTGAATCGCAACGGCTCGGCGAGTGATTATGCATTCTGGACCAACTTGGTGGCGCTGCACGGCCGTGCCTGGGTGATCACGCAGTTCTGGTCGTCGCAAGAAACCATCTCAGAGCGCATCAGCCTGATGTACCAGACGTACTTGGGGCGCCAGCCCGACGCCGGCGGTCTTGCGGGCTGGGTCGCAGTGGCGCTTCAGATCGGCGACTCGGGGTTGCGTTCTGCACTGACCAGCAGCGACGAGTATTGGGCGCTGTCGCAGTCGGGCAATCGCCCGACGGTGTTGCAGCCGCAGGTGCAGAGGCTGGCGCCTGCACCGTCGTCGCCCGAAACCACGCCTGCGCCGACGCCATCGGAGTCGGCGACCACACCGACTCCGGCTCCGCCGCCATCGTCACCCTCGCCCACGATCACGCCGGCACCACCCGCGCCAGCGCCCACGCCGGCAGCCACACCTTCGGCGACACCTTCGGCGACACCTCCGGCGCCTCCGGCGTCTGCACCACCGAGTTCTGCACCACCGAGTTCTGCGCCGCCGACGTCATCGACCCCGCCGGCACACACCCCGTGACGCACCGCCCGGCACTCACGCGTTCGTGAGGCTGATCACCGCGTCTCGCCATGACACGGGCGAACCGGCCGCGTCATGCTTGTGCGCGTGGCCCGTCAGGTGAACGGTGTAGGCGCCGCCCGGAAAGTCGGCGAGCGGGTAAGCCTCTTGGGGCAACTGCTGAATGAGCCCCACCTCGTGCCAATCGACCAACCGGTACACGCTGACACCCCAGCGATCGGGATGCTCGTTCGCCAGTAGATACTGATATCTGCCATACGTGAAGTACGTCTCTTCGTGGTGTTTGCGTGGCAGGTCATCGATCTCGGCAAGATTCGGCGGCAGGTCGCTCATGCCCAGAACACTACCGGCTGGTCAGCGGGTGAGCAGGTCTGCGGGTTTGCCTGTCGGCGGATTTGCTGACCAGCCCATTTGCCGGTCAGCGAGTGACGAGGTACGCGACAACAACGGCGACATAGGTGGCCGCCGCCGTGAAGAGCAGCAGTCGCTCGCGGCGGCGGTGCTCGCGGGAGTGCCGATTGTCGGTCACGTCAGCAGAGTCGTCGACGTCGGCAGCGACTGAGGCGCGCTCGCGTCGGCGCAGCTCTCCGTGCGGAATTCCAGCAGGTCGCGAAGGGCCCCGGCCGGGTTGACGGTTTCGGCCGCGGCCTCGAGGAACGCTCGCGCCAACTCGTCATCGATCGTGTCACTCACCGACGGGGCATCCATCAGCCTGCCGGTCAACGCATCGACGTGCAGGATCACGATCACTCGCTGACCGTCATCAGAGCGAGACGAATATGCCAATCGAAGCATATTTCCACTCTGCGAGCCGACGGGGCTCATCGAAACGGCGTCGATCGGGCGGCTGGGAGCGAGAGGCGCGAGCACCGTTCGGTCGGGGAGATAACACTCGAAGCCGTTGGCTTCTCTGTCGTAAGTGAGGGCAAGTTGACTCATGACGCACATCCTTCAATCGGCACTACCCGCAGGAGCTACGTCTACAGCGCTTCGATCGAGGTCTGGCAATGTTCGGTAGCTCGGCCATTCGTGGTCGGTACGGGCGACAGCGTCGCCCCCTTCGCGACCAGGGCACACGCTCTCTGACACTGCGAGGCGGAAGCGTTGCGGTTTTCGTAGGATATTCGTCGCGACTCGACACCGCATCCCCCCTTTCCGGGGCAGGCCTCACACCCCACATTAGGCCCGAATGGGGGGTGCCGTCTTGTGAGGCGCCTGCGGCGAATTGAGGCACCCACACCTGCCCCTTTATGACGCAGGTGGCTCACTCGACAGGGTCGCAGTGCGAGGCCCGGCCGCCATCCGGCAGCAGGGCGCCAAATGCCGCAGGGCACGAAAATGCCGCAGGGCTCCCGACGCGAACCGTGGAGCCCTGCGGCCGAGTCGCGACTCAGGTGAGACCTATGTCGCGACTCATCACAGCGTGGCAAGTGAGGGATTCGAACCCCCGAAGGCTGAGCCGTCTGATTTACAGTCAGATCCCTTTGGCCGCTAGGGTAACTTGCCAAGGCGCACCCGACCACGTTCAACAACATAACCGAAGGCGCTTGACAACAATACTTGCCCGGGTTGCTCCTGCGAAATCGAGAACGACCTAGCCGGTACACTTTTCTCGACGGTCGGCGTGAGCATGCGCGTCGACAAGCGAGGACGCTATGCCAGGAATCGACGCGGTCGCACGTCTAGCCGGCGTTTCAACGGCGACGGTGTCGCGCGCCCTGAGCGGCAACGGGCACGTGTCGCCGGCCACGCGCATCCGGGTGCACGATGCCGCCCGAGCGCTGGGCTACGTGGTTTCGTCGCCGGCATCCAGTCTGGCCAGCGGCCGCACGAAGAACATCGGTGTGGTCGTGCCGTTTCTGAACCGCTGGTTCTACTCCACGGTGCTCGAGGGCACCGGCGCGGCACTGTTGCGCAACGGCTACGACCTCACTCTGTACGGGCTGGCAGGCGGCGCCGACGAGCGCCGAAGCGTGTTCGAACATTTTCTGCTGCGCAAGCGAGTGGATGCCGTACTCGCCCTCACCATCGAACTCACTGAGCGCGAACTGCAGAGCCTGCTCGACCTGCAGAAGCCCATCGTGGGCATCGGCGGCCCACTCGCCGGCGTGCAGACGCTCAGCATCGACGATGTCGCCGTTGCCCGGCTCGCCACCGCACACCTTGTGTCGCTCGGCCACTGCCGCATCGGGATGATCGGGGGCGACTCGGGCTTCGAACTCGACTTCCACCTTCCCACCAACCGCCGCGCCGGGTATGAAGACGCTCTGCGGCAGGCGGGTATCGAACCCGATCCGCAGCTCTTTCGGCCAGCGGACTTCACCATCACGGGAGGGTACCAGGCGGCCAGGCGGCTGCTCGAGCATCCGGATACCCGGCCCACGGCCATCTTCGCCGCCTCTGACGAAATGGCGCTGGGCTGCATGCTCGCGGCGCGCGACCTCGGTCTCGATGTGCCGCACGATCTCTCGGTGGTCGGCATCGACGGGCACGAGTACGCCGAGTTCTTCGGGCTCACGACGGTTGCGCAGTTTCCAGCGCAGCAAGGCGAGCGTGCCGTCGAGATGCTGCTCGATCAGCTACACCCCGGGCGGCGCGAGCCGGCGCCCACGAACACCCCGTTGCCGGTGGAACTGATCGCCCGAACATCCACGGCTCCGCCCACCCGGCTCGCTTAGATCGCTTAGGTCGCTGCGCCCGTCGCGGTCGCTGCGCCCGTCGCGGTCGCGGTAGCCGTCGCGGTCGCGAACCGGTTGGCGGCCTGCGAAACGGTGAAGGAGTAGGAGCCCGCATCGTTGTAGGCGGCGACCGCTTTCTTCCAGCCGGCGTCGGCGCTCAGGTCGCCGCCCGCGTAGCAGAGGTAGTTCGCGGTGGCGAGGGTCGCATCATCGATGTTCTGCGGGTCGGCGATGCCGTCGGCGTTGCCGTCGGTGCCCCAGTTTCGCCAGGCCTCGGGAATCAGCTGCATGGGGCCGACCGCGCGATCGCCTGTGGCATCGCCGTCGATCGCGCCCGCATCGCTGTCGGGCACGGTGTTGAATCCGTTTCCATCGAGCGCAGGGCCGAAGATGGGCGGACTCACGACCCCGTTGGCGCCCACCGTACTGCCGCCGTGGGTGCCGTTGCCCGACTCGACCGAGCCGATGGCGGCGAGTGTGTTCCAACCCAGATGGCAACCCGGGTTCTCGTTCTGCTTGGCGATCGCTACGCCCGCGTAGGCCTGAATCGCGCGAAGGGAAATGTTCGTCTCGGTCGCCACACGCGTCGCCCACGCGACATCGGCCAGCCCCGGCAGCCCGGGCAACGCGCCAGGGGTGTCGCCCGGCTGGCTGACCGCGAGTGACTGCGGCGGCACGATCACCGTCTGCGGGGCATCCTGAGCCTGATTCACACCCGACCCTGCCACAGCATTCGACACCGCGCGCTGCAACGCGTCGCCGAGCGGCCCGGCGACGAATACCCCGGTGACCAGCATCGCGGCGACCAGGCCGGCGGCCGAGAGGGCGATGATCCAGCCGCGGCGATGGATGCCCGCGCCGCCGGCTCGCGCCCCTGACCGCCGCGCGGCCCGACCCGAGCCGCCTGAGCGCGCCCCTCGCTTGCGCGAACCCTTCGCCGTGGCTCGGCCTCCATGGGCACTGCCTCCATGGGCACTGCCTCCATGGGCAGCTTTCGCCCGGCGACGAGGATCGGCTGAGGCGTTCACCGGCACCACCCTACAGATGCCTGCTTTGAAGACGCCGTGGCCGTTCTGGGCTATTGACCCGGCGCGGAGCCCCGATCGTGCTCCGTGTTCCGGTGTTAGTACCTCTTCGCGTCTACGGCGACGCCCTGGGTAGAATCGAGGGTATGGCAGATTCAAGCTTTGACATCGTGAGCAAGGTCGACAAGATGGAGGCCGACAACGCCCTGCACCAGGCGCAGAAAGAGGTCGAGCAGCGCTACGATTTTAAGAACATCGGCGCCTCAATCGATTACAGCGGCGAGAAAGTGCTGATCAAGGCCAACTCCGAAGAGCGTGCCAAGGCCATTCTCGAAGTGTTCGAGCAGAAGCTCATCAAGCGGAGTATCAGCCTGCGCAGCCTCGACGCCGGCGAACCGTTTGCAAGCGGTAAGGAGTATCGCATCGAGGCGGGCTTCAAGAACGGCATCGAGCAAGACGCGGCCAAGAAGATCTCGAAGCTCATCCGCGACGAGGCGCCGAAGACGGTCAAGTCGCAGATTCTGGGCGACGAGCTTCGGGTGTCGTCGAAGTCACGGGATGATCTGCAGGCCACCATGGCCCTGCTGAAGTCATCAGACCTCGAGGTCGCCGTGCAGTTCGTCAACTTTCGGTGACCTGCCAGCCCAGTGAAGTCAGTGTGAGTCAGTTCGATGCGCGACGCGCGCGTACACCTTGCGAGGAACCCTGGCCAGTCGCCACATCTTGGTGTGCATGATCGAGTCGATTTCTCGCTGCAGTTCTGCTCGCTTCTCGGCCTGTTCTGTAGCTTCGGCGCGAAGTGAGACGCTGAGAGCCTCGGCCTCGGCGAGTTGCACCCGCAGCACATCGGCTTCTGCTCTCAGCCGCCCCGCCTCGGCTTGCTCCAGCCGAGCGGCTTCGTCGGCGTTCGCTCGACTGTTCTGAACCTCTGCGAGGTCGAACTCGAGTTCACCGAAGAGCGAATCGCGGGCTCGGATGTGAGACACCGGCACCACGAAGTCGTTGTCTCTCGGGTCGAAGGAGACGGCGATCAGCCCATCCCCACTCGCCGACTCGCCGACAGAATGCTCGGCGATGATATGGGCGCCCGATTCCAGCAGAAGTGCCAGAGCATTCTGGTGAGTCAGCGGGTCGCCAGAGATGCGGTGGTGATGAGTCGAGACGATCAGAAAGCGAATGCGCCCCGCGGCGAAGTCGCCGCGCGCACGAGCGAGCATGATCGTTTCGGCACCCTGCACGTCGCACAGCACGATGTCGACATGCTCCAGTGCGGCGTCGGCCATCAGAGAAGCCACGTCTGCTGTGACAATGTCACGCTCTTCGTTGTCGCTCTCGGTGCGGATGCGAATCGTTTTGCCGGGCTCATCGCCGATCGCGGCCTGAATGAACGTGATGCGGTCGGTGAACCCGTTGAGCGCAGTATTGCGGCGGCCGAGTTCGAGGTTGGCCGGGTCTGGCTCGATCGCAACGACCCGGCCGTCAGGAAATTCGGCACAGAACCAGAGGCTGTAATAGCTCCAGAAGCTGCCCAGTTCGATCATGGCGTGAGCCCCGCCGGTCTCGTGCAGCCGCGCGACGATGCGGCTGAAGACGAGCTCCTCTTGCGGCTCGTGGTGGCCGTTCAGAACACGGATGATCTCCGTCATCCATGTTCCGCCGTACCCGTCGGCCTCTACCAGGAGCCCGTTGTGCATGATCTGCACGGCAGTGCCGTCGTGTTCATAGACTTCGCCGGCACGCTCGACCTTGGGAATGTCGTCGGAATCATGGCAGCTCATCGTGGTGACCATGCGGTGTACGAGATCGGGGCTGAATCCGTCTAGACGAGGGGATGGATGCTGCACGAATGAACCTCTACTCTGTGGCTGATATCGGCTCGCAGTCTATCGCGCGAGCCCTCAGGGTATGTCTCCTGACTCTGTACCGACTGCACGGCGTGGCGTGGCGTCAGGAGACATACCCTAGGCGACCGGAGTGGCCCGCCGCAGGATGAGGAAGCCGAACAGCGCCGCGGCCGCAGTGATCACGAGCGACCAGGCGGCGACGCCGTAGGGGCCCGCATCGACGAACCATTGGCCCACCGAAGCCCAGCTGTTCGTAAGGGTGATCAGCGCCATTGCCGCGACGCCGATCAGCACGATTGCGCCCCAGAGCACGGTCTGGCCGATCGCGCGCCAGCGCAGGTAGACCGTCGATATCGCTGCACCCACGAAGAAGAAGAACAGCAACCCGAAGAACTCCTGCGAAAATCTCTCGCCGAGGCTCCCGGTGCCGTACCAGACCGTCGAGAACATGTGCCCGCCGAGGCCCCAGCCGTCGGTCGCGTTCTCGAGGTAGCTCATTGCCGTCAGAATGGCCGAGTAGATCAGGCTGAGCACACCGAACAGGAGCGCGGTGCCGAGCGCGAAGTCACGACGGGTGACACTGAAGCCCAGTGCGAACGGAAACGTGCGCAGTACGACCTGCACAGCGATGATCGCCATGTAGATGAAGACGTAGGCGATCGACCCGCTGTATTGCGTTCCCTGCACAGCCTCGCGGTCGCCGCCCGGCGTCGAGGTGTAGATCAACAGCCAGATGACATAGTTCACGCCGAAGATGAAGCTCAGAATCAGCAGCGGCAGACCGAGGGTGGTGAACTTGTTCGTGAGGTGCAGGCGCAGCACGTTCACGACGCGCGGGGCTGACGTCGTCGCGTGAGACGCGGCGGGTGAAGTGGCGCTGACGAGAGTCGTCATCGTTCCTGTCCTTTCCGTGAGACGGTGGTAGCGGATGAAGCGGCGGCAGCCGCCGTGTCGGCGTCGCCGCTCAGCGACACCACGAGTTGCTGCAGCGAAACGGGGGCGATGTCGAGCCCGGCTGCCGCTGCAGCAGATCGGTCCTCTGCGCTCAGTCGGGTCACCGTGGCCTGCGCCAGCGAGCCGAGGCCCTGGCGGCTCAACACCGTGCGCCCCGCGGTGAACGCGTCGACCGCCCGGGCCGTGCCCGCCACGGTCGTCGCCGACCCGCGCAGCTCTTCGGCATCCGAATCGACCAGAATGCGGCCCTCGTTGATGACGATCACGTGTTCGAGCAGGTTCTGCACTTCGTCGATGAGATGCGTCGACAAGATGACGGTGCGCGGATGCTCGGCGAAGTCTTCGAGCAGCCGGTCGTAGAACAGCTGCCGCGCAACCGCATCGAGCCCGAGGTACGGCTCATCGAAGAACGTGAGCGGGGCGCGCGAGGCGAGCCCGACGATCACGCCGAGGGCCGAGAGCTGACCGCGCGAGAGCTTCTTGATGCGGCGGCCCAGCGGCAGCCGGAATTCGCCGATGAGTTTGTCGGCGAAGGCCGCATCCCAGTTCTCGAAGAAGAGCGGAGCATTTTTGAAGACGTGCTTCACACGAAAGTCTTCGGGGTACTTCTGGCTCTCTTTGATGAAGCAGATGTGCTTCATCACGTGTGCGTTCTCGACCGGCGTCGCCCCGAAGACACTGACCGTGCCAGAGGTGGCGAAGTCTTGCCCGGTGAGCAACTGCATGAGCGTGGTCTTGCCGGCACCGTTACGGCCGAGCAGCCCGTGGATCACATCAGGCTCGAACGACAAGGTGACGTCATCGACAGCGAGCACGCTGCCGAAGCGCTTGGTGAGGTTCGAGATTTCGACGACACTCATGGTTCACACCTCGTCTTTCTGAAGGAGCTTTGCGATCTGGTCTCTGGTGATGCCGAGTTTCGCCGCCTCGGCGATGAGGGGCCGCAGGTACTGCTTCTCGAACTCGTCGCGCCGGGCGACGAGCAGGCGCTCCCGTGCGCCGGGTGAAACGAACATTCCGATACCCCTCTTCTTGTAGAGAGTGCCGTTTTCGACGAGCACGTTCACGCCCTTGCCGGCCGTGGCCGGGTTGATGCGGTGAAAGGCCGCGAACTCGTTCGTCGACGGAACCTGGCCCTCTTCGGGCAGGGTGCCGTCGATGATGTCGTTCTCGATCTGCTCGGCGATCTGAACGAAGATGGGTCGGCCGTCTTCGATCATCGTGACTCACTCCCGCTTGCTTGGTTAGTTACTTCACCAACTAACCAAGCATGTCAGAGTTCTCTTGTCAACAGGAGCGGCAGATTATTTTTCGGGGGTCTGGTTCGAGACCGCGACCATTTCGTCGCGCGCCACGACCTTGATGCGGGTGCGGCCGGCCGCGGCGCCCAGGCCGAGCTCGTACTGGTCGAGGTGATGCCAGCCCTCCACGGTGGTGAAAACCACTCCACGCTCGTCGAGCAGGGCGACGATCGCGTCTTCGGCGGAGTCCGCCGGCGCGGGAGTCCACCACGAGGCCTGGTCGCGAACCACGTGCGCAAGGGTCTCCATGGCGTCGGACTTGGTGTGGCCGATGAGCCCCACGGGGCCGCGCTTGATCCACCCGGTGGCGTAGACACCGGGAACGACCTCGTCATGATCATCCAGAACCCGGCCTTCACGGTTCGGAATCACCCCGCGCCGCTCATCGAACGGCACGCCGGGCAGCGGCGAACCGAAGTACCCGACGGCGCGGTACAGCGCCTGAATCGGCAACTCGCGAATCTCGCCCGTGCCTTCCACTCCCCCGGCGCCATCGGGCCGGGTGCGTTCGTACCGGATGCCCGAGACCGCACCCTCGACACCGAGAACCTCGAGGGGCCTGGCGTAGAAGTGCAGGTGCAGCCGCCGTGAGGCGCCACCCGACTCGCGCGCGCGCCATCCGTTCATGACCCGGTTGATCACCATGACCTGCTTGTTCGAGGCGATCGCCGCCTCCGACGCGGGGTCGACGTCGAAATCTTCGTCGTAGACGATCATGTCGACATCGGGAATCTCGCCGAGTTCGCGCAACTCGAGCGGAGTGAATTTCACCTGCGCAGGCCCCCGCCGCCCGAAGACGTGCACGTCGGTGACGGGCGAGTGCTTCAGACCCTCGTACACGTTCGCCGGAATCTCTGTGGGCAGCAGGTCGTCAGCGTGCTTCGCGAGCATGCGCGCGACATCGAGCGCTACGTTGCCGTTGCCGAGCACAGCGACCTCACGAGCCTCGAGCGGCCAGGTGCGCGGCACATCGGGGTGCCCGTCGAACCAGCTGACGAAGTCGGCCGCCCCGTACGAGCCGTCGAGGTCGATGCCCGGAATGTCGAGCGACGCGTCACCGATGGCTCCGGTGGCGAAGATGACCGCGTTGTAGTGCTTCTTCAGATCGGCGAGAGTCAGGTCTGACCCGTAACGCACGTTGCCGAAGAACCGGATGTCGCCGCGGTCGAGCACCTCGCGCAGTGCGCCGACGATGCCCTTGATGCGTGGATGATCGGGGGCGACCCCATACCGCACCAGGCCGTACGGCGCCGGTAGGTGATCGAACAGGTCGATCGAGACGTCGAAGTGCCGTTCGGCTTTGAGGAGAAGGTCGGCGGCGTAGATTCCGGCCGGCCCTGCGCCGACGATGGCCAGGCGGAGCTTGGTCATGAGGGTGGGGTTCCTAACGTTCTGGTGCGAAAGTGTTCAGCTGTTGCGCTCGACCATGGTGTCGGCGAAGCGGATCAGGGTCTTCTTGACGGTGCCCTCGGGCAGCGGGTCGAGCGCGCTGACCGCCTGGGCCGCCCACCGGTGCGCCTCGGCGGTGGTTTCTGCCGTGACGCGGTGCTCGCGCAACTCGGCGATGAGGGCGTCGACCTCTGGCCCGGCGGTGGCCGCGATGGTGTCGGGGTCGAGCCGGCGAAGCAGTTCGGCCGCCGCGGGGTCGGTCGGGGCATCCCGTCGCAGGTAGAGCAGCGGCAGCGTGACGACGCCGGCACGAATGTCGGTGCCCGCGGTCTTGCCCGTCTTGTCGCCAGGCGGTGCGAGGTCGATCACGTCGTCGATCAGCTGAAAGGCGATACCGACCTTCTCGCCGAAGTCGAACACGGCCTGCTGGTAAGCCTCGGGCGCGTTCGCGACGAGCACGCCGAGCTGAGCGGATGCCGCGATCAGCGAGCCCGTCTTGTCGGCGAGCACCTGGAGGTAGTGCTCGATCTCGTCTTCACCCGCGCGCGGGCCCACGGTTTCGTGCAGTTGCCCGAGGCAGAGGCGTTCGAAAGTGTCGGCCTGCAGGCGGATCGCCCGCTCCCCCAGAATCGAGAGGAGCTTGCTCGCCCGGGCGAACAGAAGGTCGCCGGTGAGAATGGCGATGGAATTACTCCACACCGTGTGGGCGGTGGGTACGCCACGGCGTTGCTCCGCTTCATCCATCACGTCGTCGTGGTAGAGCGAGGCAAGGTGAATCAATTCGATGGAGGTAGCAGCCGTGACCACGTCGTCTGTCACCCCCTCGCCGAGCTGGGCGGTGAGAAAAGCGAGAATCGGGCGAATGCGCTTTCCGCCCGCATCGAGCAGGTAGCGCGCCGACACCTCGGCCATGCCGTCGTGAAAAGCCGTTTCTGCCACGAGGCGCTCTTCGAGCCGCACGATGCCGTTGTCGACGGCCTTCGAGGCCTTGCGGTCATCCGCCGTCGCGAAGAGCCGCTCAGTGAGCGAGAACGGAGACGAGGGGCTTTGGCTTCGGCGCACACCTTTCGACAGGCTGGCGCCCGCGGAAAGGTTCAGGGACCGATTGGTCGGCTTCACGGGTCAAGCCTACTGAGTCGCGGCGGCGTCGAGAGACTCAGGTGGAGGGCTTGCAGGCGCTGTTTCGGCGATTCGCCGCGGCTTCGTTCCCCGATGCAGTGCCACGATTCCGGCCGTGAGGTTGCGGTAGCCGACGTTCGTGAACCCCGTCTCGCGGAGCCAGCGCGAGAGCGTCTGCTGGTCGGGCCAGTCTTTGATCGATTCGGCGAGGTAGGTGTAGGCGGCCGGGTTCGAGCTGGCGACCTTCGCGAGCGCCGGCATGACGCGCTGCAGGTACGCCGAATATCCGATCCGGATGGGCGTAAGAGGCGGCGTGCTGAACTCGCAGATCACGATGCGGCCGCCCGGCTTGGTGACCCGGAACAGCTCGGCAAGAGCCGCTCGCGGCTCGACGATGTTGCGCAGGCCGAACGAAATGGTCACCGCATCGAATTCCGACGCTTCGAACGGCAGGTTCATGCCGTCGGCCACCACGAATTCGACGTTCGTGTTGCCGGCTTGCTGCCGCCTTCCCACCTCGATCATTCCGGGCGAGAAGTCGGCTGCCACGACGTGGGCGCCGCTTTTCGCCAGCGACGCACTCGAGGTGCCGGTTCCCGCGGCGAGGTCGAGAATGCGCTCGCCGGGCCGAGGGCCGACCGCTTTGGTGGTCGCCACCCGCCACAGCAGCGCATTGCCGGCCGAGAGCACGTTGTTGGTGCGGTCGTAATGGGTCGACACGTCGTCGAACATCGCAGAAACCTGCGCGGGCTGCTTGCTGAGGTCGGCCTTAGACACGCTCTCAGTTTACGGGGCACCACTCGGGCGGTGCGGCACTCGGCACGGGTTACAGGATGCGCAGCCACAGCTCGCGCGTCGTGCGCACGCGCGGATGCGTCAAGATGGAGGGAGGACCTCACGAGAAAGACGGCACCAATGGCTTCAGCAGTCGGCGCGAACTGGGCGGGCAACTACGAATTCGGGGCGGCACGGTTGCACACTCCGAGCAGCGTCGAGGAGGTTCAGGCCATCGTGGCGGGCTCGCCGCACGTTCGCGCCCTCGGCACCCGCCATTCGTTCAATGATCTGGCCGATGCATCCGGTGACCTGATCAGCCTCGTCGACCTGCCGCCCGAGCTCGTGATCGACGCGGATGCCCGTACCGTGACCCTCGCGGCCGGCACCCGGTATGGCACCGTCGCGGCCGCCCTGCAGTCAGAGGGCTGGGCCCTGCACAACATGGGCTCGCTGCCTCACATTTCGGTGGCGGGGGCCATCTCGACGGGCACGCACGGGTCGGGAAACCGCAACGGCAGTCTGGCCACCGCGGTGAGCGGCCTCGAATTCGTGACCGGTCGCGGCGAGCTGGCGCAGGTGACCCGTCAGGCGCCGTCGTTCGCCGGCATGGTGGTCTCACTCGGCGCTCTCGGCGTGGTCACCCGGGTGACGCTCGACATTCAGCCCACGTTCGACGTTCGTCAAGACGTGTACGTCGAGCTGCCGTGGGATGCCCTGCTCGAGTCGTTCGAGGAGATCACCGGGGCGGCCTACAGTGTCAGCCTGTTCACGAACTGGCGGGGCGACTCGCTGGAACAGCTCTGGTTGAAGACGAGGCTCGAAGCGGGAGAACCTCGGGTGCTGCCGGGAACCGTGTTCGGCGCTACCTCATCCCTGTCGAAAATCGCTACGCTCGCCGGGGCAGAGCTCGACAACACCACCATGCAGGGCGGAGTGCCAGGACCCTGGTCGGAGCGCCTGCCGCACTTTCGGTTCGATGCCACACCGAGCAATGGCGACGAGCTGCAGAGCGAGTTCTTCGTCGATCGGGCGCACGCAGCTGCGGCGCTCAGCGTGGTGCGTTCGCTGGGAGAGCGAATCGCGCCGCTGTTGCTCGTGACCGAATTGCGCACCGTGGCGGCCGACGAGCTGTGGTTGAGCATGGCGTACGAGCGTGAATCGCTGGCCATCCATTTCACCTGGAAGAACGAGCCCGCTGCCGTGTTCGCACTGCTGCCAGACCTCGAGGCGGCGCTCGCCCCGTTCGGCGCCCGGCCGCACTGGGGCAAGGTGTTCACGGGCGACGCGCGATCGGTCGTGCCGCTGTACGAACGGATGCCCGAATTCGCCGCCCTCGCCGGCGTGTACGACCCCGATCGGCAGTTTCGCAACGATTACCTCGAGCGGGTGCTCGGGCTGCCGCAATAAGTCGCTGGCGGGGGGGCCTCTGGGTAGGGGCGAGGGCACGGCGGGCCGATCACGGCGCGTCCCGAGCATCCGCAGCGCGGCGCGCCGCAGCGGGCGGGCCGGTTTGCAGATGCGGCACCGACACGCGCAGAGTGGAACGATGGAATACACACACCTCGGCCGCTCGGGCCTCACCGTTTCACGTCTGTGCCTCGGCACCATGAACTTCGGCCCAGAAACCGAAGAGTCTGATGCGTTCGCCATCATGGACGCGGCGCACGACGCCGGCATCAACTTCTTCGACACCGCCAATGTGTACGGCGGCGTCGGCAGACGCGGCTGGACCGAAGAGATCATCGGCCGCTATTTCGCTCAGGGCGGCGGCCGTCGCGAGAAAACCGTGCTCGCGACGAAACTGTACGGCGACATGAGCGATTGGCCGAACGAGGGCAAGCTCTCTGCGTTGAACATCAGGCGCGCGCTCGATGCGAGCCTGACCCGGCTGCAGACCGACTACATCGACCTCTATCAATTTCACCACATCGATCGTTCGACCCCGTGGGACGAGATCTGGCAGGCCATGGAAACCGCGGTGGCGCAGGGCAAGATCGTCTACAACGGCAGCAGTAACTTCGCCGGATGGCACATCGCCACCGCGCAGGCCGAGGCGCAGCGTCGTAACTACACGGGTCTGGTCAGCGAGCAGTCGATTTACAACCTGCTCACCAGAGACATCGAACGTGAGGTCATTCCGGCGATCGAAGGTTACGGGCTCGGCCTGATTCCGTGGTCGCCGTTGAACGGGGGCCTTCTGGCCGGCGTGCTCCGTAAAGAGCGCGAAGGCAAGCGCCGAAACCAAGGGCGCAGCGCTTTGGCCACCGAGACGCATCACGACGCGATCGAGGCGTTCGAAGACTTCGCCGACGAACTCGGGCACGACCCAGCCGATGTCGGCCTTGCCTGGCTCCTTCATCAGCCGGCCGTCACCGCTCCGATCATCGGGCCGCGTACTGCCGAGCAACTCGACGCATCGCTCCGTTCCCTCGAGGTGACGCTCGACGAGCACGCCCTGGCGCGTCTTGACGAGATCTTTCCGGGATACAAGACGGCGCCCGAAGACTACGCGTGGTGAAGTCCACGGGGTGCCACGGTGAGGAGAGGGCTCTGGCGGCGCGTAGCCTAGATTCGTGACCGAAACTGCTCGTGCGACACCCCGGCTTTACGTTGAGACTCGGGCGGTCGGTGACATCTCGTTGCTGATTCCGCTGCTGGATGCCCGGCATCCGTTGCTCTGGATTCGCAAGGGCCAAGGCATGGCCGGCCTCGGCACCGCTCTGCGGCTCGAGTTCTCGGGCGCCGACCGGTTCACCGATGCCTGCGAGGCGTGGCGTGCTGTCGCCGCCGCCGCGACGGTGAGCGATCCGCTCGGCTCCCCCGGAACCGGGCTCATCGCCTTCGGAACGTTCGCCTTCTCGGCGCAGTCTGGCGCGAGCAGTGTGCTCATCGTTCCCGAGATCGTCATCGGCAAGCGCGACGGGGTGTTCTGGGTGACGCGGGTGCGGGTGCAGACCGAAGACGAGAGCGCCCCGAGCGATTCTGGGATGCCGGGCGCGGCGGGCGCGACGGGTGCTGGCGGGCATCCGGTGCCGGCCGCCGGCGTGCCGCTCGCCACCGCGTCGGCCGCCACCGTGTCGCCCGCTACCGCGTCGCCCGTCGCCGCGTCGCCCGCAGCGTCATCCGCAGCATCATCCCCGACTCCGTCGGCCACGACCCTGTTGGCCGCCACCCTGTTGGCCGCCAACCTGTCGGCGTCGACGAGGTCACGGGCAACCGTGCCCTCAGCGGCCGTGCCCGCAGCGACCTCGTTCGGTCCCGAGTACCGCATCTCGTTGCAGCCGGGAGCAGCGAAACCCGACACCTACCGCGAGGCCGTCGAGGCGGCCGTGGGTCACATCAACGCCGGCGAACTCGAGAAGGTCGTACTGGCACGCGATCTCGTGGGGCATCTGCCGGCCGACTCCGATCTGCGCCGCGTGCTGCTCGATCTCGCTCTGGGGTACCCCGACTGCTGGACTTTCGCGGTCGACGGCCTCGTCGGCTCGAGCCCCGAAACCCTCGTGCGGGTCGACCACGGCTCGGTCACTGCGCGCGTGCTGGCCGGCACCATTTCACGCGGCCGCGATGCCGAAGCAGACCACGATCAGGCCGTAGCCCTGGCCACCAGCCCGAAAGACCTCGACGAGCACCGCTTCGCCGTGGCGAGCGTGATGACAGCCCTCACGCCGCACTCGCGCACGCTGATCGCCAGCGAGATTCCGTTCACGCTCAAGCTGCCGAACCTCTGGCATCTGGCGAGCGACGTCGAAGGCACGCTCAGCGACGGATCGACCTCGCTCGACCTCATCGCCTCCTTGCACCCCACCGCTGCCGTCGCCGGCACGCCGACCGAGGATGCCCTGCGGCTCATCGGCGAACTCGAACCCTTCGACCGTGGTCGCTACGCGGGCCCGGTGGGCTGGCTCGGCGCCGACGGTGACGGCGAGTGGGCGGTCGCCCTGCGCTGTGCGCAGGTGTGCGAAGACGGAGCCATCACGGCCTACGCCGGCGCCGGCATCGTCTCGGAGTCAGACCCCGAGCGGGAGTTTCTGGAGACGCGCATGAAGTTCCGCCCCATCGTGGAGGCCTTCGGCTGACGCCTGCCGGTTCGACATTCACATGGATCACAAAGACCGCCCCAAAACGCCCGGTTGGGGGTGGTTTTCGTGATGCATGCAGCCTCAGGTGAGGTCGAGGCGCGCGCGTTGCTCTTCGACGTCGAAAGTGGCCGGAGGCCAGTCTTGGTTGAGGTTTCGCAGGGCATCCATCAGCAGCCGCTGCACCGCGAGTCGTGCGTACCACTTGCGGTTCGCGGGAACGACGTACCAGGGCGCGGTCGTCGTCGAAGTCGTGTCGAACACCGTCTGGTACGCGTCTTGATACTGGTTCCACAACACGCGAGAGTCGATGTCGCTGGGATTGAACTTCCAGTACTTGTCGGGTCGGTCGAGCCGTTCGGCCAGCCGAGCCTTCTGCTCGTCGGCGCTGATGTTGAGCATGACCTTGACCACGGTTGTGCCGTGCGCCACCACCTCTGACTCGAAGTCGTTGATCTGGCGGTACCGCTCCTCGATCACCTCGGGCGGTGCTAGATTCAGCACCTTGCCGGCCAGCACATCTTCGTAGTGCGAGCGATCGAACACACCGATCTGGCCCGGGGTGGGCAGGCGCTTCCGAATACGCCAGAGAAAGTCGTGCTCGAGTTCTTCTGGCGTGGGCTTCTTGAAGCTGGCGTGCATGACGCCCTGCGGGTCGACCGACCCCACGACGTGCTTCACGATTCCGCCCTTGCCTGCCGAGTCCATACCCTGAAGCACCAGCAGAATGGAGCGCGAGTCGTCATAGAGGCTGTTCGCGAACAGCTTCTCCTGCAACGAGCTCACCTCAGCGCCGTTCGCCGCGAGTGCGGACTCGCCGTCAGTCTTATTGCCGGCGAACCCAGGGGTGGCGCCTGCGTCGCTGCCCAGCAATTTGTAACCGGCGCCGACGCGCAGCAGGGGAGCCGGGTCTTCCGTCCAGTTCTTCGAAGCCTTCATGAACGAACTCCTTCTTCCGATCAGTTCAGGCTACTGGCCGCAAGGTCAGCGAGCGAGAGGAACCTCGACAATGCTCGGCCCGGTGACGGGAGACGTCAACGCTCGATCGAGTTCGCTACGCGTCGTCACCTTCTCGTAGTGCCAGCCATACGCAGCGGCGAGAGCGGCGAGGTCGACGTTCTGCGGAGTCATCATGACACGGTCGAACGCCGCCGCGCCCGCGGTCGCCGCCACTTCGAGGGTGTCGAAAATCGTTCCGCCGCCGTCGTTGCCGACGATGAGCTGGATGCGCGGCCTCCGCTCCCCCACTCCGAACAAGAGGCTTCCAACGTCATGCAGCAGCGTGAGGTCGCCGAGTAAGAGGCGGGTGACGCCGGTCTGGGCGGCCCGGTCGGGAGCGGGGCCGCGGGTGGCGGCGCTGCCGCTGTGGCTCGTGTTGTTGTGGCTGCCGCTTCCGCTTCGCAGACTACCGGGTGCACGCTGGCTCGCCAGCGCGATTCCGGTCGCCGTCGCGATGGTGCCGTCGATACCCGCGAGACCGCGATTGGAGTGCACGCTGATCTTCTTTCCGGGCACAGCACAGTCGAGGTCGCGAATGATGCGCGAGGCGCCGAGCATCAGCCGATCGTGCGGCCAGGTGGCTCGCCAGACGGCCAGCGCGAGCATCCGCCTCGTCACCGGCGCTCGAAGGGCGGCGAGTTCGGCGACTCGGTAGTCGCGGCGCTCGGCGATGTCAGAAGAGCGCGCCGCTTCGATGTTGGGCGGGGCGACGTCGTCGGGCTGCGCATCGACGATGGCACGGCTCCTCAGTACCCAGTCGCGCAGCCAGTCGCGGTCGTCGGGCTGCGGATGCTCGCTGCCTCCCGATTGGGGAATGCCGCGACTCGCCTCGGCGGCAGTCGCAACCAAGTCTGGGCCCTCACCCGCGCTGGGCGCGACGGTCACCGCGGGGGTGAATGCGGAGACACGACGGCCCGGGTTGAATACAGCGAGGTCATCGGCGCGCTGGCCCACAACGATGATCTCCACGTCGTCGCGCAGCAGCAGCGCGGGCACTTCGCGCGAAAGCGACGGATGCCCGAACACGACCGCTCGCCGAACGCGCCCGCCGAACTCGGGGGCGGAGAGGAGCCCACGGTAGGCCACGATGAGGTTGCGGCCGAAGCGCGCTCCGCTCGAAGGCTCGGCGATGAGCGGCCAGCCGCCCTGATGCGCCAGCTCTTCGGCGGCCGGGCCGGCGCCGGCTCCGGCGATGACGACGGTTCGGGGGCCGCGCCGGAGTTCGAGCGGCGCTGCGGGGAGATGGGCATGCACATCGATATCGACGCCGGCAACCGCAGCGGCATCAGCACGCCCATCTGAACCAGCGGCAGCGGCGCGCCCATCAGCATCCCCAAGGGCACGCGCACCGGCGTCTGAGTCGGCGTCTGCGTCTGCGTCTGCGTCAAAGCCTTCAGCTGCGCTGTCTTTCAGGTCGGGAACGATGCCCGAAAGGGGCTCACGAAACTGAAGGTTCACGTGAACCGGGCCAGGCGCGCCGGGCGAACCAGGAGTGACACCCACACCGGCAGAGTCACCCGCAACCCGGCCGAGCGCCGCCGCCCAGGCACGCGCGGCGATGTCACGGGCCAGCTCGGGTTCGCCTTCGGCGCCGAGTGGAGCATCCACATCGAACGACGCCCGAACGAAGCGCCCGAAAATGCCGGGCTGCCAAGTGGTCTGGTTGCTGCCCGTACCGCGCAGTTCTGCGGGCCGATCTGAGGTCACCAGCAGCATCGGAACATTCGAGTGACTCGCCTCGAGAACAGCTGGCAGCAGGTTGGCTACCGCCGTACCCGAGGTGGTCACCACGATCGCAGGGCGACCGGTTTCGAGAGCCAGTCCGAGGGCCGTGAACCCCGCGCTGCGTTCGTCGAGCCGAACCTGCAGGTCGAGCATCCGGGCGCGGTCGAATTCAGCGAGAGTCAGCGCGAGAGCCTGGGAGCGTGAGCCGGGTGTCAGAACGGCATCGGTGACACCGAGCACCACGAAGGCCTTCAGAATGGCGAGCGAGAAGTCGGCCGCCGGGCTGGGCGAAGGGGACGGAGACAGGGCTGGAGGCGGGGTGGGTGAGGGGCTCGGAAGTGGGCTCTGCGCCGCGCTCACCGGTCAGATCTGCCGTTGTCGGTTCGCGTATCGGGGTCGTCTTTTTCGGTGAACTGCTGCTCGAGCTCGCTGATCTGAGCCTCAGACACGGGGTCGGATCGTAGGGCGCCCAGAAACTCGGGGTCGTCGTCTGGTCCCACGGTGCGGTACTGCACCTGACGTTTGGAGGCTTTACGCCCCCGGCCGATCAAGAACCAGAGCACCCCACCGATGACGGGGAACAACAACACGATGAACACCCAAGCGATCTTGGGCAGCCCACGAACGCGCGCTCGGGAGAATAAAATGCAGTCGACGAGCGCGTACACGTAGAAAGCCACCGCAAGTGCGACGAGACCAACCAAGAGACGAGCCATAGTCAAACCATACGCCTTGAAAATGGGGAGTTTGCTGCGCGTGAAAATGTGTTCGGCGCTCTCGCAGGGAGCAGTCAGAACCGCGCTTGTAAGCTGATCACGTGAAAACAGGACGAACATGGCTGGTCTACACGCTGATCCGCGTCGGCATCTTCGCCGTGGCGCTGGCCATCCTTCTCCTGACGCAGATGACGCCGTGGATCGCCGCCGCTCTGGCCGCCGTCATTTCGCTCTGCGCGTCGTATATTTTTCTGCGAAAACCACGTGAAGTGCTGGCCAACGGGTTGTACGAAGCGCGCCACGGCACCGCAAAAGAGGCTCCCCGGCCGACGGAGAAGGCCGGGTCTGACGAAGACCTCGAAGACACCGTGGTCGACGACGCCGACTCTCGGCGCGCCGACGACGCCTAAGCGTTCCCCGCTCCGCCAGAGCGACCTCTCTGCGGACGAGATGAGTCGCCGAGCCTGTCGCTCTCGACCGGAAAAGTCGCACTCGGTCGCGACTCCCTCTCCTGCGGACTCTCCTCCGTGCTAGAACGTCAGCGCCGCACCCAGCCCCAGGCCGAACAGCAGTCCCATCAGGCTGGTCAGCTGCAGCGCCAGAATGAACTCCTTCGCAGTCTTGCCCGTCAGCACGATGAGCATCGAAGGCAACGACAGCAGCAGCGTGAAGAACACCAGCGGCGCGAGCGGGAACAAGAACGAGAACAGCGTCAGAATCGCGTACGCCAGCAGCAAGAAGACCACGTAGATGATGCGAGCGGCGCGGTGGTCGACCAGTACCGCCAGCGTGCGCTTGCGGGCGATCTTGTCTTGATCGATGTCGCGGATGTTGTTGACCATCAACACCGCACAGGCGATGAAACCGGCAGCGACACCTGCGTAGAGGCTCTCGAAATTGAACGATCCTGAGAGTATGTACGTCGTTCCCACGGTCGCAACCAGGCCGAAGAAGATGAAGACGAAGACCTCGCCGAGCCCGTAATACCCGTACGGCCGTTTGCCGCCCGTGTAGAAGTAGGCGGCAGCGATGGCGATTGCGCCCGGGATCAGCAACCACCAGTGATGCGTGAGCAGAACGATCGTGACGCCGGCGGCGGCCCCCAGTGCGAAGAACACGATCGCAACGGCAAGAACGCGCTTCGGATTCGCGACTCCCGAGCCGGTCAGCCGCGGCGGCCCCACGCGGAACTCATCGGTGCCGCGAACGCCGTCGGAATAGTCGTTCGAGTAGTTGACGCCGATCTGCAGAAACAACGCCACGGCGAGGCTCAGCAGCGCGAGCCCCCAGTCGATCGTCTCGAACCCTCCCGTGATGAGGGTCGACGCTCCGACGCCCAAGGCGACCGGCGCGATCGCCAGCGGCAGGGTGCGGATGCGCGCTCCCGCGATCCACATCGCCGGAGTCGGCTTCGTGAGCTTGTTCGGGGCCGAGTGCTGCCGTTTGCCTGCCGGATGCCCGGACTTCTTTCGCTTGGTTTGCGCCATCAGAAGATACTACCGATGACGCTCCTCGCGTATTCGATGCGCTCCGTCAGAGCTCCTGCGCGGCATCCGATTGCGCGAGCGAACGAGCCACCGAGAGACGGTCGGGTTTGCCCGAGCTGAGGGTCGGCAGCGTTGCCAGGCGCACGATTCGTGAAGGGGCCGCGGGCCGGCCCACGGCATCTGTCACCGCCGCCTGCAGCAGTTCGAGCGCGCCAGCGTCGAACGGCTCACTCGTCACGACCACGGAGGTCTGCCCCCACCGCTCACTCGGTTGCGGAACCACGATCGCCGTGTGAAAACCCTCATGCGATTGCACGACGCGTTCGACACGATCGAGCGCCACCTTGATTCCACCCGAGATGATGACGTTGTCGAGGCGCCCGCTGATGGCGACCTGGATGCCCGCGGGCCCGCTTGTGACCGCTCCGCTGTCAGCCGTACGGTACCACCGGCGGCCCGCATCGGTGTAGAACTTGCGCGCCGTCAGCTCCTCGTCGCCGAGGTACCCTTCCGCGAGCATGGGGCCGGCGAGTTCGAGCTCGCCGGCGGTGGTTCGCGCCACGGCTTGCCCGATCGGGTGGCCGTCGTAGACGCATCCGCCGCTCGTCTCGCTCGAGCCGTACGTGCGCTTCACGTTCAGCCCGAGATCGGTCGCGCGGGTGAACAACGCGGCGGGTACTGCCTGGCCACCGATGAGCAGAGCATCCAGAGCCCGCAGAGAATCACGGATGCCCGCATCACTCTCGCCCGCATCGACCAGCCTCGCGAGCTGAGCGGGCACGATTGACGAGAACCTCAGCTCACCCTGCAACTGGTCGACGCACGCCGCGAACGACCGTGCACTGAAGTGGCCGGGCGGCAGCACCACCGGTTTCGTGGCGGCGACGATCGAGCGGATGAGAACCTGCGTTCCCGCGATGTAGTGCGTGGGCAGGGCGAGTACCCATTGGCCCGGGCCGCCGAGCTCGGATTCGGTCGCGCCGGCACTGGCAAGCAACGCGTCGGCACTCAGCGCGACACGTTTGGGCACGCCGGAGCTGCCCGACGTTTCGATCACGAGGGCGACGTTCTTGGGCACCTCGGCCGGTACGTCTGGCTCGCTCGGCCCGCCCGTCGCTCCTGGCCCCTTCAACCCATCGGGCCCGGCGCCGGCCGACCTCACGGCCGACGTCGACGCGTGCCGCGCAAGGGGTGCGGCAGCCGGTTCGCGGGGCAGAACTGCGGGCCCGGTTCCGCTCAGAGCAGCCCGCACAGCGATCGACACCTCGAAGGGATCGCCGGCCGACAGAACCTCAAGTCGCCTTGTCATTCCCCCACCCTAATTCGCCCGGCACGGGCATCCGCTGCGCGCCGTGCCCGAGTTATCTGTGCATCACCTCCCTCGTGAGTCACCTGTGTCAAAAAGAGGCCGTTGTAGCGGCCTCAATTCGGCGCAACCGCCTCACGAGACAGGATCGGGACGGGATCGGGTCAGGGCCCGATGGGGGGGGACGGGACACCGATCGGGATCGTCGGTCACCCACCTCGGTAATGGTACGGAAACGGAGCCCAGTCGGGCTCCCGCTTCTCGAGGAACGCGTCGCGGCCCTCGACCGCCTCGTCGGTGCCGTACGCGAGCCGGGTCGCCTCGCCGGCGAACACTTGCTGCCCCACCATGCCGTCGTCGACGGCGTTGAAGGCGAATTTGAGCATGCGGACGGCCGTGGGCGACTTCGTCAGAATCGTGCGCGCCCAGTCGAGCCGCCAGTGGATACCGCGTTAGCACCGGCCCCGTCACCTCCGCGTATTGGTACCCATCCCGCCCACGAATCCGCTGATCGCCGCCGCTGCAGAATGCCCAACCGCCGTCTTTGGGGCTCGGACCATTGCCGGTCAGCAGCACCGCCCCGATCCGCGGATTCTGCCGGGCGTCGTCAAGTGCACGGTACAGCTCGTCGACGGTATGCGGACGAAAGGCGTTTCGCACCTCCGGCCTGTTGAGTGCGATGCGGGCGACCTGGCCGGCACTGTCGTGGTGGTAGGTGATGTCGGTCATCGCCTCGGAGCCCGGCGCGAGCATCCATTCGGCGGGGTCGAAGATCTCGGAGACGAACGCTGCTTCTGGGGCCATGTCTTCAGCCAAATCGCGCGGCTTCGAACGCTTGAAACACGCGAGCTCGCCGAGACCAGACACAATGGGGGCATGGCCTCCACGCACCGCCCCTTGCCGACACTCACCGAACTACTCGAGCAGGCAAGCGTCGTTTCGATTCCACTGAACACCCGATTCAGGGGGGTGGATGCCCGTGAAGCCGTAATTCTGCGAGGCCCCGAAGGCGCCACCGAGTTCTCGCCTTTCGTGGAATACGACGACGTCGAGTCTCTGGCCTGGCTCGCCGGCGCCGTCGACTTCGGCTGGGTGCCGACTCCAGCGCCGCTGCGCGATCGCATCGCCGTCAACGCCACCCTGCCCGCTGTCTCACCCGCTGAGGTCGAACGGGTTCTCGCGCGCTACCCCGGCTGCCGCACCATCAAGGTGAAGGTGGCCGAGCGCGGCCAGACGCTCGACGACGACCTCGCCCGGGTTCGCGAGGCGCGGGCGATCCTCGGCTCAGAGGGGCGCATCCGGCTCGACGCGAACGGAGGCTGGAACGTCGGAGAGGCCGAGAAAGCCATCCACGCCCTCGCCGAATTCGACCTCGAGTACGTCGAGCAACCGTGCCCGACGGTCGACGATCTGTGGGAGATCCGCCAACGCGTGAAATACATGGGCATACCCATCGCTGCCGACGAGAGTGTGCGAAAAGTGGATGACCCGCTCGAGGTAGCTCGCCGTGCCGCCGCCGATGTACTGGTCATCAAGGCTCAGCCTCTGGGGGGCATCCATTCGGCCCTCGACATTGCCGAGCGTGCCGGGCTGCCCGTGGTGGTCTCGTCGGCCCTCGACACCTCGATCGGAATCGCGATGGGCGCCCACCTCGCGGCGTCTATTCCGAATCTGGAATACGATTGCGGGCTCGCCACTGCCGCGCTGCTGACCGTCGATGTCACGGCCGAGCCGCTCATTCCGGTAGGCGGGTCGATTCCCGTCGTGCGCCCGCTGCTCGACGAATCACTCGTTCAGCGCGTGCTCGCGGCGCCCGATCGGGACGCCTGGTGGCGCGACCGGCTCACCCGCGTCTACGGTCTGCTTCTCGAACTCTCAGAGTCGAACGGTCGTCACGCTGGGGATTAGAGGCCCGAATACGAGTGCAGCCCGTGGAAGAACACGTTCACCACGCCGAAGTTGAACAGCACGGCGCCGAACCCGATGATCGCCAGCCAGGCCGACCGTGAGCCGCGCCAGCCACGAGTGGCCCGCGCGTGGATGTACCCGGCGTAGATGACCCAGATGATGAAGGTCCACACCTCTTTGGTGTCCCAGCCCCAGTACCGGCCCCAGGCGCGCTCGGCCCAGATGGCACCGGCGATGAGCGTGAACGTCCAGAATACGAACCCCACGATGTTGACGCGGTACGCCAGGTTCTCGAGTTTGGTCGAATCCGGCAGCGACGCCAAGAACTTGAGCTTCAAGAACTTCGTCGCCCCGCCCAGCACTTCGCGCCGCGACTGCAGCAGCTGGATGCCCGACAGCGCGAACCCGAGCGCGAAGAACGCCGTGCCGAGGCTCGCGACGAACACGTGGATGACCAGCCACGCCGACTGGAGCGCCGGCGGCAGCGGAGCGATGACCACGTAGTAGTTGACTGTCGAGATGCCCAGCAGGATCAGAACGAGACCCGTGATGAACGTGCCGAGAAAGCGAAGGTCGACGCGGGTGTTGACCACCAGGAACACGCCGATGATCAGCACGGTTCCGGTCATCGAGAACTCGTACATGTTGGCCCACGGAACCCGCTGGGCCGCGATGCCACGCAGCACGTCGGCCGTCACCTCGAGCAGGAAGCCGATGATGGTGAAGGCCATGCCGAGCCGAAGGCTCAGCGACCGCCGCGAAACGCTGCCGTCTGCAGCCACACGGCCACCCTTGAGTGTGCCCGTGCCACCCGACCCGGCCGACGCGCCGGCAGAGGATGCCCGGCCACCGTCAGGCGCATCCGTACCCACCGCGCCGGCACCCGCGGGCGCCCCCGCGACAGCGACACCACCGGCCGCACCCGCAATGCCGACGGCTCCCGCCCCCACGGTTTCGAGCACCTTCGCCGCCGTCGTCACCGTGCCGTCGACACTCACCGAGTTGCCCGCAGAAACCTGCGCCGAACGGCGCGCGAGGTCGAGGGCGAACGCGATGAAAGCAAGCGCGTACACCGCCATTGCGGCGTACAAGAAGAAGATCGAATACTCGTCAAGGGTCACGATGTAAGCCTAAGTGTTTGTGTCAGCGGCGGGAACGTCGCTGAGAACTTTGGAATGCCGCTCGGCTATCTCGGCGACGGCAGCGGCGAGCCGCGGGTCTTCGCCACGAGCGAGGCCCGCGTACTCGAGGCTCAGGGTACCGTCGGAGTTTTCGGTCGCCTTCACCCAGACGCGGCGGCGCGGGATGAAGAGCGAGATGAGCAATCCGGCGAGCGCGGAGGCCGCGAACAACAGCACCCAGCCCTGGGTGGGGTCATGGTGGATGTCGAGTGATGCATACCGCTTCACCGCGTCGAAACTGATCGTTCCGAGGCCGCCCGGCAGTGCCTGGCTGTCGCCCGGCTTGAGCTGGATCGAATCCACACCCGTGGTTCCGCCCGTGAGTTGCGTCATCTTGTCGGTGTTCAGCGAGTACACCGAGGTGGGAACGCCGCCGTTCAGGCCGAGATCTCCGTCATAGACGTTGAGGGTGAGCACGGGATAGTCGTCGTCGGGGTAGGTCGAGTAGAAGGCACCGGTGGTCGAGGTCGCTTGCGTCGGGTAGAAGAACCCGATCATGCCGATCTGGGCGGCCAGGCCATCCGGAATCTTCACGACGCCCACGCTCGTGAGGTTCGCGTCTTGCGGCAAGAACGGCACGGAGTCGGTGAAGACCACCTTGCCAGTGGGGTCTTTCACCGTGATCTGCGGTGCGTAGCCGTTGCCGAGCAGGTACACGTCGGTGCCCCCGATGCGCAGCGGCGAGTTGACCTTGATATCTGACTGCTGCGGTGTCTGGCCCTGCTCTTGCGTGGTGACCTCTGCGTTGTAGTCGATCGGCTGGCCGAACGCGCCGTCGGCCTTCGTCTCGTACGTCGCGGTGAATTGATCGAGCTTGATCGAGTAGGGGTCGAGCGAATTGTCGGTGAAGAAGCGCCCCGGATTGAAGGAGTCGTAGGCCGCCAGTGTGTTGACGAACACCCCGCCGTTCTCGACGACCACACGCTGGCCGCTGTAGCCGAATCCGCCGCCCACACCGACGGTGATGAGGATGCCCACCAGCGCGGCATGGAAGACGAGGTTGCCCGTCTCACGTGCGTACCCGCGTTCGGCCGAGACCGACGCGGTTTCACGGCCGCTCTTGTCCGCGGCGCTGAAGACCACCACGCGGTAGCCCGACTTGCGGAGCAGTTTGCGGGCGGAATCGACCGCCGCGACCGCTCCGCCCACGTTCGTCGCGGTGGTTCGCTTCTGAAAGCCGGCCAGGCGCGACAGGCGGGCCGGAGTGCGCGGCGGCTTGGCGCGCAGCGCGTCGAAGTGGTGTTTCGCGCGCGGAATGACGCAGCCGACCAGCGAAATGAACAGCAGCAGGTAGATGCTCGAAAACCACACCGAAGTGTACACGTCGAAGGCCTGGAACTTGTCGAGAATCGGGGCCAGCGACGGGTTGTCGGTGAAGTACTGCGTGACGCCGTTGGGATCGGCGGCGCGCTGCGGAACCAGCGAACCGGGTACGGCGGCCAGCGCGAGCAGCAAGAGCAGAAAGAGCGCGGTGCGCATGCTGGTGAGCTGACGCCAGAACCAGCGCAGCCAGCCGACGAGGCCGAGCTTGGGCTGAACGATGTTTCCATCGTCGTCTGGCTGCGGCGCCTGAGGCGCCGGCGAATCGAAGTGGTCAGATGGCCGGGACAAATCCGGTGATCACCGCCTGCAGTTGATAGGTCCAGATGGTCCACAGGCCACTCACCATCAGAATGCCGATGACGACCAGACCCGCACCCCCCAGAATGTTGATGATGCGTATATGCCGCTTGAGGAATTTGACGGTGTGCGTGACCCAATTGAGGCCGAGCGCCACGAGCAGAAACGGAATGCCGAGCCCGAGGCAGTAGAACAGCCCGAGCAGCGCTCCGCTCCAGGCCGAGCCGCCGCTGAGGCTCAGCGCCTGAATCGCGCCTAGTGTCGGGCCGATGCACGGGGTCCAGCCGAGGCCGAACACGATACCGAGAATCGGGGCGCCGGCCAGACCGGTCGCCGGCCGCCACGACGGCTTGAAGGTGCGCTGCATGAAGCTGAACTGCCCGATGAACACGAGCCCGAGCAGAATGACCACCACCCCGAGCACCCGCGTGATGATGTCACCCCACACCAGCAGCCACACCCCGAGTGCACCGAACAGGGTGGATGCGGCGACGAACACCAGCGAGAAGCCCAGCACGAACAGGCTGATGCCCAAGAGGATGCGGCGGCGATTCGCCCGCGCACCCGGTTCGCTCAGGCCACCCACGTACGCCAAGTAGCCCGGAACCAGTGGCAGCACACAAGGAGACGCGAACGACACCAGCCCGGCCAGCATCGCGATCGGAATCGCTACGATCAGCTGACCGTTCAGCACCTCATTGGCGAACGGGTTCACCACGAGTTAACTCTTCTCGGCGACGGCATCGCCGATCAAGGTGTCGAGAATGTCTGGGGCGGTCGCCTCGCCCAGAATGCGGGCGGCGACGCGGCCCTGTTTGTCGATGACCAGTGTCGTGGGCACGGCGTTCGGTGCGACCTGGCCGCTGAGGGCGAGCTGTACCGCTCCGTCGGTGTCGATGACCGACGAATAGGTGATGCCGAAGGCGGTGTTGAAGGCCTGGGCCGTCTGCGCCTGGTCACGCACGTTCACGCCCAGAAAGGTCGCCCCGTTGCCCGTGTACTTGGCATTCAGCTTTTCGAGGGCAGGGGCCTCGGCGCGGCAGGGTGCGCAACCGGCGTACCAGAAGTTCAGCACGAGCACTTGGCCGAGGTACTGCGAGGCACTCACCGTCTGGCCCGCGTCGGTGGTTCCGGTGAAGTTCACCGGTGCACCACGGTTCTCCGCAGAAATCTCGGTGACGGTGCCGTCGCCGGCGATGTACTGCTTGCTGTCGCCGCTGCGGTACTGCGCCGCGAGGGGGTCGCTCGAGCAGCCGGCGAGCAGGCCGAGTGCGATGACGGCAGAGGCTACCGCCAGAAGTGAACGCCTCGCCGTCACGTCAGACCGCTCCGTCATCGACGACCTCGGCGAGCAGGTCTGCCGCCGGGTCTTCGTACCTGAGCTCGACGAACGTGTCGCCTCGGCGTTCGAAAGTGGTGATGCTCGAGAGATTGCATCGGCGCTTGCGCGGATCGTGCCATAGGCGTTTGCCGGTGACCTGGAGGTGGGTCGCCCAGATGGGCAGCTGGTGGCTGACCATGATGACGTCACCACCCTCGACAGAGTCGTAGGCGTCGTTCATCGCGGCGAGCATCCGTGCTGTAACACTCGTGTAGGCCTCGCCCCAGCTCGGTTTGAAGGGGTTCGCCACCCACGACCAGTTCTTCGGCTTACGGAGCGCCGCGTTGCGCATGTGAGGGCTCATGCCTTCGAACTTGTTAGTGGGCTCGATGATGCGCGGCTCGGTCTGGATGGGCAGATCGAACGCCATCGCCTGCGGTGCGGCCGATTCTTGGGCGCGCTGCAACGGAGAGGCGAAGAGCGCCGAAACAGACCGGTTTCGGGCGGCGAGTTCGTCGGCGGCCGACTGTGCGATCTGCCTTCCGAGGTCGGAAAGACCGAATCCGGGCAGGCGGCCGTACAGAACGTGTTCGGGGTTGAAGACCTCGCCGTGACGAACGAGATGTAATTGGCTGGCTACCACGCCCCTTAGTTTACGTAGCGTAGAAGTCGCGAAGCTGCTCAGCACCTGAACGCGGCATAAGCGATGAAGCGCAGCTACACGATCAGCCAAGATGAATTCGATTGTGCTGAATAGTTGAACGCGGTCTACTGAGAGGAAGAAAGGAGCTCTCATGGCACTCATCGTCTTCCTCAGCATCATCGGTTTTCTCGCCCTCATCGGCATCGTCGCGGCCCTCGTCGTGACGGCGACCGATGGGTACGGCCCCGTCGCCAACCGCGCGTACTTCCGCCGCCTCCCGTAACGGGCAGGCTTCGCCACACACACACACACGGCCGTCGAATGGGGAGCCGCGCGACGCGAGGCGTATCGATTCCGGCACCCCCGGTAGACTGAACCCCCGTGACTGAACGCGTACTCATCAAAGACCTTCCCGCCCTGGCCGACGGCCCCGTCACTGTTTCGGGGTGGGTCGAGACCGTACGCGATCAGAAGAAGGTGCAGTTCGTCGTTCTGCGCGACGAAAGCGGTGCCGTTCAACTCGTCAACCCGCGAGCGACTGACGACGAGGGTCTTGTCGTCGCCGACGAACCGGCCACCACGATCTCTGCCCTCACTCAAGGCTCGTTCGTCACGGCGACGGGTCAGCTCAAGCACGACGAGCGCGTCAAGCTCGGCGGCATCGAGGTCAAGCTCGACACGCTGACCGTCGCCACCCTCGCCAACGCCGAAACTCCGATCGCGGCTGACAGCGGCATCGACAAGCGCATGGACTGGCGTTTTCTCGACCTGCGCGTTCCGCGCAACGCGCTCATCTTCCGCATTCAGACCACGCTCGAGCACGCCTTTCGCACGTACTGGATCGAGCGCGACTACGTCGAGATCCACACCCCGAAGCTCATGGCGAGCCCATCGGAGTCGAATGCCGAACTCTTCAAGCTCGACTACTTCGACACCACCGCCTACCTTGCGCAGAGCCCGCAGTTCTTCAAGCAGATGGCGCAGTCGGCCGGTTTCGGCAAGATCTTCGACATCGGACCGGTGTTTCGGGCCGACCCGTCGTTCACCTCGCGGCACGCAACGGAATACACCGGCGTCGACGCCGAGATCAGCTGGATCGACAGCCACGGAGACGTGATGCGCATGCAAGAGGAGCTGCTCGTCGCCGGGTTCACCGCCGTGGCTGCGAAGCACGGGGCTGAGATCAAAGAGCTGTTCGATGTCGACTTCGTTGTGCCGAGCATCCCTTTCCCCCGCATTCCGCTGCTCGAGGCGAAAGAGATCGTCGCGGCGCGCGGGCACGTGGTCGACCGCAACGACGACGACCTCGACCCCGAAGGCGAACGTCAGATCTCCGCACACGTGTTCGAGACGTACGGCCACGAGTTCGTGTTTCTCACCGACTACCCGGCGAGCATCCGCCCGTTTTACCACATGCGCAACGAAGAGAACCCGGCGCTCACCAAGAGCTACGACCTGGTCTACCGCGGCACCGAGATAACCACCGGCGCGCAGCGAGAACATCGTGTCGAGGTTCTCGAGGCGCAAGCCGTCGAGAAGGGCCTCGACCCCGTTGAGCTCGACTACTACCTCGACTTCTTCCGCTTCGGCGTACCACCGCACGGCGGCTTCGGCATGGGCCTCGCCCGTGTACTGATGCTGATGCTGCATCAAGGCAACCTGCGTGAAGTCACCTACCTCTTCCGCGGCCCCACCCGCCTGCAGCCGTAGCTCCAGCGGACCCGCCCGCAGTCGCGGCAGTCGTGGCGGTCGCGGCGGTCGCGGCCGTCGTGGCAGTCGTCGCTCGGCCACGCGTTGCCGTATGTATCTGCCGGCATTCGTCGTCCGTCCGTCACCCCCGGTCGGAGCCGATGGTCCGCAGTCAGGGCTGAACGAGTAGCCGCCGCAACCACCGAAGATGTCTGTGAAGCAGAGTTCTCTTCCGTTCATCGGGCGCCTCCTCGGGCGCGTGCTTGTGTGTGTGGGCGTCCGGTGCGTCGCCTGGTGCAGGGTCTGGGTGTTTGGGTCCAGTCGATCTCGGGTGGCGGGATGATGTGTGGCACCCCGTTCAGCATGACCAGTTGCCATCGGCTGTGATGTAAGTGTCTGTGGTGGAAAGGGCAGACGAGTACTCCGAGGTCGGTGTCTGTGCGGCCGGGGAGGTAGCCTTCGTCACGCCATTCCACGGTGTGGTGACTTTCACACCAGGACGGTGGGCGTGTGCAGCCGGGCCAGACGCAGCCGCCGTCGCGGGCGGCCATCGCCCTGTTCTGCGCCGCGGTGAAGAGGCGTTTCGTTTTGCCGTGCTGCAGGATCCGGCCTTCATGCATCAGCGTGGTGATGATGTCGCCTTGGCAGAGCAGCTGTTCCACCGTGCTGAC
>JAODBB010000055.1 GCA_025463745.1 Subtercola sp.
TCAGGCAGGCGGGCAGGCAGGCAGGCGGGTCACGCCGCGCGGCGGGTGACGGCGACCACCGAGGGCGACAGCAGCAGTCCGATGCCCACGACCGCCGTGATCAGCAAGGGCCACCCGTCTTCGGGGCTCGCGAAGATGCTCTGAAAGCAGCAGATCGCCACGATGATCTGCAACACCTGCCACGTGAGCGCGGCGCCCCTGGTCCAGGGGCGCATGCGAAAGACGCCGATGGCGGTGATGAGAACCCAGAGGCCGGCAGCCAGCACCAAGACGATCAGCGCGATGGCCGAAGCGTAGACCTCGGATGGCGCCTGGAGCAGCTCGCTGATCTGCCAGACACCGACGGCGAGCACCACGAGAGACTCGGCCAGAAGTAACAGACCGAGAACGATCAGCAGTACGGGGCGGCGAATTCGAGCATCCGATCGCCCTGATTGCGCGGATTGCTCAGATTCTGCGGGATCGCTCATAGCTCCGTACCTTCAGAAAACCCTTGATTTGCCACTACCAGTATGCGACCATATTTGAGGTCGATTGTTGCTCACAATGTCGTGGGGGTGCGACGTGAGATTAATCCCAAGCACCCAATGCTGGTCTATACGCTGACGCGTTCATTTGAGTGCGTTCGTCAGGCTGAACGCACGGCGGGTGACACCCGTTTTCGCTGTGCGTCGGTTATGTCAAGCGCAAACCCAACACAAGCGTAAAAGCGGTCGAGCACACCCGAACTGAGGTCACTCAGACCGAAGCACCCGCACTACCAAGGAGTACCCCCGATGGATTGGCGCGACAAAGCAGCTTGCTTGACTGCAGACCCAGAACTGTTCTTTCCCGTTGGCAACACCGGCCCGGCCGTCGATCAGATCGACAAGGCGAAAGCCGTCTGTGCCCGGTGCAGTGTCACCGAGGTCTGTCTGCAGTATGCGCTCGAAACCGGCCAAGACAGCGGTGTGTGGGGTGGCCTGAGCGAAGACGAACGTCGTGCGCTGAAGCGCCGCGCCGCTCGAGCGCGCCGCGCATCCTGAGCCTCTCGCAGCTTCGTCGGCTTCCTGTACCTCTGGCAGGTTCGTCGGCTTCCTGTACCTCTCGTAGGTTCGTCAGCTTCCTGAACTTCTCGTAGGTTCGTCGGCTTCGTGAACCGCCAGCGGATTCGCCGGCCTTCTGATTCGCGAACGGATTCGCCCGCTCCCTGACCCGCTCCCAGGGTCTTCGAGGCGACGCGGCCGAGTCTTTCGTGCCCGTCAGGCCGCGCGCTTCTTCAGCCAGCGGAACGGAATCTCGATGGTCACGACTGTTCCGCTGCCCACCATGGTGTGCCAGTCGATGATGCCGCCCAGTTCGCCCTGAATGAGGGTGCGAACGATCTGGGTGCCAAGACCCGAGCCCACCTTGCCTTCCGGCAACCCCGAACCGGTGTCGCGCACCTCGACGGTGAGCGTCTCTTCTGAGCGGCTCGCCACGATTTCGACCCGGCCCTCTTGCCCGGCTAAGCCGTGCTCGACGGCATTGGTGACCAGTTCGGTCAGCGCCAATGCCAGCGGTGTCGCATATTCGCTTGGCAGCACCCCGAAACTGCCGCTGAATTTCGGATGCACCGTGGTGTTGTGCGCCGAAGCGACTTCAGTGACCAGCATCAGTACACGCTCGAAGACCACGTCGAAATCGACGCGCTGACTGAGCCCTTCAGAAAGGGTGTCGTGCACCACCGCGATGGCGGCGACGCGGCGCATGGCCTGAGACAGGGCATCCTTCGCGTCATCGGAGTGCGTACGACGTGCCTGAATGCGCAACAGTGAGGCGACGGTCTGCAGGTTGTTCTTGACCCGATGGTGAATCTCGCGAATGGTGGCGTCTTTGGTAATCAGTTCGCGTTCGTCGTGACGCAGTTCGGTGACGTCGCGGCAGAGCACAATCGCACCGAAACGCTGACCCCGGGTGCGCAGGGGAATCGCCCGCAGTGACACGGTGACCCCCTTCGCTTCAACGTCGGTGCGCCATGGCGCACGGCCCGTGACCACGAGCGGAAGCGATTCGTCGACGACGAGCGTGCCGTTCAAGAGCTGCGTCGTCACCTCGGCGAGCGACTGCCCCTCGAGTTCTTCGGCGAATCCCATGCGGTTGAAAGCCGAGAGCCCGTTCGGGCTGGCGAATGTGACGGTACCTTCGGCGTCCAGCCGGATCAGGCCGTCGGATGCGCGGGGTGCGCCGCGCCTGGGCCCGGTCGGTGCGCCCAGATCGGGAAAATCGCCGGCAGCGATCATGGCGAACAGGTCGTTCGCACACTCATTGAACGTGAGTTCTTGCCGACTCGGGGTGCGAGCCTCGCTGAGGTTCGTGTGGCGGGTGACCACGGCGATGGGTTTGTCGGTGGTGGTGGTGTCGCTCGCGGTGAGCCTGCGCAGCACCGGCACGGCCCGAACGCGGGTGGGAGTCTCTTCGTACCAGTCAGGGGCCGCTGTGTCGACGATTTGAGCGCTCTGAAAGGCGTCGGTGACCTGCTTGCGCCATTCCGCCTTGACGGCCTGGCCCACGAAGTCGCGGTAGAACAGTGTGGCCGAACTGGATGGCCGCGCATGGGCCACGGCGACAAAACTGCCATCACTCGACGGCACCCATAACACGATGTCGGCGAAAGCTAGGTCGGCGAGAAGCTGCCAGTCTCCCACCAGCAGGTGCAACCACTCGATGTCGGCATCAGTGGAATTGCCCTGCGCCAAAACGAGATCGCTCAATGTAGACACGAGAACTAGCCTACGGCCGAAACAGCGCGGCCGGTTGCCCGCCGCTGAGCCACTACTCCCCCGCCCCGCAGCGGGAGGTCTTATCCACAATTGCGCACCCGACGCTTTACACGAACAGACACAACTGCTTTAGTTGCAGCACCCGAGAATCGAGGAACCCTCACACAGTCACGTCGTAACCACTGAAGCCGCAGACCCAGCGGAGAACAGTGCAGAACGACACGTTACCGGAGCCCAAAATGAGTCAACCCTTGCCCGTCCAGGCGATGGAGCAGGCGCACCCCTTGCGTGCCGTACCACTCAAGGCCGTACCACTCGAGTCTGTACCGCTGAAGGTCGTACCGCCCGAGTCCGTACCGCTGAGAGTCGTACCGCCCGAGTCCGTTGCGCTGGAGGCCGAACCCTTCGAGACCGTGCCGCTTCAGGCCGTTCTTGCCTCTGCGGGCGACTTTCTCGAGAGCCTGACCCGGTGCGTTCTCGAAGTGCTGGCCGGAGTGCGAGACATCGACCAACTCGCCCGATGGGTGTCAGACGATGTCTACAAGAACCTCTCGAAACGGGTGATTCTCTCCTCGCGCGCACGACAGGTAACGGGCCAGCGCTCGATGCGACCCAGCTTCAGCATCGGCCGCACTCTGCTCAGCGAACCACTGCCCGGTGTGATCGAAGGAGTGGTGATCGTGCATGGCAAGGCTCGCACCCGCGCTGTGGCGTTACGTATCGAGCGTTTCGGCGCTCGATGGAGAGCCAGCGCCATCAACGTTCTGTAGCAGCCGAGCGCCCCACCTGCGCCGCAACCGCCCGGGTGCGTCACCTGCGCCGCAACTGCCCGGGTGCCCGACCTGCGCTGCGACCCTCGCCCGCGCGGGCACTGTTCTGAAGCGGGGCGCGGACAGCTGCCTGACGGTGACCGGAACCGAGTGTGAGCTACTTCTTCTTCTCGCCGGCGCGGCGTTCGGCACGATTGCCGGCGGGAGGAGCCCCAGCCGGGGTCTTCTGGCCGAAGGCGCCGGTGGTCGTCGGCGCTGGGCGCTGCGGCTGGTTGCCCGAGCGCGGGTTGCGCGCCGCGGGCGGCACGATGGGCGGGGCGGCAGGAGCCGGAGTGCCGGCGGGGCGAGCCTCGTCTTGGGCGCGCTGGGCCCGGGCCGTGGCAGCCTGCTCGAGCTGGCCGCGCTGGTTGCGCACCTCGACTCCGCCGGAGTCGCTGGGGGCGGTGTAGCTGAGCTGGCCACCCTCTTCGTTGTGGCCCGTTTCGAGACCCTTTGCCTGCACGCTCGGGGCATCCACTGCGCCCGTCGGGGTGTTCACTTCGACCTCGAGGTTGAAGAGGAAGCCCACCGCCTCTTCGCGAATCTGGCCCATCATCTGCTGAAAGAGCAGGAAGCCCTCGCGCTGATACTCGACAAGCGGGTCGCGCTGTGCCATCGCGCGCAAGCCGATGCCGTCTTTGAGGTAATCCATCTCGTAGAGATGATCGCGCCAGCGGCGGTCGATGACCGTGAGCACCACTCGGCGCTCCAGCTCGCGCATGGCCGCTTCACCAAGGGTCGCTTCGCGCGTCTGGTAGGCGATCTGGGCGTCGGAGAGAATCTCGCGGCCGACGAACTCGCGGCTGATCTTGCCTCGACTGCCTGCTTCGGCGATGACCTCGTCGATCGAGATCGACACTGGGTACAGCGTCTTCAGCTCGGTCCACATGGCGTCGAAGTCCCAGTCGTCGCCGTTGCCTTCGCCGGCATGGGTTTCTAGCACGTCTTCGATGACATCGCTCAAGAATTTCTGCGAGCGCTCATGCAGATCGTCGCCCTCGAGAATGGCTCGGCGGTCGTTGTAGATGGCTTCGCGCTGGCGGTTCAGAACGTCGTCGTATTTGAGTACGTTCTTACGAATCTCGGCGTTGCGGCCCTCGACCTGCGACTGCGCGCTGCGAATGGCCCGGGAGACCACCTTCGATTCGATGGCGAGGTCGTCGGGTACGTTGCCTCGGCCCATGAGGCTCTCGGCGGCGCCGGCGTTGAACAAGCGCATGAGGTCGTCGGTGAGCGAGAGGTAGAAACGGCTCTCACCCGGATCGCCCTGACGCCCGCTACGGCCGCGAAGCTGGTTGTCGATGCGACGGGATTCGTGACGCTCGGTGCCGAGCACGTATAGGCCACCGGCCTCGACGACTTTCTCGGCTTCTTCGTCGACACCCGACTTGACCTCGGCGAGAACGTCGTCCCACGCGACTTCATACTCATCGGGAGTCTCGATCGGGCTGAGGCCGCGCGAGTTCATCTCGGCGACCGCGAGAAATTCGGTGTTGCCTCCGAGCATGATGTCGGTGCCACGACCGGCCATGTTGGTGGCGACGGTGACGGCGCCGAGGCGGCCGGCTTGCGCGATGATCGCAGCCTCACGTGCGTGGTTCTTCGCGTTCAGCACTTCGTGCCGCACGCCCTTCTTCGCGAGCAGGCGGGAGAGGTATTCGCTCTTCTCCACGCTGGTGGTTCCGACCAGCACAGGCTGGCCCGAGGCGTGCCGCTCGACGATGTCTTCGACGACCTGTTCGAATTTCGACTGCTCGTTCTTGTAGACGAGGTCGGGCTGGTCTTTGCGCTGCATCGGGCGGTTGGTGGGAATGGCGACCACGCCGAGCTTGTACGTGCTCATGAATTCGGCGGCTTCGGTTTCTGCCGTACCGGTCATGCCCGAGATCTTCTTGTAGAGCCTGAAGTAGTTCTGCAACGTGACCGTGGCGAGCGTCTGATTCTCGGCCTTGACCGTGACACCCTCTTTCGCCTCGATCGCCTGGTGGATGCCCTCGTTGTACCGGCGGCCGGCGAGAATACGGCCGGTGTGCTCGTCGACGATGAGCACCTCGCCGTTCATCACGACGTAGTCTTTGTCTTTCTTGAACAGGGCAGACGCCTTGAGCGAGTTGTTCAAGAAGGAGATCAGCGGCGTGTTGGCCGACTCGTAGAGGTTGTCGATGCCGAGGTAGTCTTCGACCTTCTCGATGCCGGGCTCGAGAATGCCGACGGTGCGCTTTTTCTCATCGATCTCGTAGTCTTCATCGGGGATCAGGCGGGTGGCGACCTGTGCGAACTCGGTGAACCAGCGGTTCGCTTCACCCGAAGCCGGGCCCGAGATGATGAGCGGCGTGCGCGCTTCGTCGATCAAGATGCTGTCGACCTCGTCGACGATGGCGAATCGGTGGCCACGCTGAACCATGTCGCTCGCCTGCCACGCCATGTTGTCACGCAGGTAGTCGAAACCGAACTCGTTGTTCGTGCCGTAGGTGATGTCTGCGGCATACTGCTCCCGGCGCTCGGCGGGAGTCTGGCCGCTCAAGATGACGCCGGTGGTCATGCCGAGGGCGCGGAAGACGCGACCCATCAGCTCGCTCTGGTAGTTGGCCAGGTAGTCGTTCACCGTGACGATATGCACACCGTCGCCGGCGATGGCATTGAGATAGGCCGGCAGGGTGGCAACGAGGGTCTTGCCTTCACCGGTCTTCATCTCGGCGATGTTGCCGAGGTGAAGCGCCGCTCCGCCCATCAGCTGCACGTCGAAGTGACGAAGACCGAGGGTGCGGCGGGATGCCTCGCGCACGGCCGCGAACGCCTCGGGAAGAAGGTGGTCGAGGCTCTCGCCCTCGGCGTAACGTTCGCGGAGCCTTGGAGTCTCGTCTTTGAGTTCTTCGTCGCTCAGATGGGTGAAGTCTTCTTCGAGAGCGTTGATCGCCTTGGCGTAGTTTTCGAGACGCCGAAGCACTCGCCCCTCGCCGACGCGAAGTACCTTTTCAAGAACTGAAGCCACGTGAAATCTCCTACCGGAACCAGCCATGATCCAGCCGGTAATTCTAGCAATCTTAGTTGTCATTCCTGAAGGTCTTCGGAACGAGCGCTGGGGGCGCAACGATTGATCGTCGCGCCCCCAGGCGTCTCGTGAAACCCTGCCGTCTCGTGAAACCGCGGCGGGTTCATCGGCAGCAGCCCTAGGAGAAGACCCTCTCTGTTTCGCGTGCTCCGCTGTGCAACGGCGAAGCGTGGTCGTCGAGCCCTATCACCCCGTAATCCCAACCCTTTCGGCGGTAGACGACGCTCGGCCGAAGGGTTTCGGCGTCGATGAAGAGATAGAAGTCGTGACCCACCAGCTCCATCAGGTAGAGCGCATCGTCGACGGTCATGGGTGCGGCGGCGAAGACCTTCTTGCGAATCACGACGGGCGTGTATTCCTCGTCGGCGACCACCTCGGCGGCTCCCCGTGTATCGTCAGCCGGTGCTTGCACGGTGATCGCTCCGGTGTTCGCTTGAGCGAGCACCTCGGCTTCTGCCGGAACGACATCGACGACGCTGAAGCCAACCGTGCTCGCCTCACGCAACGACACCGGGCGATGCTGCCCACGATGCACCTTCTTGCGGTCTTTCGCTCGGCGCACTCTCTCCATGAGTTTGCCGATCGCCAGATCGAAGGCGACGTATTTGTCGCTGCCTGAGCTCTCGGCTCGCACGACGGGCCCGGGCCCGATCAGGGTGAGTTCAACCCGATCGTCACCGCCTGAGGTGTTCGCCGAACTGTGGCGACAGACCTTGACCTCTAACACCAGTGCGCGATCCGCGAGATGCGAAACCTTCTCGGCCTTCTCGGTCGCGTAGCTGCGGAAGCGATCAGTGATCCCTAGGTTTCGGCCCGTGATGTTGATCTCCATGGCAATCTCCTAGTCTCAAAAAGACGCGCCGCCCTGTGGTCAAAGCGAGTTCTTCCGCGCCTTTTCACCCACCGTACTCGCCGCCCCTGAATCTGTCACTGAATCTTGCTGAGATTACCTCACTGTGTCGAAGATTCGGTAATCACCTCGACAGACGACGCTCCTGACCGGCGTTCGGCGAAGGCGAGAGTGGCCGCCCCGAGCACTCGTGCACCCGCATGTTCCAGGGCCCGACGGCACTCGAAGAGGGTTGCGCCGGTCGTCACGACGTCATCGACGAGAACCAGATTCCTGCCCTGCAGAGAACCTCCTGCGAATCTCGTGCGAACGAGAAGTGATCCGTCGAGGTTCGCCCGTCGGTCGGTTACGCCGAGCCCCGCTTGATCTCGGGTGGCCCTCGCGACCCGCAGGGGGCGGAGGCACGGCAGCCCGACCCGCGACGGCCTCGCGAGCAGCGCGACGGGGTTGTACCCGCGCTGACGGTAGGCAGCCCGTGAGGAGGGTGCGAGAGCGAGTTCGACGGCCGCGCCCACCGGGAGTCGTTCGAGGGCGGACTGCCGGGCTTCCGTCACCGCGGCGGAGAGCACGAGCGCCAAGGGTCGCGCGACATCGGTGCGACCCGACTCTTTGAGCTTCGACAGGGCGCTCGCGACGGTTTCTCGGTATGGGAGCGCCGACCAGACAGCGAGCGGCGGGGCGTGGGCCCGACGGATGGCGAGCTGTGTGACGGTGGGCACGAGTTGCGCACCGCACGCGTCGCAGAGCGCGCGATCAGGCGCGCCACAGGCAGCGCAGTCGGTGGGAAGCACGAGGGCGAGCGCGTCGAGAAGTGCGGATCGGAACATGCATTCATACTGTCCGCCACCCTTCCGAGCATGGCGGCATGACGAGTCATCTGTGCACAACCCATGCGCACTGCGATGTGGGGAGGAGAAGACCGCCGCGTCAGGTCTGCGTCGCCAGCAGACTGACGCCCTTGGTGTTCGTCTGCCAGCCGCTGCCACGCTGCTGCTGCAAGTCGCCGGCCGACGTGAGCAGCCACAACCCGCTCACGTCGTTCGCTCCTGAGAGGCTGACGGCCGAGACCGGCACGCCGAGATTGCTGCTGATGCCGCCGATCTGCTGCAGAACAATGCGGTCGTCGCCACTGGCCGACGCCGTCAGCGAGGCGACGTTCGAGTCATCGACCCACGTCGCATCCTCTGGTGTACCCGGGCCGCTGGCGAGGATCACCGGATCGCCGAGGCGCTGCGGCACACCGTCTTTGTCGCGAATGACTGCCGCGACCACCAGTTTCGGAGCGCCGTCGGCCAGCGTGAACGCCAGCACCCTCGTACCGTCGCGCGACACATCGAGCGAGACGATCGACTGCGCGCCATCCCAGTTCACGGCGACCGGATGCACGGTTCCATCGCTGCCGTACGCGTGCACATCCCCCGGCGAACCGGCAGGCACCGTCCAGACGTAACCTGCAGGGTCGAGTGACGGCGGCACGAGATTCGGCCGGTTGTCCACCAGCACCGCATCGTTCGCACCGGGTTGTACCGCGAAGACTCCGATAGCGGTTCCGACGGCGAAGACTCTCGCCGACGACGTGACCGAAAGGGGCGCGAGAGCCTGCACCTTGTCGCTCACTCCAGGAATGGGAACAGGGGCGTCGTTCGAGAGGTATCCGAACACGTTGGCCATGTCGACGAGAGGTTGGGAGTTGACCCGGGGGTTGACGGTCGGCGTGGGGCCGGCAGCGATGGGCACCTGGTTCTGGTTGACCGTGATGACGACGCTCGCCACCGACGCCACCGTGCTGAGGCTCTCATCGAGCTGGTATTGCATGCGCTGCAGCGATTGAGGCGTCTGCGACAAGATCTGGCTCGAGAGATCGACATTCGCCCTGCCCGATTCGACCACAACCGGCGAATTCTCTGTGCCGTCGGGAAAAGCGGTGACGACGGCGCCTTGCCCGAGCCACGGCGCAGGCCCCGCGAGCAGCGCCTTCACCACTCGCGTGCTCGTCGTCTCGTCTTTCGCGAACCAGCGAACGTCGGGCACGAGGTACGTATAGGTCGGGTCGTAGAAGTACAGCGGATGCGAGCTGAACACCTGGCTGAACCGTAACTGCTCGAGGATGATGCCCGGGTTGGCCGCGCTGATGCGCCACTGCCCGCCTTCTTGGGCGAACGTGAACGGCAGAGTGACGGCAGCGCTCGAGCTGCTCTCGAGGTATTCACCGGTGGCATCGACCTCGGCCAGCGGGGTGACGCTGATGTTCATGGCGGTGTCGGAAAGGGTCGTTTCAGCTGGCTGACCCGCGTCGATGAGAACACCGGCATTCGGATCCCAGGTCTTCGAAAAGTCGCTGGTCAAATACTTCCGCGCCACCTTGTAGTCACCCTGTGGGCTGGCCGCCGCCTGCAGAAAGCCGTTGAGAATCTGAGACTGGTTCGCACCGGAGACCGGGTCGGGCGGCAGCAGAATGACGTCGCTGTCGTCGGGGGTCGAACTGACTTCTTGCGAGTGCACCGCACCCGAGTTCGGGATGCCCGTGCATCCGCTCACGGCCAGCACCGCCGTGACCGCGGCAGCGAGCGCAAGAGCCACTCGGCGGGCTGAGCGACGGGTGACCCGGCGGCGGGAAGGGGTCGAGCCGATCATCCCTTGCCCTCCGTCGGCAGCACGACGGGCTCGTCGTAGGTGTGGGTGGGGTCGTACGAGCGGGTGAACAAGTGGGCTCCGGTGTCGTCGGTGCGTTCGGTCTGCCGGGATTCGTCGAGGTCTTCGGGTGGCAGCGGAATGGGCGACGTGCCCACGGGCCGGCCGTGCACGCGCGGGAGGGTCAGCCGAAAACAGCTGCCGACGCCGCTCTCCGACCAGACCTCGAGCTGACCGCCGTGCAGCGCGGCGTCTTCGAGAGAGATGGCGAGGCCGAGGCCGGTGCCGCCGATGGTGCGCTTGCGAGACGGGTCGGCCCGCCAGAATCGCTCGAACACACGCTCGGCGTCGTCGGGGCTCATGCCGATGCCGTAGTCGCGCACGGCGATCGCAATGGCCGACACATTGCTGTCGACCGAAACCTGAATGGGGCGGCCTTCGCCATGTTCGATCGCGTTGCCGAGCAGATTGGTGACGATGCGCCGGATGCGACGCGAATCCATGTCGACCTCGACATGCCCGCCTGGGGCGTAGATGCGCATCTCCGACCCCGCGGCTTCGGCGAGCGGGCGCATCTGATCGATAGCGTCGACGGCCAGGCGCACGAGGCTGGCCGGCTCAATGTTGAGATCGGCCGACCCCGCGTCGAAGCGGCTGATCTCGAGTAGATCGTTCAGCAGCAGTTCGAACCTAACCGTCTGCGTGTGCAGCAGTTCGGCGGTTCTGCCGATGGCCGGCTCGAAACTCTCACGCTTGTCGTAGAGAAGGTCGCCTGCCAGCCTGATGGTGGTGAGGGGCGTGCGCAACTCGTGCGAGACATCCGACACGAATCGTTGCTGCAATTGCGACAATTCGGCGAGCTGCGTGATCTGACCTTGCATACTGTCGGCCATGCCGTTGAAGGAGCGTGCAAGGGTGGCGATGATGTCTTCGCCCTTCTCGGGGATGCGCACCTCGAGCTCACCCGAGGCGAGCTTCTCGCTGGTTTCGGCCGCGACACGGATCGGTTCGATGACCAGCCGCACGATCACCCAGGCGACGAGGGCGATGAGCAGGGTGAGCAGAAGCCCGGCGATCCACAGCGTCTGCTGCACGAAGCTGAGGGTCTGCGCCGAATCGGCGAGGTTGTAGCCGAGGTAGAGCTGGTATTGGCCGGCGCTCGGGATGGTGAGCGGAGAGCCGACGATGATGCCCGGATCGGTGCCGCCTGAGCCGTTGGGCAGCGAAACCGACTGCCAGTATTGGGTCTGAGTTCCGGCTCCGGCGGTGACCTCGGCACGCAATTCGTCTGAGATGACGCCTTGTGTCACCAGCTCGGGGCTCGCGAACGGCAGAAACGATGTTGCCGTCTGGTCTTGCCCCGGCGCCGCGTAGATGGCGATGAGTCTCGACGATGACGACGACGTTATCTTGGTCTGGGCGGAGTTCAGCAGAGTGCTCACCGACGAATCGGTGCTCGAGTCAGACGCGTCGAAGATGGTCTGGGCCGTTCTCGCGGCCTGGTTCGCGTCGAGCAGCACCTGGTTGAGCCGCGAGTGGAAGAGGTCGTTGCCGATGCTGACCGACGTGTAGATTCCTGCGCCCAGCAGCGCGACGGTGGTCAGACCGATGGTGATGACGATGGTGCGAAACTGCAGCGAGAGGCGCCACCAGCCGACGATCTGCCGCGGCCACGCCCGCCATTCGTGCGCGAGGAACGGGCCGATGCGGCTGCGCCCCGATCGGCCCGGCGACGCGGCCGACGTCACCATCGCTCGACTGACCTCACGCGATCAGCGGCCACGAATCACCGGAGCCGAGCATCCACTCGTCACGCATCGACGACCGCACCTGCCCGGTAACCGACGCCGCGAACGGTCATCACGATGCGCGGGTTGTCGGGGTCTTCTTCGACCTTCGCACGCAGCCGCTGTACGTGAACGTTCACGAGGCGCGTATCGGCCTTGTAGTGGTAGCCCCACACCTGCTCGAGCAGCATTTCGCGCGTGAACACCTGCTGGGGTTTTGACGCCAGAGCGTGCAGCAGGTCGAACTCGAGGGGAGTCAGGTTGATGCGCCCGTCTCCCCGGCGAACCTCGTGCCCCGCCACGTCGAGCTCGATGTCACCGATCAGCATCGGCCCGTTCGCCAGTGCCGCCGCGAAGGCGCTCGGCCGCAGGCGGGTGCGGATGCGCGCCACCAGCTCTTTCGGGTTGAACGGTTTCACGATGTAGTCGTCAGCGCCCGATTCGAGGCCCTTCACCACATCGGTGGTGTCAGACTTGGCGGTGAGCATGATGATGGGAACCCCCGATTCGGCGCGGATCTGCGCGCAGACCTCGATGCCGTCCATTCCGGGCAGCATCAGATCGAGCAGCACCAAGTCGGGGCGAGAAGCGGAGAAAGCGGCGAAGGCCTCCGAGCCGTCGGCGCAGAAGATCGGTTCGAAATTCTCGGCCATCAGAACGATGCCGATCATTTCTGCGAGCGCGGGATCATCGTCGACCACCAGTATGCGAGCATCCATAGCTCATAGGGTAGTGGAGCGCACCCCTTACGGGCTGTGTCGCGGCTGCGCGGCGGCTGACCACAGACTGTGCGAGCATGGGAGGGTGAAAGCGCCGATGCTGGCGCGGCGCGACGTGGGGGCGTGCTTCACAGACACATTTCTCGTAACGAAAATGAGGAACACCGTTTGAGTGACGATCACGAGGCGAGTGCGCCAGGTTCGGGCGGCGGGGCGCCTGAAGAGGGCGGGCCAGTGGATGCACGATCGGCCGCGCCCGAAGAGGCGACGCTCGCGGCAGCAGCAGCTCCGGCGGCAGCGGCAGCGGCAGCAGCAGCTCCGGCCCAGGCCCAGGCCGTTCCGGCTCCAGCACTCCTAGAAGTGCCGCCACCATCGCAGAACGCCGCGTACCCACCCCCTCCGCCTCAGAACGGTGCGTACCCACCACCGCAGTTCGGCGCGTACCCACCACCGCAGTACGGGCAGTACGCCCCGCCACCGCAGTACGGGCAGTACGCCCCGCCACCCGCCCAATACGGGGCGTATCCACCACCTCCACCTCAGAACGCCGCGTACCCATCGCCACCGCAGTACGGCGCCTACCCACAACCGCAATATGGCGCATACCCTCCCCCACCGCCGGGCGCGGCGAATTGGGCCCCACCGCCCAAGCCGGGGCTCGTGCCGCTGCGCCCGCTCGGCTTCGGAACGCTGCTGGGCGCCCCGTTTCAGGTGCTGCGGCGCAACCCGGGGCCGACCTTCGGCAGCGCCCTGATCATCCAGTTCGCCATTTACCTCGTGACGATTCTCGTCGTTGGGGGCGCGACGTTCTTCGCCGTCAGCCGGGTGAGCCAGGCGAGCACCGCCGACACCCGTTCGATTGCGGCGGGATCAATCGTGATCGTGCTGCTCTCGGGGCTCATACCGCTGGCGTTGGCGCTCATTTCGAGTGCGCTGCTGCAGGGCATCCTCGTCATCGAGGTGTCGCGCGAAGTGCTCGGCGAGAAGCGCAAGATGGGCGAGCTATGGCGGGCGGCCGCGAAACGGCTGTGGCCACTCGTGCTGTGGATACTGCTCGAGGGCATCGCCGTGGTGGTAGTGCTCACCGTCGTGGTGGGCGTCATTGCGGCGCTCGCGTCGATCGGCGGGGCAGCCGGCGTGGCCCTCGCAGTGATCGCGGGGTTGGTGTTCGCGCTCGGGCTGACGGTTCTCGCGGTGTGGCTGGTCACAAAGACTTCGCTGGTGGCGTGCGCCATCGTGCTCGAAGGCCTCGGCGTGCGGGCTGCCATCGCGCGCTCGTGGCGGTTGACGAACAGGTCGTTCTGGAAGACGTTCGGCACCGAGATTCTCGTGTACCTGATCGTGTACATCGCCAGCCTCGTCGTCACTTACCCAGTGAGTCTTCTGCTCAGTCTGGCGTTCGGGTTGTTCAGCCCGAACGCGTCGTCTGACTCCAGCACAAGCGGCCTCATCTCTCTCCTCGTCGTCGATCTCGTGGTCGGCGTGATCCAAATCGTCTTCGGCGCCATCACCGCCGTCGTGCAGGCGGCCGCCATCTCGGTCATCTACATCGATCTGCGCATGCGCAAAGAGGGCCTCGACCTCGAACTGATCCGGTTCGTCGAAGCACGTCAAGCGGGGTTGACGACACCGAGCGACGATCCGTACCGGGTGCAAAGGCCGGTCTGAGCGTGCTGACGGCCGTGCCGTTCGGGGTTTTCGTGTCGCTGAGTTCGCTCGGCGACGTTCCGGTCGACCCGTCGGCTCCGGATGCCCGGCAGTGGCTGATCGACGAACTCAGTAAACCGCAATACACCCAAGCCAAGCCGACCCTGCTCGATCGCGCCGCCTCGGCCTTCGGCGACTGGCTCGCTTCACTCGTCGTGCCCTCCGATGGCAATCTCGGCGGGTTGCTGCCGGTGCTCGCGGTGGTGATTCTGATCGCCCTCGTCGTTGCGGCATTCATCGTGTTCGGGCGGCCGCGCCGCAATCGGCAGGCTGCGACACGAATCGAGGCGCTGTTCGGGTCGGATGATCGGCGAACCTCGACACAATTGCGGGCATCCGCAGCCGCAGCCGCGAGCGCCGGTGACTACGTGACGGCTATCGAAGAAATGTACCGTTCGATCGCCCGGCGTCAGGCCGAACGCACTGTCGTTCGGGTGAGCCCCGGCACGACGGCACGTGATTTCGCCGTGCGAGCGGGGCAGGCGTATACGGGTGCCGCTCTGCGGCTGGAGTCGGCAGCGCAGGTGTTCGACTCGGTTCGGTACCTCGGTGGCCGTGCTACGCCGGCCGGGTACGAGCAGCTCGCCGCGCTCGAGACGGAGTTGCGCGATCTCGCGCCGGAGCGCCGCGAATCGGTGCTGGCGGGCGGGCCGCCCGGCTCCGGCAGTCCGGGCGGGCCACCCAGCGGAGTGGGCGTAGCAGCAGGCGGACTGAACGGCAGCGGGATTGGCGGCGAAGGCGCGGCCGGTGGCAGCCTCACTGCGAGCGCGCATGCTGGCAGCGCACCGGGTGCGGCTACCCAGCGGGGTGGTTCATCGTGACGGCGACACAAGCGGCTCCCGCTGCCCCGACGCCCGGCGTAGGCGTAGGCGGCCCGGCGGGCGGACAACGAGTCGCCGACGGCGCTACACCGACGGTTCGCGCGTTCTTCAAGCAGTGGTCGTTCTGGGTGGGCGCGGGCGTTTTCGTCGTGTTGGCCAGTCTGGTGCTGCTGCTCGTGCGAGGCGGAACGGGGGCCGCCGACAGCGCTCCGCTGTCGATCACGAGCCCGGCACCGGGAGGCAGCCAAGCCCTGGCCGAAGTGCTGCGGCAGCAGGGCGTGACGGTGACCGCCGTGAATACCCTCGACGCGGCTCAGGCAGCCGTGGCGGCGGCCGGCGGCGGGGGCAACGGGGGCGGCGTGGCAGCCGGCGGCGCGGCGGGCCCGGGCAGGGCGCTCACCGCCGCCACCGGCCCGACCGTGCTCATCTACGATCCCGACGAGTACTTGCCCGGCGACCGGTACGACGAAGTCAGCGCGCTCGGCGCCCGCCTCGTGCTCGTGCAGCCCGACATTTTCGAGCTCGAAGGAGTCGCACCCTCGATCTCGCTGGCGGGGCCTCCCACCGGCCCGGCCGACAACAGCACCACCGCGACCGCGGGATGCACGCTCCCCGCCGCTCAGGCCGCGGGATCCATCACTATCTCAGGCACGACCTACCGCCCCACTGAGGGCGCCGCCGGAACGGGCTCGACGGGCTCCGGCTCGTCGGGGTCGAGCTCGACCGGCTCGATGAGCTCCGGCTCTGGCGTGCCGAGTTCGATCGCAACCGCACAGGCCGTCACCGCGTGCTTCGAGACGGGCGGCAACGCGTACTCCGTCGTCGAATCGACGGCCGGAACCGTGCCCGTCACCGTATTGGGTTCCCCCGACGTGCTCACCAACGAGCAGATCACCACAGCCGGCAACGCCGCGCTCGCCCTCGGGTTGCTCGGGCAGAGCGATTCGCTCGTCTGGTACACGCCGAGCGCCGCAGACGTGCTGGCGAACGGGCCGCCGAGCCTTGGAGCGCTGACTCCGGGGTGGGTGACTCCGCTCATCCTGCTGCTCGTCGTGGTGTTCATCGCGTCCGCGGTGTGGCGGGGGCGCAGGCTCGGGCCGGTGGTCGTCGAGAACCTGCCGGTGATCGTACGGGGCAACGAAACCGTGACGGGCCGCGCGCGGCTCTACGCACGGTCGGGTGCACGACTGCGCGCGCTCGATGCCCTCCGCATCGGCACCAGCGGCCGCCTGGCCGGGATGCTCGGCCTCCCCCGCCGCGCAACGCTCGACGAGATCATTCTGCAGACCTCTGCCGCGACCGGCATTCCAGCCGCCGATATTGCGAGCGTGCTCGTCAACCGGCTGCCGAGCTCCGAAGCCGACCTGCTCGCGCTCTCGCGGCAGCTCGCCGACGTGGAGCGCGTGGTGCGGCAGAGCGTGTACGGCTCGGCACCGCCCACCTCGGCAGCGCCCTCAACCACACCGTCCTCTACCCACTAGCCCCACCAGTAAGGAACGCTCGTGACCGATTACACCGCCGCTGCCAGCACGGAGCAAGGCACTGCCGCAGGCGCCGAGAACTTCGCGGCCGCACCAGCGCAGCCCGGCGCAGCCGCCGCGCAGAACCCGGGCGCAGCAACGGCCGCGCATCCGGCCGCCGGGCCAGGCGCGCTGTCGCACGCAGCGAGCAGCGACCCGGCACCCAGCACCAACGAGGAGTTGCGCCACGCGCTCTCACGCGTGCGCACCGAGGTGGGCAAGGCCGTCGTCGGCCAAGACGGCGCCGTCAGCGGGATGCTCGTCGCACTGCTCGCGCGCGGGCACGTGCTGCTCGAGGGCGTTCCCGGCGTCGCGAAGACGCTGCTCGTTCGTTCGCTGTCGGCGGCCCTCAGCCTCGACACCAAGCGGGTGCAGTTCACTCCCGATCTGATGCCCGGCGACGTGACGGGATCGCTGATCTACGACGCACGTTCGGGTGAGTTTCAGTTTCGTGACGGGCCGGTGTTCACGAACATCCTGCTCGCCGACGAGATCAACCGCACGCCGCCGAAGACCCAATCGGCTCTGCTCGAGGCCATGGAGGAACGCCAGGTCAGCGTCGACGGTGTGAGCCGGCCGCTGCCCGACCCGTTTCTGGTGGCCGCCACGATGAACCCCATCGAATACGAGGGCACGTACACCTTGCCCGAGGCGCAGCTCGACCGGTTTCTGCTGAAACTGACGCTCGAGATTCCGGAACGTGATGCCGAGATCGCCATGCTCGCCCGGCACGCGGCGGGCTTCAACCCGCGAGATCTGGCGGCGGCCGGGGTGACGGCCGTGCTCGGCGCTCGGCAATTGCACGAGGCCCAGGCGGCGGTGGCGGCCGTGCAAGCGACTCCGGATGTTCTCGCCTACGCCATCGACCTGGCCCGTGCCACGCGCCACAGCCCCTCGGTGAAGCTCGGGGTGAGCCCGCGCGGAAGCACAGCATTGCTCGCTTCAGCCAAGGCGTGGGCGTGGCTCAACGGGTTCGACTGGATCACTCCCGACCACATCCAGGCCATGGTGCTGCCGGTGCTGCGGCACCGCATCCAGCTGCGGCCCGAGGCCGAGCTCGAAGGGGTGTCGGTCGATACGATTCTGCGCGGCATTCTCGCGCAGGTGCAGGTGCCGATCTAGCGCCGCGCGCCTCATCCCGCTCCGCGGTCGACTTGCTCCCGCCCCCCCTCGCCCCTTCTCCGCTCCCGTTCTCCCACCCCGTCCCCCTCGCTCCCGCCCACCCGTCCCCTCGGCCCGTTCGGTTTTCCCGTCCGGCCCTTCCCTCCTCCGATCCGTCCCGTCCCGTCCCGCCACCGTGAGGCACCTGCGCCGAATTGCGGCACCTGTGCACGACTCACTTCGGCGCACCAGCCTCATGACCCTCCCACCTCCCCATCCAGACAACCGCGACACCCCCACGAAAGGCAGGCACCGCATGGCGATATCGGGCCGATTCGTACTACTAGTGGCGCTCGGCGCGGTGCCGGTCGTCGTGCTGGGTCAGGCCTATGACCTCGCCGGCGTCGTGCTGGGGTGGTGGCTGGTGCTCTGTGTGCTGCTGGGCATCCTCGATCTGTGTCTGGCGGGCTCGCCCAGGCGGGTGAGCGTCGAGCGCGCGCTGCCGATGCGAGTGCGACTCGGCGAGACGGTGGAGGCAGAGCTGTACCTCACGAATTCCGGCCGGCGTACCCTTCGCGGCGTGATTCGAGATGCCTGGCAGCCGTCGGCAGGGGCCGCTACTACGCGCTTCGGGATGAGTATTCCGCGCGGCGAACGTCGGATGGTGAGCGTCGAGCTGCGGCCGTTCCGGCGGGGCGAGCGCCGGGTGGAGCAGCTGAGCATCCGGTCGTTCGGGCCGCTCGGCCTGTGGGCGCGGCAAGCCTCGCTGATCGCCCCGGGACGCATTCGGGTGCTGCCGCCGTTCGTTTCACGCAAGCATCTGCCGTCGCGGCTGGCCCGGTTGCGCGAACTCGACGGCCGCGCGAGCGTGATGATTCGCGGGCAGGGCACCGAATTCGACTCGCTGCGAGAGTATGTGCGCGGCGACGACGTGCGCTCGATCGACTGGCGCGCAACAGCCCGGCGCGACGAAGTGATGGTGCGAACCTGGCGCCCCGAACGCGACCGGCGCATCGTGATCGTGATCGACACCGGTCGCACCTCGGCAGCCCGCATCGACAACGAACCGCGGCTCGACACGGCCTTCGAGGCGACGTTGCTGCTCTCGGCGCTCGCCTCGGCGGCCGGCGACCGCGTGGATGTTCTCGCCTACGACCGCCGCACCCGCGCCCGCGTGCAGGGCGCCACCGGCCCCGCCCTGCTCTCGGCGATCGTCGATGCGCTGGCCCCGGTCGAACCCGAGCTTCTCGAAATGGATTGGTCGTCGATCCCCGCGCAGGTGCGCCAGATCACCAACCAGCGCGCCCTCGTCGTGCTGCTCACCTCGATCGAGACGCCCGGCTCGTCGCACGGGTTGCTCGCCGCCTTGCCTCAACTGACGCAGCGGCATACCGTGCTGGTGGCGTCGGTGACCGACCCCTCGACGTTCGCCGCGGTGACGGTTCGGGATGATCGCACCTCGACGTACATCGCAGCCGCGGCCGAGCGCGCCCTCCTCGATACAGCGCGGGTGTCTGCCGCTGTGCGCCAACTCGGTGCCGAGGTGGTCACGGGTGCGCCCGCGGATCTCCCGCCCGCTGTCGCCGACGCGTACCTCGCCCTCAAGGCCGCCGGCCGCCTCTGACCCGCAGGGTCCGCCACGCGCTGCCCGGCGCGCGCGCGCTGCACGGCGCGTCGCTGCGCAAAAGCACCTCGAGAGGCTCGTGGAGGTGCTTTTGCGCAACCCCGATGAATCGCGGCCCGGCGTGTCGGGGCCCGGGGAGGGGGGAGGGGGAGGACGCGGGGGGAGGGCACGCGGGCTCGGCCGGGTCAGGCGGCGACGAGGCGCTTGGCGCCCGCGTCGAAATCGGCGAGGTCGCCGGTGTGGCCTGCACGAGAGGCGCGTCCGCCCACGAAGAGGATGTAGAAGAGGAACGCGGCGAGCGCCAGGGCGCCGATGCCGATCTTGATCGGCCACGGCCAGGGCTGCGGCGTCACGAACCCCTCGATGATGCCCGAAACCAGCAGCACGAAGATGAGGCCGATGGCGACGGTGAACAGGGCCCGCCCGTCCTCCGCGAGGGCCTGCCCGCGCGTGCGCGCGCCGGGGGCGATCCAGGCCCAGAAGATGCGGAGACCTGCGGCCGCGGCCACGAAGATGGCCGTCAATTCGAGCATCCCGTGCGGCAGGATGTAGGCGAAGAACACGTCGCCGCGGCCGAGGTGGAAGAGCACGCCCGCCGAGACGCCGATGTTCATGGCGTTCTGCAGCAAGAGGTAGGGCACGTAGACGCCGACGATGCCGAAGGCCACGCACTGGGCGGTGAGCCAGGCGTTGTTGGTCCACACCTGGCCGGCGAACGAGGCCGCCGGGTTCTCGGAGTAGTAGTTCACGAAGTCGTTCTGGGCGAACTTCTGCAGTTGCTCGTCGGTGCCGAAATTCGCGAGCACCTGGGGATCGTTCAGCACCCAGAAGGCATAGAGCACGCTCACAACGATCGTGGCGGCGGCGACCACGAGAATGACCCAGCGCAACCGGTACAGCGCCGCCGGCAACCGCAGCGCGAAGAACTCGGGAATGGCCGCGAAGAGGTTCGAGTTGCCGCTGGTGAACCGCTGACGGGCCCGCGAGAGCGAAACCGAGAGCCGGTCGCCGGCGATCGTCGACCCCGCCGACGTCTTCAACGCGGAGAGCTCGGTGGCGCCCGACTGGTACCGCTCGATCAGCTCGTCGGCTTCGGCGCCCGAATATGCGCGGCGTCGGCCGAGTTCATCGAGACGACTCCATTCGTCACGATGAATTGCTGAATACGCGTCGAGATCCATCTGCTTAGATGATAGCCATGGCAGAGCCACTTCTCGCTCCGACGGCCGCGGCGCACTCGCTCGAGTACAACGACGAACTTCTGGTCACCGGCGAGGCCGTCGCCCTCGATGTGCGACCGGCGAGTTTCATTCTGCGGGTGGCCGGCGGCATCATCGATGTGCTCGTCTCGCTCACGCTCTTCGTACTTCTGGTGCTGCTGCTGTCGGTGTGGGTGAATACGTCGGGCGCCGATTCGGCGTTGTCCACCGCTCTGGTGCTCTCGACGCTCGTGCTCTGCATCGTGGTGGTGCCGACGGCCGTCGAGACGCTGATGCGGGGGCGCTCGGTGGGCAAGCTCGCGATCGGCGCCCGCGTCGTTCGTGACGACGGCGGAGCATCCTCATTTCGGCACGCCTTCATTCGGGCGCTCACCGGCGTGCTCGAGATCTACCTGACCTTCGGCGGCATCGCCATCATCGTGTCGCTGCTGAACGCCAAGTCGAAGCGGCTCGGCGATCTGCTGGCCGGAACGTTCAGCCAGTACGAACGGGTGCCGCGGCTCGTCTCGAACGCCCAGCCGGTGCCGCCGCCCCTTCTGGGCTGGGCGCAGGTGGCCGATGTGGCGAAGCTGCCCGACCGGCTGTCACGGCGCATCGCCCAGTTTCTCGCCGAGGCGCCGCGAATGACTCCGGATGCCCGCGCCCGCCACGCTGCGCACCTGCTGGCCGAGGCCGCTCCCTACGTCACTCCCCTGCCGGCGTGGGCCCACCCCGAGGCGCTGCTCACTGGCATCGCGGCTCTTCGTCGCGATCGGGAGTACGCCGCACTGCAACTCGAGCGTGCCCGACTGGCCCGGCTCGCCCCCGTTCTCGGCGGCCTTCCCCACGGCTTTCCCGAGCGCTGACCCCCGAGCGCTTTGGGGCTAGTACCGGTAGTGATCTACCTTGTAAGGACCATCAACACTGACGCCGATGTACGCGGCCTGCTCGGGTGTCAGAACGGTCAGTTCTACCCCCAGAGCGTCGAGGTGCAGTCGCGCGACCTTCTCGTCGAGGATCTTCGGCAGCGTATAGACGCCCACCGGGTAGTTCTCGGGGCTGCCCCAGAGCTCGATCTGGGCGAGCACCTGGTTCGTGAACGAGTTGCTCATCACGAAGCTCGGGTGGCCGGTCGCGTTGCCGAGGTTCATCAAGCGCCCCTCGGAGAGAATCAGCACCGAACGGCCGGTGGGCAGGCGCCACTCGTGCACCTGCGGCTTGATCTCGACCTTCACCGCACCCTCGATGCGCTCGAGGCCCGCGATGTCGATCTCGTCATCGAAGTGACCGACGTTCGCCACGATGGCGAGGTGCTTCATGCCGAGCAGGTGCTCGGTGGTGATGACGTGCTGGTTGCCGGTGCCGGTGACGAAGATATCGACCGTTGCGAGAACGGATTCGAGGCGGGCGACTTGAAAGCCGTCCATCGCGGCCTGCAAGGCGTTGATCGGGTCGACCTCGCTGACGATGACGCGGGCGCCCTGACCGCGAAGTGCCTCTGCCGCGCCCTTGCCCACGTCGCCGTAGCCGACCACGAAAGCGACCTTTCCACCGATGAGAACGTCGGTGGCGCGGTTCAGTCCGTCGGGCAGGGAGTGCCGAATGCCGTACTTGTTGTCGAACTTCGACTTGGTGACGGAATCGTTCACGTTCATCGCAGGGAAGAGCAGTGCATCCGCGGCAGCCAGCTCGTACAGACGGTGCACGCCCGTGGTGGTCTCTTCGGAGACACCGCGCATGTCGGCGGCGATCGTCGTGAACCGATTCGGCGCCTGCTCGAGAGAACGGCGCAGCAGGTCGAGAATGACGGTGTACTCGAAGGTGTCAGACTCGGTAGCCGCCGGAACGGCACCGGCCAGCTCGAATTCGCGCCCCTTGTGCACGAGCAAGGTGGCGTCACCGCCGTCGTCGAGGATCATGTTCGGGCCGATGAAGGTCTCGCCGGCTTCGGCGGCCTCGGCGCTCCAGTCGAAGGCCTGGTCGGTGCACCACCAGTACTCTTCAAGGGTTTCGCCCTTCCAGGCGAACACCGGTACGCCGTTCGGTGCGTCTGGCGTGCCATCACGCCCGACCACGATGGCCGCGGCGGCTTCGTCTTGAGTGGAGAAGATGTTGCAGCTCACCCAGCGCACCTGCGCGCCCAGCTCGACGAGCGTTTCGATGAGAACGGCGGTCTGCACGGTCATGTGCAGCGACCCCATGATGCGAGCGCCGGCGAGCGGCTTCGATGCGCCGAACTCTTCGCGCAGGGCCATCAACCCCGGCATCTCGTTCTCGGCGAGGCGAATCTGGTGCCGGCCGGCTTCGGCGAGGGTGAGGTCTCGAACTTTGAAGGGCAGAGCGATGCTGAGTGAGGGAGCAAAAGTCATGCACTCATTATCGCTCACCACGACCCGATCCGGTCCGTCAGGCAGATGGCTGTGCAGAACGTCTGCCGCAGCGCGGCTGTGCAGAATGAGGAGACCCACCCTGAATGCCGCCCATCGGCGACGCTTTCCGCGCGAGTCTCGCGCAGAAAGCCATGAACTCAGATGTCGTTGCCGACGGAGACGTATCGCATGACCTGCCAGCCCTTCGGCGCCGACAGCCGTTCGGAGTGCCGCGCGCAGAGGTCGTAACTGTGCGGCTCGTGCTGCATGCTCAGCGGGCCGAGAACCGCCATCGAATCGGCGTAAACATAGGTGAGCGTCGAGATGGCTTCGCCTTGGCATGACACGCGCGAGCAGGTTCTGGTGATCATCCTCTCCACACTAAATCGCCGAGGGTCGATCGGCCTGGCGGGCGCGCCGTAAGAGGGTGCGCCAAGAAGTCTCACAGACCAGCGCAGGAGGGTGCCCACGTCGCGCGGCACCCTCTAGGCTTGCATGCATGCCACGTTCACGGCGCAATAGTTCAGCGAAGACCTCCGCCGGTCGGTATCGCAACCGCCATGGGCGCACCCTGCGATCATCGGTGACCGGGCCGCATCTGCCACCGCTGCGCACGCGTATCGACCTCTTCGAAATGACCGTCGCGTCGACAGCCGACTATCTTAAAGGTGTGTGGCCCGAAGAGCTGGCAGATGTGATTTTCGAGATCGGTGCTGTACCGCTCGGGATGCCCGCTGACGGCGCCCCGGTCGAACGCTGGAGCGTCATCGGCAATCGCATCATCTTGTATCGGCTGCCGATTCAGCGCCTGTCGAAACTGCACCGCGATGACGAATTGCACAAGCGGATGATCATCGAGAGCTGCGTTTTTCGCGCGGTCGCCGAGTTGCTCGGCAAAGACCCGTGGGATCTGGCGCCCGACCGCTTTCGCCACTTCTGAGTCGAGCAAGAAACCCGGCTCAGCCGCCCGTGCCGGAGTAGATGGTGATCGGCGCCGCCAACGGGCTCGCCGGGCTCACGCTGAAGGCCGAGATCAGTCCATCGCCCAGGTACCCCACCGACGCCATCAGGGGCGCCGATGTCACCACCGTGTATGACGTGTTCGCGGTCACGGCCTGACCGGTGGCGCTGTTCGCCGCGACGGTGAGCGTGATCGGAGTCACGGCGCCGGTTGTCGGGGTGAGTGTCACCGCGGCATCCGTATTCGTGGTGTTCACCAGCTGCAGGCGCGGGTTCGGGCCGGTCGCGGTGGCGAACATGAAGGTGCCGCCGATCGGCGGGCTCGACTGATACCAGGCGAAATCGACGCCGCCGCTGACCACGGCAGACCGGGCACCGACCACGACGGGCTGATCTGACGAGACGACGACGCTGTAGGTGTCGTCGGTCAACGACGGGAACGGAAAGTCGGTCACGACTCCCCCGGTGGCGCTGTAGCTCACGGTGGTATCGGCGACACCGAGCGTCTCACTCTTCATCGTGACGGTCAGTGTGGCGCCGGCCGAACCGGGCACATACACGCGCAGCGCCGCGGGCAGGTCGCTCGAGGCCGGGTCTGCCGCCTGCTCGGCGATAGCACTCGTGCTGACGATCTGCACTCCGGCGATGGTCTGAGAGAGCGCCGGGGCTCCGGTGGGGCCGGCAACATCGATACCGCCCGGCGTCAGCCCGCGAATCACGCTCTGCTGCAGCGAGGCGAGAACGGTGCCGCCGGCAGCGGTGACGTGGATGACCGGCGAAACCACATCGGGAGCGAACCCGGCCAGCGATAGTGCCCGCTGCGAGTGCGGCTGCACCGTGATGCCGCTGGTTCCCGGTGCGTTCACCACCCCGGTCTCGTCGAAGATCGACACCGACACCGTCGAGAGTACGGCGGTCGGGTTCGACAGAATCAGGTACGTCGAGCGCCCCGTGACGGTAGACCCCGCGGCCAGCCAGGTGTCGGCCGCAGCCTCCGAGCATTCCGAACTCGCCAGACCCGCGAGGTCTGGGTTGGTGATCTGCTGCGACTGACTGCCGCTGAGCAGGGTGCCGCTCGAACCCGGGGCGGTGAGGGTCGTGGACTGCGAGGGGCCGGCCACAGCATCCGGAGTCGACAGCGTACCGGTGGTGATCGTGTCGCCGGCGGGCACGATGCCGCCGATGAGGGTGGGGGTGCCGAGCGACACGAGCGAAAGCGCGCCGTTGCCGCCGCCCGAGGACGAAGGGTCGGCGGGCCCCAAGAACGGCCCGGGGCAGACGCGGGTCTGGTCGGATGCCACGGGGGTGACCACCACGCTCGGCACCCCTGTGGCAACGGTGGGCAACGAGAGCACGGCCGCGGCACCGACGGTGGCGGCTCCGAGCGCGAGCACCACGACACTGGTTGCGATACGGATGCCCGTACGGGCTGCCGCGCGCCTGCCGGCGGCGGCTGTCGCCGCCGACCGCGGCGTCTTCGTGACCGCGGCTTTCGGAGCCGTAACCTTGGGGGGCTTCGGTGTCTTGGCCTTGGTGGGTTTGGGCGGCTTGACCATCGTGTTCTCTGAAGTGGCCTCCTCGCGGGGCGCAGGCTCCGGCGCCGGGGAATCCTGTGCTGCATCGGGGGCGACGACGGCCTCCGATTCGGCCGTGTGCCGTTCATCCGGAACATTGCCCGCGGGCTCGTTCGTCACGGGCGCGTTCTCATCGAAATCACTCGCCACGTCGCACCCCTTCTCCGACTACTACGGTTGGCAGCTCTTGATCGGTTCGGTCAATTTGCAGCTCGTCGTCGGAAGGGTCATATGCCGACTCAGCCGGCGCAGATTCCGCCGGAATCGCACCGTCACCTCGGGCACCGCCCGGCTCGCCGGGCCCGCCAGCGTCGCCGCGCGTGTTCGCATGCGCCGCATCAGCGCCATCGCCCACGTCAGCGGCTGCGCCCGCGCCCGCGCCACCGTTGCCGTTGCCGTTGCCGCTTACGTTCGCATCCTCCGTGGCGTCAGCGCCATCGCCCACCCGAGCACCGTCACCAGCACCAGCACCAGCCACGGCACGCCTGCCCGTGCCACCGTCAGGCCCCGCTCCCACCTCATCGAGTGTGGTCGCCGCACGCAGCCCGTGCGCCTCGAGCCGCCCGGCCGGCAGCGCCAACAGCAGTGCAAGCCCGAAGACGATGGCCTGGATGATCAGAATCAACAGCCCTGCGGAGGTACCGGTGTTGGTGGGCGAGATCGGCGGCAAAGCCGAGAATCCGGGCGTGCCCGTGATCTCCCACAGTTCGCCCGCGAACGTCTGGCCGATCGAGGTGAGCGATGCATTGCTGTCGAAGGCGCTCTTCGAACGGGCTACCACGGCCTGAGCATCCGGAGTCGCACTCGAAACTGAGGGCGGTGCGAGAACAACGAACTCGATGCCGAGCTGGGCGAGTTGCACGCTGGCGTCGGTTCCGCTGCGCGAAGCGAGGTTGCCCACGAGCTCGGCCACGTTCTGCGCCTCGGGCGTCACCGTGCTGGTGGTGGCGGCCAGCGTCGACTGGGTTTCGAGAGTGGCGCCCGTTCCATGAACGATGGATGCCGCGAGCCCCCCATCGGACTGCGGATTCAGCACCAGCGTTCCCACCCGCGGGTTCGATGCGGCCTCAGCCGTGACGAACGCGGGCAACGACTGACCCGTGCTCGAGTGCACATCACTCGTGGCCGTCAGGGTCGACGTGGCGACCGGAACTGCCAGAATCGCAATCGCGAACGCCGCCAGCACCGCAGGAAGGCTCGCGAAGCGCTTGAACGTCGACAGGCCGAACGTGGCCGCACCGACCAGTCCGAGCCAGTACAGGCTGAGCCCCGCGCCCGGCCACACCGAGATCTCGAGCGAGCCCGTCGAACTCACCGAGATGAGCGTCGCGGCGACCGCCGTGGCGAACCCGAGAATTCCGACCACGGCCGCAACCGCTGCGATACCCGAGCGTCGAAGGAAGAGCGATACCACGGCCAGCAGCGCGAGCGGGGCGAGCAGGATGAACGCGATCAGCATCACCGTGTCAGAACTCATTCCCACCGACGAGCCGATGCTCGCCCAGCCGCCGACACCCGACTCGGGCAGACCGAGCAGCAGATCGAGCAGGCTCGTGGGAGTGTGCGCGTTCGGCAGGCCGGGATCGGCCAAGAGCCCGAAGATGTTGCCGCGCTGCAGCTGTTCCCAGGCGAGCGGAGCAACCAGCACGAGCGCCGGAAGAGGAATGCCGACGTAGCGCATGGCAGCGCGGCGCGAGACGATGACGGCACCCAGCCAGAGCACAATCAGAGCCGGCCAGAGCGAAGGCGCCGCCGCGATCACACCGGCGAACAGCAGCGAGGCGATCGCCGACGACGACCAGGAACGCGCGGCCGAAATCCCGGCCAGAAAAAGCCAGGGCAGCAGGAGATGGGCGATGATCGCGCCGGCCTGGCCTCCATCCAGCGCGGCCAGAAACGGCGGGGCGAGAGCCCAGAGAATGGCGGCGAAGACGCGCAGACCCTGGCGGTTGGTGAACTTCGCCGCGCAGAACCATGCAGCGAGCGCGGCCAGTGGAAAGGCGATGAGATAAAGCACCACGAGCGCGGCCGAAGGCGACCAGAACGTCAGTGAACCGAAGATCGCCAGAATGTACGCGAACGGGTCGGATGCTCCGGTGAACCCGAGGCCGAGATCACGCCAGCCGTACCCGACTTGCGCCCAGAGCCCGGCCGGGTCTGCGCCGAGCGGCAGAAACGAGCCACCGACGATGGCGTTCGCACCGAAGAGCGGGAAGAAGAGCACGAGCCCGAGCACCGCTGCTGCCGCCACGATCGCAGCCCCGCCGCCGGAGAAGAATTGCAACTCCTCACGAGACCCGCGGGCCTTCGAGAGAGCCAGTTCGCGTACGAGCGCGTTGCGTCGGCGCACCTCAGCCCCGGGCACACGGAGCGGCGCGAGTGAGGCCCAACCTGCATGCTTCGTTGTTCGAATCGACCGCCGAGCCGCACCGACCCGCCCGCTGAACGCCGTCTTGAATGCGGCCGCGAACTCTCCTGCCACGGCGCCGGGCTGCTTGCGCAGCACCTGGAAGAGGGAGCGCAGCACCGCGAGCGGCACGAGTGAGAGCCAGTGGAAGACAACGGCGAACGCCGGGGCGTACACCAGCCGGCGATGCAGTTGCGCCGAGCGCCTTGTGGTCTGGCGCTTGCGGCGCTGCGAACCCTTGATCGACGTGCCAGGCCCGGAGAGACCATCGCCTGCCGTCGCGACTTTGGCCGAGGGCACGGCAATCACGCGGTGGCCGGCAAGACGTACCCGAATCGAGAAGTCGAGGCCGTTGTCGGCCGTCGGCAGAGCCGGATCGAATCCGCCGAGCTGGTTGAAAACCGTGTGACGCACCAGCATGCCCGCGGCTCCGAGGCCGAGCACATCGCTCATGCGCTCGTGTTGCGCCTGGTCGAGCTCACGCTCGACGATCGGCACGCTGGCGCCGAAGCGGGTCAGCGACTCCCCGAAACCGGCGATGAACGCCGAGTCGTCCCACTCCATCTGCTTGGGCCCGGCGACGGCGACGGAAGGGTTCACCTCGACGGCCGCAAGCAAGGCGGCGAGCGCCCCGGGCTCGGGCGCGGTGTCGTGGGCAAGCAGCCACAGCCATTCGTCGTCGGAGCCAGGTGGAGGAACGACACCCAGCGCATGCGTCACAGCGACACCGAACGAAAGACGAGACGATGCCGACAAGAACCCGGTCGGCTGCATTTCGGTGAGCAACTTCGCGGTGCTGTCGGTCGACGCCACATCGACCACGATCAGCGAGTCGGGCTGTCGCGTCTGGGCGCGAAGAGCCGCGAGCGTTCGCGGGAGACGCTCGGCCCCATTGTGGGCGACCAGTACGGCAGTTACTCGGGCTTGCATCCACTCGACTCTAGACGCGGGCCTGCCCGAAACCGGATTGCCGCCCGGCGAGCCGCCGGTTGAGTCTGCGGGAAATGCGTGCGTGCGCGAGGAACAGGCCTGAGTGCTGACCCGCTTCGCTGCCGCCCAGCCTCGGTACTGACCAGCGTCAGAGCTGACGAGCCTCAGTGCCGACCAGTCTCGGTCTCACTCGGCCTGCGTGCCTAGCCGGCCTGCTTACGCAACTTGCGGCGTTCACGCTCAGAGAGCCCGCCCCAGATGCCGAACCGCTCATCATTCGCGAGCGCGTACTCGAGGCACTGAGCCTTGACTTCGCAGGTCTGGCAGATGCGCTTGGCGTCGCGAGTCGATCCGCCCTTTTCAGGGAAGAACGCCTCGGGATCGGTCTGCGCACACAGCGAATCTGTCTGCCAGGCGAGTTGGTTGTCATCGGCACCGATAGACGGTTGCCTGACACCGGGAACCCCCAGGTTGATGGGATCGACGAACCAGTCGTCTGGAGCCCCCGCGTGAAGGCCTGCGATCGGTCTTGGATTCACATCTGGCGACATATCACGCCCTCCCTTCTCTCAAGCTTCGGCGTGCCGAGTCTTTCTAGAAAACCCCTATGAGTAATTACAGCCGTGTAGTTCGCTTACGTCAAGTCGCAGATCGTAAACCCTCAACTGCGCATCTAAGGTTTCGACACGAGGCGTTTGCCGGAAAGTTATGGCGGTTTATCGATGGTGCTAGATAAGCTGCCACCATGCTGAAAAAAGTGGTTCTGCTCGCCCTCCCCCACGTCGCCCCCTTCGAGTTCGGCGTGGTGTGCGAGGTCTTCGGCATCGACCGCAGCGACATGGGCGGCCCCGCCTTCGACTTTCACATCGTGACGCCTGAGCCGGGGCCGGTCTCCACGAGCCTCGGATACACCATGCTGATCACCGAGGGGCTCGCCGCGGCAGACGACGCCGACCTGATAGCGGTTCCGGCTCACCTGATCGACCAGCCCGTGCATCCGGAGGTCGTACGGGTGCTGCGCGAGGCAGAAGCCCGCGGCGCCTGGATCTTGAGCGTCTGCAGCGGGGCCTTCACTCTCGCTGTGGCCGGCATTCTCGACGGCCGCACGGCGACCACGCACTGGATGCACGCGGCCCGCCTTGCCGCTGACTACCCCCTCACCGTGGTGAACCCCGACGTGCTCTTCGTCGAAGACCGTCACGTCATCTCGAGTGCGGGCACGGCCGCCGGAATCGACGCGTGCCTGCATCTGGTGCGCACCGAGCTCGGCGCCGCGGCCGCAAACGTGATCGCTCGGCGCATGGTGGTTCCGCCCCAGCGTTCGGGCGGCCAGTCGCAGTACATCGCCACCCCCGTGGCCCCGGTGCAGAGCGACTCATTCGCCGACGTGACGGAGTGGATGCTGAACCATCTCGACCAAGAGCTCCCGGTCGACGAACTCGCCCGCCGTGCCCTCATGTCGGGGCGCACCTTCGCGCGCCGCTTTCGGGCCGACCTCGGCACCACTCCGGCCGCATGGCTCAACAAGCAGCGCCTCATCCGCGCCCAGCTCCTGCTCGAACAGAGTGACCTCGGTCTCGAGTCGGTCGCCGCCGAGACAGGCTTCGGGTCGGCCGCCGTGATGCGGCATCACTTCGTGAAGGTTCTCGGCACGACTCCCGCCGCCTATCGGCGCACGTTCAGCGTCACAGATACTGCGCCCGAGCCCGAGCCCACCTTCGCCCTGGGTCTGCGGCAGTAGCTTCGCCCGCGCCGAGTGAGTCGCCTGCGCCGAAATGAGGCAGGCCTAGCCGCCTCCTTTCGGCGCAGCAGTCGCACAGGCGCAGCAGTCTCACAGAGGGAATGGTCTCGATCCGGGAGTCAGGCCGCGGCGCCCGGAGCGGCGAGAAAGAGTTCGCCGGCGCCCACGAAAGTGAGGGCGCCCTCGGCGGGAGTGATGTAGAACGATTCGCCGCGCGTAACCTCGACCGAGCCCGTCGACGACGAGACCGTGACCGCTCCGGCCGTGCAAATGACGATGGCCGGGCCGTCGGGGGTGAACGACGCAGTGGTCGCGCTCGAGAATGCCCCACCGAGGGCCACGCGCACGAGCACGAAGTCGATGATGTCGGGCTGGTACACCTCTACCCCTGCGGCCGGATGCTCGGGCTCGAGGTAGGGCACGGGTACCGACTCGAAGTGCAGCACATGAAGCAACTCGGGCACGTCGATGTATTTGGGGGTGAGCCCGCCGCGCAGCACATTATCTGACGCGGCCATCAGTTCGACGCCTAGCCCGCGCAGATAGGCGTGGATGTTGCCGGCCGGCAAATACAGCGCCTCGCCGCGTTTCAGCGTCACGCGGTTGAGCAGCAGCGACAAGACCACTCCGGGATCGCCCGGGTATTCGGCCGCGAGTGAGCGCACGGTGTCGAGCGCGTCGCCGAACTCGTTCGATTCGCCAGCGCCGGCGGCCGCTGTGAGAACCCCGTCTGCTCCGACCAGCGCCGTGACCTGCGCCACCAGCGCAACCACCTGCTCCGAGCCCGAGAGCAGCCATTCCACGCTCGTGCGCAGCGCCTCGGCTGAAGATCCGCGCAACTGCGACTCGAGTGCAGCCAACGGTTCGGGCTCGGGTACGGCGGAACGGGCATCCGCTGCCTTCAGCACAGCGATCACGCCGCGGATCTCGTCGACCGGCCGAAAGCCGCAGAGCGCATCGAAGGTCTCGCTCAGCGCGAAGATCACCTCGGGTTTGTGCAGCGCGTCTTTGTAGTTGCGGTTCGGCGCGTCGGCTGCGAGACCTGCGGCGTTTTCGCGCTCGAACCCTGCCTTGGCCATGCCGAGTGTGGGATGCGCCTGCAGCGAAAGCGGCGAGTCGGCGGCGAGGATCTTCAACAGAAATGGGAGATGCCCGTGCGAACCGGCGGCACGCGCGGGGTCGTTCGTAATCCACTCGGCGAGCGTCGCCGCCCCACCGGTCTGCTCCGGATGCACGATCACACTCGGTGAGCCCGGATGCGCCCCCAGCCACAGCTCGGCTTCGGGCTTGCCGGTGGGCGGCAGACCCAGCAGATCGGTGATGGCCCGCGCAGACCCCCAGGCGTAGTCTCTAGGCGTGTTGGTGATCTGCACAAACATGGTGAACCTTCCCCGAGCGAGTCTTATACAAAACTACCAATGAGGTTTGACGCGCCTTGACCGGGTCTTAGGCTGACGACGGTTTTTCCCCATCGAACCCTCCCAACGTCGCGAGCGACGCGCGGAGCCTCCGTTCGACGGGACCCGGTGCAGTGTCTACCGCCTCAGAGCACGCGAATGGATGATCGACCATGACTCTCATACACGAACAGACCACCGCTTTCGAGCCTCTGGTCAGCGATTTCTACGGCTACTACAACTTGCTCACCGAGCAGGAGAAGGAGTCTCTCGCCGCCCTCCGGTCGTACCTCGAAACCGAGGTGAAGCCACTCGTGAACGACCTGTGGGAGCGCGCAGAGTTTCCGCACCAGGTGATCAAGCGCCTCGCCGAACTGGGGCTGTACCGATTCGCCTGGAAAGAGACGAAGACGTTCGAGAACTCGGCCGTCTTCCGCGGGTTCGTGGCGCTCGAACTCGCCCGTGTCGACGCCTCGATCGCCACGCACGTCGGCGTGCACAACGGTCTGGCCATGGGCTCGATCAGTGTCGCCGGCTCCGACGAGCAGAAAGCGCAATGGCTGCCGAAGATGGCGGCGGGCGACATCGTGGGCGCCTTCGGCCTCACCGAACCCGACTCCGGCTCCGACTCGGCACAGGGTCTGCGCACGGTCGCAAGCCGCGACGCCGAGACCGGCGACTGGATTCTCAACGGCTCGAAGCGCTGGATCGGCAACGCGACCTTCAGCGACATCACCATCATCTGGGCCAAGAGCGCCGAAGACGGCCAGGTGAAGGGGTTCATCGTGAAGACCGACAGCCCTGGCTACACCGCCACCAAGATCGAGGGCAAACAGAGCCTCCGCATCGTGCAGAACGCCGACATCACGCTCGAGAACGTGCGAGTGCCCGAGTCGCTGCGCCTGCAGAACGGCAAAAGCTTCAAAGACACCGCCAGGGTACTGCGTCTCACTCGCGCAGAGGTGGCCTGGGCATCGGTCGGCAACTCGATCGGCGCCTACGAGGCCGCCGTTCGGTACACCAAGCAGCGGGTACAGTTCGGAAAGCCGATCGCCTCGCACCAGCTCGTGCAAGACCTCCTCGTGAAGAGCCTCGGCAACATCACCGCGAGCCTGGCCATGGTGGTGCGCGTGTCGCAGATGCTCGACGAAGGCACCCAGCGTGACGAGCACTCCGCGCTGGCCAAGGCCTATGCCACGGCGCGAATGCGCGAAACCGTGGCCTGGTGCCGCGAGGCGCTCGGCGGCAATGGCATCGTGCTGGAGTACGACGTGGCGCGCCACTTCGCCGACGCCGAGGCGCTGTATTCCTACGAAGGCACACGCGAGATGAACACGCTCATCGTCGGCCGTTCCATCACGGGGTTTGCTGCCTTCGTGTAACGTCCCTCCCCACCCGCAGGAGTGGGCCCATTTGCTTCCTTGGTATAACGATTGGAGCCGGTAAGGCATCCTGTCAGCAAGGCCCTGGGTAGCCTTAGTGCCTGATGCCAAGCTCCCCCGCCTTCGACCCAGCGCAGGCCACCTCCCCGCGGCCGATGCCGGCGATGACGGATGCCCGCCCCGCCCCGCCCGGCCGCATCCGCCTCGCCGGGCTGGTGTTGTTCACCGCCCTCGGCGGGGATGCCTGGCAGAGCCTGCTCGGCTGGCCGGCCTTCATCGTGCTCGTCGTCGCACTGACCGCGGCGTGCGTCGTCTCGCTGGTGCGCAGTCATCGCGCGGCGTCGCTACCACTCTCGCGGTACTCGAAGCCACTGGTTGCGTTTCTGGTGCTCTGCACGGCGTCGATCATCTGGTCGCAGTACCCGAGTGCGACGGTTCTCGGCATCACGTCGCAGTGGCTGGCCGCCATCGCGGGGTTCTTTCTCGCCGTGTCGTTCTCGTGGCTCGAGATTCTGCGCGCATTAGGAACGGCGTTGCGCTGGCTACTGGGCCTCTCCCTCGTTTTCGAGCTCATTGTGGCTCTCTTCGTTCGCCATCCGGTGGGCGCACCGTGGCTGCTCGACCCGTGGCACCAGCCGCCGGGCGACTACCAATGGAGCGAGGGCAACCTCTTCAACGGCGTAGCGATTCAGGGCATCGTGGGCAACCGCAACCTGCTCGCGTTTCTGGTATTGCTCGCGCTCATCGTCTTCACGATCGAGCTCGTCGAGAAGACCCGGCCGCCCCTCACGGCAGCCTTCTGGATCGGCGTGGCACTGCTCGAACACGCTCTGACCCGTTCGGCGACTGTGCTCTTGGCGACCATCGGGGTGGCCTTCGTCTTCGTGGTCGCGATGATCATCCGTCGGGTGCCCGTGCCCAAGCGGCTGATCATGTATCCGATCGGCCTCGTCGGGCTGCTCGGCCTCGTCGTCGTCACCCTGAACCTCTCCGACCATCTCTTTCCGCTGCTGCACCGCGGCGACACACTGACCGGCCGCGTCGAGATCTGGAACACGGTGCTGAACCTGGCCTGGCAGCATCCGGTTCTCGGCTGGGGCTGGGTGAGCTATTGGGCGCCCTGGGCCGAGCCGTTCAAGAACCTCATCGTCATCAACGGAACCGTGTATCTGCAGGCTCACAACGCCTGGATCGACGTCTTTTTGCAGCTCGGCCTGGTCGGTCTGTTCGTCTTCTCGTGTCTGATCGCAGCCACGGCTGTGCGGTCCTGGTGGATGGCCGTCGACCCTCCCCTAGGGCCACTCCCCACGCCGCAAACGGCGCGCGGAGCCTCCGGCCGGCGGGGGCCCACCTCACCCGTGGTTGGCGTACCGACGCCCTACCAGGCCATCGCACTCTTACCGCTGCTCGTGCTGGCGGCCCTCGTCATCCAGAGCCTCACCGAGAGCCGGCTCATCGTCGAAGGCAACTTTCTGCTGCTGGTGTTGCTCGCCACCAAGGTCAAAATCGACCCGCTGCCTCTCGGCCCGCTGCCTCTCGGCCCGCCACCTCGATCTGTCGCGGGCTAGTGCGGCAGCGCGTCAGCGATCGAACGACTCTCGCAGCGCCGCAATACCGTCGGTGGCCCCGCCGTCGAAGACCACATTGCCGTGTGAGAGCACAAGAACGCGGTCGCAGAGGTCTTCCACCTGAGAGGCCGAATGGCTGACCAGGATGATCGTGCGGCCCTCCTGCTGGAACTCCTTGATCTTCGCCATGCACTTCTCTTGGAAAGGCTCATCCCCCACCGCCAGAACCTCGTCGACCAGCAGAATGTCGGGGTCGACGTGCACAGCGATTGCGAACGCGAGCCGCACGTACATGCCCGAGGAGTAGAACTTGACCTGGGTGTCGATGAACGCCTCGATCTCGCTGAAGTCGACGATCGACTGAAAGTACTCGTCGGTCTGCTTGCGACTCAGGCCGAGAATCGAGCTGTTCAGGTAGACATTCTCGCGCCCGGTGAGATCGGGGTGAAAACCCGCGCCGAGCTCGAGCAGGGCGGCCAGTCGACCCCGGCGCTCTACGAAACCATCGTTGGGCTCGATGATGCCACCGAGTACCTTGAGCAACGTGCTCTTTCCGGAGCCGTTGGCCCCGACGAGCCCGAGCGTGGTACCGGCCGTGATCTCGAAGTTCACGTCGCGCAAGGCCCAGAAGTCGTCTTTGTGCTTCTGCGAACGCCCGAAATTCACGATGCGCTCTTTGAGCGACTTCTCTTTTCTGATGACGAATCGCTTCGATACGTTTTCTGCCCGAACCACGACGGGGAGTTGCGCGCCGCCTCTGTTTGCTGTTCCGCTCGCGGTCACATCACTCACCGTCATCAGATCTCCTGGGCGAAGTTGCCCTGCAGGCGCGAGAAGATGCGCTGTGCGAAGAACAAGGCGACGAGCCCGGCGATGGTTGCGAGTACGAGCAGCAGATCCATGTTGGCGGGCCATTGCACGGGCGGCACGACGGTCAGATTACCGGGATCACCGAGCACACGCGTCTGACTGCCGGCCTGCCACAGACCGCGCTGAAAGGCGAGCATCGCGAGGGAGATGGGGTTCAGCAGATAGACGTCGAGCAGCCAGGTGTGGGTCTTGACCGACTGCACGACCAGCGTCCACGAGTAAACGATCGGTGACGCCCAGAACAACAGCAGCATCGCGACTTCGACCAGATACTGGATGTCACGCAGGAAGACGTTGAGCGCCGAGAGCACCACGGCGAACGTGACGCCCCAGATCAGCACAACGACGAAGGCGACGGGCACATAGAGCAGATTCCACGACACCGGAAACTGGCCGAGCACGATGATCGCAAGCAGCAGCACCACCATCTGCACCAGGAAGTTGAAGATGGCCGAACCGGTCGAGGCGAGAGGGAATATCTCCCTCGGCAGGTAGACCTTCTTGATCAGCCCACCGTTGGAGATGATCGAGGCCGTGCCAGTGGAGATGGTCTCGGCGTAGAGCCCCCAGAGGGTCAGGCCGGAGAAGACGAAGATAGCGAAGTCGGGAACACCGCGCGACGCGCCGAGCACGGTTCCGATGAACACGTAGTAGATCAGCAACTGCACCAGCGGCTTGATCAGGCTCCACAGAAAGCCGAGCGTGGAGTCTTTGTAGCGAGACTTGAGCTCGCGCCGGATGAGCAGGTCGAGCAGTTCGCGGTGCTTGGCGATCTCGCGAATCGAGGCGAAGAAACCGCCTACCGATTTGGGGCCAGCACTGACCGAGACCTCGAACGGAAGCTCTGCCAACCGTTCAGCCCGTTGCTGCGCTACACTCGCCAATTCGTGCCCATTCCCGGGGATTTCGGTCGATCCCACTGGTCGATACTACAAGGCGGCACCTGATGGTTGGCCCGTGGGCACGAAGTACTGCCACAGCGAGTCGGCGTAGTCCGACCATCCGCGATCTGACAAAAGGGCGGTTTCTGCCACGAGTCGGGCGTGCAATTCGGCGTCACCGAGTCCCGACTTGAAACCTTCGTAGATGTTGTCGTCGTCTCGCGGATCGACGAAGATGGCTCCGCCACCGATCGCGATCTCTTTCATACTGCCGAAGTCGCTCGTGACCACCGGAGTGCCCGCCGCGAGCGACTCGCCGACCGGCAGCCCGAAACCCTCGTTGAGCGAGGGGAACACGGTGAGATACGCCAGGCGGTAGGCGCTCCAGAGCAGGCTGTCGGAGACAGCGGAGATGGCCTTGACCGGTCGGCCGTCTGCCTCGAGCCGCTCGAGCTGGCGCCGGAAGGCGTCACCGTTCCAGCCATTGCCGCCGATGAAGACAAGCTGGAATTCGACTCCTTCTCGCCAGAGACGCTCGGCCGCGTACAGCACGGCGAGGTGGTTCTTTCGCGGTTCGTGGCTGCCGACACAGACGACCAGCGGCGCATCCCCCGTTACCAGCCGCGCCCGAGCGACCTCGAAATCGGCCGCCGACACCTCTTCGGCAACGCTCGGCAGTAGCAGCGGTACGATCTCGGGGCCGGTCAGTCCTGCTCCCGCGAGCATCTGCTTCCACCCCCGGTATTCGGTGGCCGCGGCATTCGAGATGGTCGAGATGCGATCGAAGTGCGCGAGGGCCGAGAGGTTGTTGGCGAACGCCGCCGACATGCCGGCGCCCACCGTCTCCGACGAGGTGAGCGGCACACAGTCGAACCCGATCACCATGGTGCGATTTCCCGAGAATTCGGCCAGGCAGGAGAGGCGGTCGGTGCGCCCCTGCTCAATGGCGAGCTCGGGAAGGATGTACGTCGTGCCGTACGGAATGGTGAGCACCCACTCGCGTGGCCGGGCGATGCGCGGCACCGACCCGTGCAGCGCGTTTTCGCGCTCGGGGGCAGAGAGGTGGCGGAGCCCCGTGAAGTTCGCATCCCATCCGACCAGCTCAACCTCGGGCTTGGCCTGCCACTCGAGGATGGTCTGCCGAACGACGCGCTGAATACCCGTCGCCAAACCGGTCCGCGCCGTGTGATGCACGTCGACGATCACCGTGTCGTGGGCGATTCGGATGCCCACACTGCGGTTCGGGGAAAGGGGGCGCTTCGCTTTGCTCACCAGCTTCTGCAGCGCCGGCAAGGCGCCGTTCAGGGCTTGGTCGCGCCGGAACCGCTCGAACTCGTCGTGCAGCGGAAAAACAGCCGAGATGGCGGCGTGCGAGAGCCAGAGCAGGTGAGTGTCACCCTCGATCGCGGGGGCGAGCAACCCCAGGTACTCGTCGATGCTCCCGGCACGCGGATCGTGCCCGAGAACCGTTTTCGACAGCACGCCGAGGCGGCCCAGAACGACGGATGTACTCACCTTTTGTCACGCTCCAATGGTTCTACGAGATCGCGCCAGAGGTCGGCGGCGTAGTCGTTCCAGTCGCGCGGGGGCCGCGCCTCGGCTTCGCCGGCCAGACGCTCGCGCACCCCGGGCTCGGTGAGAATGGTGCGCAGCGCGTCGATGAGCTGCCGGTCATCCCTCGGGTCGACCGTGAGGCAGCCCCCACCCACGGCGATCTCGAGGGTGCTGCCGTAGCCGGTGGTGATCGACGGCACGCCCATCGCGAGCGATTCGGCGACCGGTAGCCCGAACCCCTCGTGGGTCGACGGAAAGACGGTGCAGTACGCCTCGGCGTACGAGTCGACGAGCACGTCGTCTGAGGCGCCGCGGAGCAGTTCGACGCCGTGACCGGCGGACTTCAATCGCTTCACTTCGCTGTCGACGAAACGGGTGTAGGCAGACTTGCCGCCGCCGATCATGCGCACCCGAAAGTCGATACCCTCGCGCCACAGCGATTCGGCGGCGAACAGCACCGCCAGATTGTTCTTGCGGGCCTCTTGGTTGCCGACCATCAAGACCAGTTTCGAGCTCGGCCTGCCCGTTCGCGGGATTGGTGCCGAACGGTGAGCCGATTCCGAACCGCGTGCGGGCGTCTGCACCGCGAGGGGCACGCTCACGACCTCGGTCTCGGGGATGCCCTGGGCCGACGCCGCGCGGGCGAAACCACGGAATTCGCCGGCGGCCGACGCGCTGATGGCAGCAATGCGATCGGCGTTCTTCACGATCGACAGGTACTTGGCGAACTTCTCACTCTCGCCGTCGGCGATCAGGTCGGCGCTCGCAATGGGAATCGTGTCGTAGCCGATCATGCCGACCCTGTTTCCCGAGAACCGGGCGAGGGCAGACAACGCAGACCAATAGCCATCACGGGCGACTTCCGGCAGCAGAACGATGGTGCCGTAGGGAACGACGAGCCGCGGGCGAAAGCCGGGCGGCGGCTCTGCGGGGCGCGCCGATTCCGGCGTCTGCTTCCAGGCATCCCAGTCGACCACTCGACTCCGTTCGACCGTCGACAGCTGCCGAAGGCCGTTGTCACCGGCCGACCAGCAAGCGAGCACGAGCTCATGCGCGCCATTCCACCGCGAGAGCGTCTCGCGAACGACGCGCTGGATTCCGGTGTTGTGATTGTATTTCGCGCAGAAGTCGACGTCGACGACCGGAACGTCGACCACGATGTCGAGATCGTAGTCGAGGCACTCGAGCGGGTGAAACGACTGCTGAACGCTTTCGAGCACGGCCGACAGGGCGAATTCGGGTGACGAGACACCGAGTGCGCGGCGGGCCTCGAGAAAAACGTCGACATCGGGAAATGACGCCGTGAGGGCGACCAGGAAAAGCCAGAGTTGCCGATCAGATTTCGAGCGCTGAATGTGGCGCGCGAGCGCGTCGGCGAGAGCTCCGTTGCCCCGCGCCGACAATTGGCCAACGGCGTCGGCGTCGATGAGCACCCTCGCGGCGGAGGCGAGCCTGCGGCCCAGGGCCGCCGTCGTCTGAGCGCTCGGCGGCTGCGGCCTGAGCGTGTCGTACGAAGAAGGCACCGGGAGCTATCCGTTACGCCGGCCGGTGAGCCGACCCGGCTGAAAGCTTCGCACTGCACGCAGCGGTTTCGTCACACGCCAGGAAACCGTCTGTTGCATCGCAGCGAGCGCCTTCGACTCGAACTGTGCAGCAGAGAGCCACCGGTCGGTAGCGCGGTTGAGCACAGCGTCGAGCTCGCCCTGCAGCCGGTCGCGTTCGGCCTCGAGCTCGGTCACTCGGTTTTCGAGGGCTTGCAGGCGTTCGAGTTCGAGATCTTCTGGCACCGCACAATTATAGGCGGGTACGATCAGGGTATAGGCGGGTGCGGTCAGGGATGGCTCGGCGTGTCACGGGCCGCGTCGGCTTCAGCGAAGCTGTCGTCTTCGAAAATCGCCGCCGCCGCGACTTCAGCCTTCTGCTCGTCGCCCTCGATCGTGTCACCCGATTCGACCATGCCGCTGCGGTGGTGCCCGAAGACCCAGTAGCGGTACAAGGCGAAACGGAACAGCGTGGCGAGCCCGGTACCGATGAAGTTGCCCGAGATGTTGTCGGCCAGCACGCTGGTGAATCCCAGCACGTAGTGCGTGAACCACAGCATGACGACGTTGATCAGCAGGCCGGCGACCGCCACCACCGAGAACTCGAGCAGCTCCCTGATGTAGTTGCTGCGGCGGTGCTCGCGAAAGGTCCAGTAGCGATTGCCGAACCAGGTCAGCACCGTCGCGACGGCGACAGAGATGACTTTCGACCAGAGCGGCCCGAATCCGCTCGCGAGCATGACGTTGAAGACAGCGATGTCGACGACGTAACCGACGGCGCCGACCACGCCGAACTTCAGCAGGTAGCGAACGAGTTTGTCGTAGACGAGCGAGACTGCCCGAGTGAGGCGATGAGGCATTGCCCAATACTACGTGCCTGAGATGGATTCGCTTTTCATTGAACCCGACCGCGGTTTCCCGACCGGACGGTTGCCCGACCGGCTCACTTGCAGCCCGGTGCGGTCACCTGCGTGGTAGTGGCGTTGATCATGGGGGTGCCGGCGAGCACTGGTGGGCCGTAGGTGCCCGGGGCGCCGCTGAAGGTCGCCGTCACGGTGTTCGTTTCGCCCGGTGCCAGATCGACGAGGTACCGCGCGACCGGCCGGTTCAGGTCGGATGCACCCGAGCGGACCGTCGCGTCGACACTGGTGTCACCCACCTCCGCAGACCCGAGGGTCGCGCCGACCGGCCCGTAGATGTACACCTCGGTGCTGAACTTCGCCCCCTTGAAATTGGCGCCGACCACGAAGCTCGGCAACGTCGCCGCCTCTTCGGGTGTGATCGTGGAATGCAGCGTCACGGTCGTCGTGAAAGTCGGGTTCTGAGTGTTCGTGCACACGTCAGTGTTCAACGTGCTGCTGGTCTGCAGCCAATAGTCGGTCTTCGACACGGTCACGTCTCTGAAGTACGTTCCGACCAGGGTTTCTTTGGCGTCCGAGGTCGGCAGCACCCCATCGAGCCCGGCCTGGGTCACCATCTTCTGTTCTGCGTCGACCGGGCTCCAGGCCAAGATGTTGCCGCTTCCGATCGACGTGGTGACCGCCTTCAGCAGCGCCGTCGGATCGGCGGTCGTGTTCGTGATGCCGGTGAAGATGGTCTTTGCGGCATCGGCGAAGAACGCGTCGGTCTTCGGCTCGATCTCACTCGCGGGGTACCGCAGGTAGATGTCATGCAGCAACAGTGGTACAGCGTTCTGTGAATTGATCACATCACCCGTCGACGGCACGGTCATGGGACCAGTCGCCCCGAGGATGTCGCCGAGGGCGATCGGGTCGATCGAGATGACCCCGTCTACGGTACCGCCCTTGTACTTCTGCCAGAACGCCTCGATGGTCTGCGCCGCGGTGGGAAAGTCGGGGCGGCTCGTCGACCAGTTCAGGGTCGACGCGAACCCGGCGGAGTAGATGTTCAGCAGGTTCTGGTCGATGTCGCGAACCGAGCCGCCATTGAGGGGGAAGTCGGTGCTCGACGCCTGATCGGTGATGGCGAAGGTGCCGTTGTCGACCGTGAGCATCGACAGTGACGCCGGCCCACCCCCGAGGCCTGTGGTCTCGGCGTTGTTCAAGAAGGCGAGAATGTAGTGACGAGGGCCGTTCATGCCAAGGATTCCCTCGACAGTCGCGAGGGTTCCGCGAACCGTGCCGATCTCGTCGTGCGCCTTGCCGAGTGCGGTGACGAACTGTGTCTTGGCAGAGCTGATCTGGCCGACCGTGCCCGATGTGTCGACCGCCGAGACGGTCGCCTGAGCCGACTGCAGTGCCGTGTCTGCCGCGGCCAACGCGGCGTCGCCCTGGGTGAGCAGCGCAACGTTCAGGCTTCCGTTGACGGGTTTCAGGGCATCTGGTGTCACACTCGAAGCCACCGTCATGAGGGGCGGCAGCGCCTGGCTGCCGATCTCGTCGAGCGCCTCGGAGAGCTGCCTGACCGCGGTGAGGTTCTGGCCGACGACCGGCAGGCCCTCGGCGAACCGGTAGAGCGGGTCATTCGTATGGCTGGCCGCGTCGTGTGCGGCGCTCTGGAACGTCGCCACTGAGGCCGGCAGAGCAGCGACGTCGAGCTTCGTGGCCTCGACCTGAATCTGGGTGACCGATGTCTGAGCGGTTTCGAGCGACGACTTGGCCTGCAGAGTCTGGTAGACGACCCAGCCGGCGATGGCGGCCAGGCCGAGGATGACCACACCCACCGATGAGAGAACGATGACGATCGAGCGGCGGCGCTTTCGGTTTCGCGGGCGGAGGCGGCGCGAAGGCTCCTGCGTGTCGATGCTCGTCTCCTGATTGGTCGTGTGGTGCGGCGAATCGGGGTGGGGGGGAGTGCTGGGTCGAACACCCCCGTGCGGTTGCTCACCTTAGCAAGCCGAACCAGTGAATTACCTTGAAGCTGCCCTCCGCTTGACGATGCGGATCGCCGCCTTGCCTGCCGGCACAACGCCCATCTCGCGCGAACGGGCGACGAAGAACCGCGTGAGGGGAACGATTTTGCCCACCTTGCGCACGAGCGAACGCTCACGGGCTTGCCGTTGGGCAAGAGCAGCGGATGCCCGCCCCACCCAGCGCTCGAAAGCCAGTTGCTGGTACCGGAGTTGCTCGTCACTCGGGGCGGCGCTCTCACCGGCAGCGGCACCGGCTCCTCGCCGAACGTGCTCGGCGGCCGGCTCGGCGAGATGCGGAGCCACCAGGCCGTCCCAGAGCTCTGCGGCGTAGTCGTTCCACGTACGAGACGCCCGGGTGAGCGCTTCGCCGCGCAAGCGTTCGTAGAGGGCGTCGTCATTCAGCAGTGCGCTCATGGCGGCTCCGAGGGCTTCGTCGTCGCGGGCATCCACCTGCAGGCAGCCGCCGCCGTTCGCGGCTTCGGCCAGACTGCCGTGATTCGAGGTGATCACCGGGGTGCCGAGCGCCAGCGATTCGGCGACGGGCAGCCCGAAGCCTTCGTGCAGGCTCGGAAAGACGGTGAACCGTGCCGTGGCATACGACTGAACAACCACGTCATCGCTCGCCTGGCGCACCACCTCGACCGGGTGCCCGCCAGACTGCAGACGCGCGATCTCGGCGTCGAAGAGGCGCAGGTGGCGCGCGCCACCACCGCCGATGAAGCGCAGGCGAAACCGCTCCCCCGCGATCCAGAGCCGCTCGGCGGCGAACAGAATGGCGAAGTGGTTCTTGCGCGGCTCCTGGCTGCCGACCACGACGATGAGCGGCAGCGGGTCGTGCGAAACCGGGGCGCCCGCGGTTTTGGCCTCAGCAGCGGATGCGCGAACCAGCGACGGCGCGTTCATGGCGAGCGGCACCGCGATCACCGTGGGGCCTTCGATGCCCTGCGCCGAGAGCGCCGACGTGTATCCAGCGAACTCAGCGGCTGCCGATCGGCTGACGCCGGCCAGCCTCGTCGAGTTCTTGACGACCGTCAGGAATCGTGCAAAGCGCTCGATCTCGATCGGATCTTGGGAATGGGCGCTCACGATGGGAATCATGTCGTGCCCGACGATCACGACTCGGTTGCCGCTCACAGCGGCGAGCGCGGCCAGCGGCGCGGCTGTGTCGACCTGGGCCACCTCTATTTCGACGATGACGCAGTCGACCGGCACCAGTATCGGCCGACCGGGCCGGCCCGCCTCCTCTGCCACCGTGTGAGAACCGCGCTCGGAGGCCGCTCGCCGCGAATGGGCGGGCCACTGCAGCACCCGGTCGGGCTCGCGGCCGACCAACAAGCGCAGTGCGGTGGCGCTGTCGTTCCACGCGGCGAGTCTCAGGTCGTGATCGGGCGCCCACCTCGACACCGTTTCACGCAGCACCCGCTGAACGCCCGTGTTGTGGTCGAAGCGACCGGAGAAGTTCGCATCGATCACCACCTTCTTCGAGACCAGTTCGATCGGCGAATCGAGGCTGGTCGCGCGGGCGAGAACGGGCTCCAGAGACTCGAGCAGGGCGGCCAGTTCGTCTCCCGGTTCGGCGAGTGCGAGACGCCGGCGCACGGCGAGATGCTCGTCGATCGTCGGGAAGACGGTGGTGAACGCCACAATAGCGAGCCAAACGTGCTCATCACGCAACGAGTGACGCACGAATCCGGCAATGGCCCCGGCCCACGCGGCGGCCTCGATTGCGAGGTCTGAAGGCGCATCGCCGGAGGCACCGGCCTTCGGATGCGGCTGCACCGCTTCGCCGAGCAAGGCGCGCCCCGCCACGCGCAGACGACTCACATATGCATTCACCGTGGAATACTAGTTGATCGTCGCCTTCGATTCAGCTGGCGGCAGCTCCGTCCCACAGAACACCGAGGAATCTATGCCCCGCGCTCTTATCACTGGAATCACCGGCCAAGACGGTTTGTACCTGGGAGAACTGCTGCTCTCGAAGGGGTATGAGGTCTATGGTCTGATCCGGGGGCAGAACAATCCCAAGCGTGCCCTGGTTGAGAAGACGTTGCCGGGTGTGCATATCTTGACCGGTGACCTGACCGATCTGTCGAGTCTGATCCGGGCGTTGGAGGCGGCGAAGCCTGACGAGTTCTACAACCTCGGTGCGATCTCGTTCGTGGCGTACTCGTGGGAGAACGCCAGCTTGACGACCGAGGTCACGGCGAAGGGTGTGCTGAACGCGCTCGAGGCGGTGCGGCTGTATTCCGGTGACGACCCGCGTAAGGTGCGGTTCTACCAGGCGTCGAGTTCGGAGATGTTCGGCAAGGTGCAGCAGGTGCCGCAGAACGAAGACACCCTGCTCTGGCCGCGTTCGCCGTACGGGGTGGCGAAGGTCTTCGGGCATTACATGACCATCAACTACCGTGAGTCGTACGGCATGCACGCCTCGAGCGGGGTGTTGTTCAATCACGAGTCGCCGCGTCGTGGGCCGGAGTTCGTGACCCGTAAGGTCAGCCAGGCCGTGGCCCGTATCTCGCTCGGCTTGCAGAAGAGCATCGTGCTCGGCAATCTCGACGCCCGCCGCGACTGGGGCTTCGCCGGCGATTACGTCGAGGCGATGTGGCTGATGCTGCAGCAAGACGAGGCCGACGACTATGTCATCTCCACTGGTGAGACCCACTCGATTCGTGAGCTGCTCGAAAAGGCGTTCGCGGTGGTGGGTATCACCGACTGGGAGCAGTACGTCGAGCAGAACCCCGAGTTCATGCGGCCGGCCGAGGTCGATCTGCTCATCGGTTCCAGCGCGAAGGCCACCAAGGCACTCGGCTGGTCGCCCAAGGTCGGCTTCGAAGAACTCGTCACCATGATGGTCTTGAACGACGTCGGAGAACAGAAAGCACTCGCGGGCCTTTAAGGTTCCGCCCACTCATGCCTGTCGCTCTGATCACCGGAATCTCGGGCCAAGACGGCTCCTATCTCGCCGAATCGCTGCTCGCCGACGGGTATCAGGTGCACGGCATCGTTCGCAACAGCACCGAAGAGAATCTGTCGGCGCTGGGCTCCCACGCGGCTCTCACCCTGCACTCCGTCGATCTGCAGGCTCCGGATGCCCTCGAGAACGTCGTCGCTCTGACCAGTCCCGACGAGGTGTACTCACTCGCCGCGATCTCGTCGGTGGCCGCGTCGTGGAAAGACCCCGTGCAGACTGGAGCAGTGAACGGGCAGGTCGTTGTTCGGCTGCTCGAGGCCGCTTCGGGCGTGCAAGAGCGAAGCGGGCATCCGGTGCGCGTCGTGCACGCCTCGAGCGCCGAGATCTTCGGGCAGGCGGCCGAAACACCGCAGGTCGAAACCACGGCCATCAGGCCGTCGTCTCCGTACGGCGCCTCGAAGGCCTATGCGCACCTCACCGTCGGCGTCTATCGAGGCCGCGGCCTGCACGCCTCGAACACCATTCTGTACAACCACGAATCGCCTCGTCGCCCCGAGACGTTCGTGACCCGAAAGATCACCGCGAGCGTCGCACGCATCAGTGCGGGGCTGCAGACGGGCATCGAACTCGGCAATCTCGACGCCCGCCGCGACTGGGGCTGGGCACCCGATTATGTGGCCGCCATGAGGCTCGCCGCGGCTGCACCGAACCCCGACGATTACATTGTGGCCACAGGGGTTTCGCACACCATCGCCGATTTTCTCGACGCCGCCTTCGCGCGCGTCGGAATCGACGACTGGTCGGGGCTCGTCGCCGTGAACCCTGAATTCGTGCGGCCCGTCGACCCCGCCGAACAGCTCGGTGACGCTTCGAAGGCGCATCGAGAACTCGGCTGGGCGCCGAGCGTCGACTTCGAAACGCTGGTCGCCCGCATGGTCGACCACGATCTCGAGCACTTCGCCGGCTGATCGCCGGCAGACCCCCCCTCACACCACAATGAACAAGTCTCAGCGCGCTCAGGCGAACGACCGGCGTACTGCCGAACCCGTCGTGCTCTTCGATGCCACCGCCATTCCGGCGAACCGGGGCGGCGTGGGCCGGTACGTCGAGAACGTGGTCGCCGAGCTGGTGCGCCTCGGCGTGACCCTCGCCGTGGTCTGCCAGCCACGAGACAAGGCGGCGTTCGAAGCGGCGGGGGTCAGGAAAGTCGTCACGATCGCGCCGTGGGGAGGCCGGGCATCCGCCAGGTTCATCTGGGAGCAGCTCGCGCTGCCCGGCCTAGCCCGGAGGCTCGGGGCCACGGTCATCCACTCCCCGCACTACACCTTTCCGCTGGTCACCTCCCGGCGGCGGGTGGTCACGATTCACGACCTCACCTTCTTCAGTGCGCCCGAGCTGCATGGGCGCCTCAAACGCGTGTTCTTCGGCACCTGGATCAGGGCCGCGAAGCGCTTCAGGCTGACCGTCGTCACGCCCAGCCAGGCCACGGCGACCGCGTACCTCGGTGAGACCCACGCTCAGCAGAACACGGTATTCGCAGCCCCGCTGGGATACGACACGACGGTGTTCCACCCGCCGACCGCTGACGAAATAGCCGGCTTCAGCGCCACCTTGAACCCCAGCCCCGCGTCGTGGATCGCGTTTCTGGGCACGCTCGAGCCGCGCAAGAACGCCTCCGCCCTCGTTCGCGGCTATGTGGAGGCGGTCTCCCCACTCGACCGCGCCGATCGGCCCGCACTGCTCCTCGCCGGCGGCCCCGGCTGGGATGAGACGGTTGCGAGCACGGTCGACGCTGCGAGAGCGGCGGGCTTCGACGTTCGCCTACTCGGCTACCTTCCTCTCGAACATCTTCGCGCGCTGCTCGGCGGCGCGCTCATCACCGCGTACCCGAGCCTCGGTGAGGGTTTCGGCCTCCCCGTGCTCGAAGCGATGGCCTGCGGCAGCGCCGTGCTCACCACGGATCGGTTGTCGCTGCCTGAAGTCGGCGGAGACGCTGTCAGCTACACCGAGGTCGACTCGGCTAGCATTGCGATTTCGCTTGCCGCTCTGTTGGCCGACCCCTCCCTGCGTGACAGCCTGGCGGAGAAGGGCATCGCCCGGGCATCCCGATTCACCTGGGCGGCCTGCGCCGACGAACACCTGCGTGCCTACCGCGCTGCACTGGGTGCGAACTAACTGCCGAGAGGACCATACGTGGCCAGCCCCATCGCGCTCGTGACCGTGAGCTATTTCTCGCGGCACGACCTTCTGGCGTGCCTGGGTTCGATCGCGCAGGCCGCCGCCGAGCATCCCGAGGTCTCTGTCGTCAACAACGCGGCGACGGATGACCTGCAACAGGTTCTCGCCGCCTTCGCCCACACCACTCTGCTGAGCCCAGGAACGAACCTGGGCTACGGCGCAGCCGTCAACTACGCGGCCGAACGACTCGAACCCGCTGCCGAATGGATTCTGGTCACCAACCCCGACGTCGAGTTCGCACCCGGCAGCATCGACGAATTACTCGCTGTGGCGCGTGCCGACGATCGGATCGGCGTCGTCGGCCCACGCATCACGAATGACGATGGATCGATCTATCCCTCCGCCCGCGACGTGCCCTCGCTCACGGCCGGCGCCGGGCACGCGCTCTTCCACCGCGTCTGGCCCGGTAATCCGTGGTCGAAAAGGTATCTCCGGGCCGACAAGTCGAAGACGACCGGCACGACCCCGCTCGCATCAGGGTGGCTGTCGGGGGCATGCCTGCTCGTTCGGCGCACCGCCTTCGAGCAGATCGGTGGGTTCGACGACCGCTTCTTCATGTACTTCGAAGACGTAGACCTCGGCGAGCGCCTCGGGCAGGCCGGCTGGCGATTGCTCTACGTTCCGACCGCGAGCGTTCACCACGCCGGCGGCACCAGCACGCAGGGTCACTCGGCTGCGATGCTGCGTGCCCACCACCAGAGCGCCTACCTCTATCTCGCCAAGCGTTACCACCGGTGGTACCACCTTCCGGTGCGTGTCGCACTTCGCATCGGCCTCACCCTGCGGGCCACGACCGCTAGCCTGAGATCATGACCACCGCTGACACCGCGGCGCTGACGCCGGTACGTACTCCGAGCCGCGACACGGCGAATGCCGAACGGCCCACCTCGCGCTTCGCAGGCCTCCGGATGATCGACAGACGAATCACGACCATCGCCTTCTGGGCGCTTCTCGTCATCGGCTTCGGGCTGCGCATCATGCTCACGTTCACCTCCGCCTATACGATCGACTCCGACAACGCCGTGGTCTTTCTCCTTGCGAAGCACATCTCCGAAGGCGACATCACCTGGTTCTTCTGGGGCCAGACCTACGGCGGTACTATGCTCGAACTCCTCGCCGGAGGGGCGATGGTGGTCTTCGGGCCACACGTGCAGGTGCTCTCTTTCGTGGGAGTCGCCTTCTTCGCCGGAGCAACCCTGCTCGTGCGCCAGATCGCCATCAGCGCGTTCAAAGACCCCGTGGTCGGCAACGTCGCCGGCATTCTGTTCTGGTTCTCCGGCTATTGGACAGCGCGGGTCGGGTTCAGCGAACCCGGCTTCTACGGCCCCAGCCTCATGCTCGGCCTACTCACTATCTGGCTCGTTCTGCGCGGGCCTGCTCGGAAGACCTACCTGCAGTGGGCGCTGATCGGCTTGTTCACCGGTCTTGCCCTTTGGCAGTCGCCGATGGGCATCGCCATGGCGGCGCCCGCCGTCGTGGTACTGATGGTGCGACACCGCTCCTGGCGCCACTATCTCGTCGGCGCTGCCGCCGGTATCATCGGCGCACTGCCGTGGTTGCTTCTCCTCACGTCAGGGCTCACGGCCATCAAGCGGCAGACGGGCGGCGAGCTGGTAGTGCGGAGCTTCGTCACCTACTTCACCCGCCTCGTTCCAGCTGCGTTCTCTGTCGAAAATCAGGTCGAGCGTTTCATCTTCGCCTTCGTCTGCTTACTCCTGCTCGCCCTGCTGGTCGTTCTCACCGTGCGACGCCGAAGCCTCTGGCTCGGCACCCTTCTGGTGTCGACGGTGCTCGTCGTGATCGTGATCGTCGTGGGAGTCAACATCCTGCTGCTCGGAGACTCGCTGCGTTACAGCGTCTTCGTGCTGCCCGCGCTCACCATTTCGCTCGCCTATCTCTTCACTCGCATTCCGTTCGTGAGCCTGCTCGCCATGGCTTGGGCTGTCACGTTCAGCTTCGTACAGACGGCGACCATGTTTCCGACGCTGCACTTCACCGCCGAACCCACCTACACCGTGGGCGACATTCCCGGGCTTGGCGCATACCTCGAAGCACACGACATCACCGCGGCATACGGCGACTACTGGCTGGCGTACTCCTTGACGGCCGAGACCAACGAACAGGTGACGGTGGCCACGATCTCCCTGCCTCGACGTTACGCGCCCTATGAAGCCGCCGCCGAGGCAGCACCAGTCGCAACGCTGATCCTGTTCCAGGACTCTGAAAACGACAAGGCCGTCCAAGCCAGTACAACGCTCCCGCCGTCGACTCGCACTATCGTCGACGGCTATGCGATGTACACGTTCGCACAACCGTTCGATGCCTACAGCTATCCATGGATGCTCTCGACCGGTATCTGGCATCCGTAGCCTCCTTCCGAGTTAGCAAGAGCCGCAGTCGATTCGTCTCACTTCAACAGTCGTTCGATGCTTACAGCCATGCGTGAATGCTGTACTAACTCTCAGACGACGAATCTGGCAAGGATTGCTCCGTAATAGAATGAGTCCTCATGCGATCCACCCCCACTATTCCTCATGCCCGCGATCGGGTTGACGCCTCTCAGGCCGCCCAATATCCGTCGGCCGACCAAATCGACTTGTGGTTCAGTGGCCTGAACGTCGGGGTAGGCGGCGGAGCGCCCTCGGCAGAAGAGATGCAGGCCAGCCTCAGCTGGCGCGTCACCGAACCGATCCGCGCAGTCAGGGTTCGTGAGCGCATTGCGCTGCTGAAGGCAGGAAAGCTGCCATTTCCTGGCCCGAACGGTGCGTCAACAGCCTTGGCAGGCGCGCGCGCGGCGCTCGACCAGCGTCTACGGCAAGTCGCCCCGCACCTGCTGCAGCACACCTCGGCCAGCGAGCTGCGTGCACTCTCGCTCGAGCAACTTCTCGGCAGGGCCACTGCCAGAGTGCACTCCCACGACAACGAGAGTGAACTCTGGCTTCTGATGATCGCGGTCGGCGGCTGCTTCCCCGACCAGGCACAGTTATTCGCCTTGCGGCGCGACCTCCACGGCGCAAGCCCGCACGAGGCAACCGCGCGCATCCTGCACCACTGCGGCGTATGGACGTCGAGGCACCACTCCCACCTGCGCACGATCAAACTCATCAACGACAAGCCCGTGGCCTTCACGGACTTCACCGCCCGCTTCGGGTTCAATTCGGGCATCCAACGGGTTACCCGGCAGACTCTGTCGCACTGGGAAGGCACGCATGACTGTGAGCTCGCTGCGCTCACAGCTGACGGCACGGGGCTGCGCACCCTCGATAAACACGAGACGGCCCGCGTACTCAACTGGACCGGCGACGACGACCATACCCGCGCCGACGACGCAGCCGAACCCGACGACTCCGAGAGCGTACTGGTCGTTCCGTGGCAGACCACGGTCTTCGTGCCTGAAGTTCCCGCCGGGCACGGCACATCGACGCTGACAGCCTTGGCGCGCTTCTCTGACAACTACACGATCGCAATCGGCTACGACACCATCCCCGTGTCGAGCGGTCATTTCGTGCACCGCTCACTGACACTGCAATTCGTGTCTTACCTTTCGATGCTGAAGTATTTCGACGAAGTGGTGGCCATTTCGGGTGCCACTCATGACGAATTCCTCGGCTTCAGCGAAGCCCTGACGACGCAGGGGCTTCCTGGCCCGCGAGTGGTCACCGCCGCGCTTCCGATCGAGCACATTCCCGTCGAGCACCTCCCCGCGTCCGCGGCCGACCGCCCCGATACCGACCATGACCCATCTGACGAGGCTGCTCTTCCGATGGTGCTCTCTGTCGGTAGCAACGAGCCGCGCAAGAACCAGCTCACCGTCATCTATGCCAGCGAAGTGCTGTGGCGCCAAGGCAAGGAGTTCAGCCTCGTTGTTCTTGGCGGCCGCGGCGACAAGGACTTCACCGATATTCCCGATGCCGTCGCCGCACTGCAGTCGCTGGGTCGGCCGATCGAACTGCGCCGCGATGTTGACGAAGCCGACCTCGCACTCGCCTACCGGCAGGCACGATTCAGCGTGTTCATCTCGATTCAAGAAGGGTACGGTCTGCCCGTCGCCGAATCGCTCGCCGTCGGCACGCCCGTCCTCACCACGAGCTATGGCAGCACGGCCGAAATCGCAGCCGACGGGGGCTGCCTCACCGTCGACCCCCGTGACGACGATGCCATCGCTGTGGCCATGGGGCAGCTGATCGATGACGACGCGCTCCTCGCGCGCCTCACCCAAGAGATCGACGACCGAAACCACACGAGCTGGGGCGACTACGCCGAAACAATCTGGCAGATCGTCAACACTAAGGAGAGCCGCAAGTGAGCGACTTCACTATCTGGTCGTCGAGCGTGCGCTCTCTGATCACCGAACTCGGCGTCGATGCCTCGGGCGCGAACACCGCACATGAACTCCTCGGCATTCTGGCGCCGGCGCTTGAGGCAGACCTGGCCGACAACCGGCTCTGGCTGGTCTGGGCGATTCTACGCGGCGAGCTGCCGACAGTAGACGAGTTGGTGGCGTTCCGGCGCAACATCGTTCTGAATGGTGCGCAGAAGGCTATCCGCGATCTCGGCGAACGAGCAGACTCGAGCATATTCGGTCTCACCGCCGAGGTCGAGATTCTCACGAACCCCATTCTCGTCGATGTGCACCACACCTCGAGCACCAGCACGATGTCGGGAATTCAGCGGGTCGTTCGAGAAACGACGGGTCGCTGGGCGGCTGCTCACGAACTGGTCTTTGTGGCGTGGGCCGACAACGGCCGGGCACTTCGCCGGCTGAGCGCCGAAGAAGAAGCGCGGATGCGCGGCACCACAAGTGACCAGGGCTGCGACGGCCCGCCAGATTCCGATATCGCCGTCTCTTCGAAACCCGCACCAGCGACGGCGCAGCTGAAGCGGCTCGTCATTCCCAACGGGGGAATCATGATCATCGCCGAGCTCGCGGCCGATGCAGAGCGAGCAGAGCGCTTTCTGGCCATGGGCAGGTATGCCAAGACGAAAGTCGCCTACATCGGCTACGATTGCGTGCCGCTCACCTCGAGTGAGACCGCATCTATTCCGATCGCAGCGCATTTTCCGTTGTACCTCGACGCCGTGGCATACGCCGACCGGGTCGCTGCGATTTCTGCATCGACAGCTCACGAGTTCGAATCCTGGAAGAAGATGCTCCCGTCGTCGGGTCGCACGGGGCCCGACGTGCGTACGGTCTTTTTGGCCGGTGATTCTACAGAACCCTCCGCCGCCGATCTCGCCGCCACTCGGCGGCGGCTCGAGATCACCAACGGTGAACCGGTGGTTCTCGTCGTCGGGAGCCACGAGCCCCGCAAGAATCACCTCTCCGTACTCCAGGCCGCGAAGGTTCTGTGGGAGCAAGGTGAGAAGTTCCGGCTCGTGATGATCGGCAGTGCGTCGTGGAACAGCGCCCCGTTCGATGTTCTCGCGAAGATGTTGCAAGAGCACGGGCATCCACTGGTCGTTCTGAAGAATTCGTCGGACGGGCTGATTTCGGCGAGCTACCGGCTGGCCACTGTCTCGATTTTCACCTCGTTTCACGAGGGATTCGGGTTGCCGATCGTCGAGTCGCTGCGCGCCGGTACGCCGGTTATCGCGTCGAATGTGGGCAGCATGCTCGAACTCGCCGAGCGTTACAAGGGGGTCATCACGATCGACCCGCACTCTGACGTCGCGCTCGAGAATGCGCTGCGCACAGCTCTGAACGACCCGGCAGTGCTCGCAGAGAAGCGTCTCGAACTGGCCTCGAACGTCTACCAGACGTGGGAACAGTACTCAAACGATGTCTGGGAGTATTTCGTCACCGAGAGCTACGTCTGACGGATTCGCGCTTCGGCCGCCAAACGGGTGCCACCACACGGTAGTGCGAGCCGGCGGCGCTAGAACAGCACCGCACTGTCGACGAACAGAGTATTGCCAGTGGTGCTCTCGTAGATCTCGAACCTGAGCGAGGTGTGATCGGGGTTCGCCAGGGGCAGCTCGACGCTCACCTTCGTCCACGTTCCGCCGACCGTGAACGCGGTGGTCGCGACTTCGGTCGCGCCGCCGAGCGCCCAGAGCGCGAGCGTACCGCTGAAGGTCTTCGACGGGTCTGACGATCTCAACCACACCTCGCCGGTGTACGGGTCGCCGACAATGGTCTGACGCTGTACGGTCTGCGACAGTGAGCCCCCCGAGGCAGGCGTGTTGGTCGCAGCGAACCATCCACCGTCTTGCGATGGGATGCTCGTCGCTGCCGTGCTGTAGACCGCCGTGTTGATGCTGCCGTTGCCCACACCCCAGCCAGTGAACGAACCGCCCTCGAACGATCCTGCCGTGAGCAGGTTATCGGCCAGCACGCCGTCGTCGAGAAAGAGCGTATTGCCCGTGCTGTTGAGGTAGATCTCAGGCTTCAGAGTGGTCACCGGCTGGCTGATGTCAGTGGTCACGGTCACCTTGGTCCACGCTTGGGTGGCGGTGAAACTGGTGTCATTGTAGAAGGCGACACCGCCATCGCCGAGGCCCCAGAGAGTGAGTGTGCCCGAGAACGGTGAGCCCGGTATGCCGGAACGCACCCAGATCGAGAACGAGTACCGACTGCCGACCGTCGGCGAGGCGCTGACCAATTGGGCCAGAGAATGCCCCGGAGTGGTGGTATTCGTGGCGCCATACCATGATCCACCGTGCGCGATCGACGGATCCTGATAGAACGCCCTGTTCACGAAGCCGTTGCCGGGTGCCCAACCGCCCTGCGAGCTCTCGAAGCCGGGTGACGACAAGAGGTTCTTCAGAGGCGGCGCCTGCCCGTAGGTGAGCGCGGCATTGTCTATGAACAGAGTGCTGTTGGCGGTCGTATTCATGTAGACCTCGAGGCGTACGAGCGAATGACTGGATGCCCGGATCGGAAGTTTCACGGTCACTTGCTGCCAGGCGCTGCCGACCGTGTACGGCGTGCTCGCCACCTCGGTCGAGCCGCCCAGACCCCACACGGCGACCGTGCCGCTGAACGGTTCGCCGTAGGCCGAGCGCAGCCAGATCGTCGCGGTGACCTGATCGCCGACGTTGACCGTTCGATTCACCGTCTGAGCGACAGAGCGGCCCGGAACGGTGGTGTTCGAGGCGAAGAACCACGACCCGTTTTGCGCGACCGACGGGGTGTTGTAGTCGACCTGGTTGACGAATCCGTTGCCGGCTCCCCAACCGGCGGAGTCACCCTCGAATGACGGGTTCTGCAGGCCACCACCGGTCGGGTCGCCGAACCAGGTGCTGAAGTACACCCAGAAGTTGCGGTTGCCGTAGGCAGAGCAGGAGTCTCCAGACCCATACAGGTTCGCCAGCGCCGCCGCGTTCGGCTGATACGGCGTGTAGATGTACAGATTCGCCGTGGCTTGGTTCTGGATGTACACCGGGCCCGCGCCACAGCTGGCCGACGGGTTGTACAGAATGTTGTTCACCCGGCCTGGTTGGTAACTCCACGACGCACTGTTCTTGGTATAACTCTGAAACTGTGCCCCAGCAGCGTAGACCTGGTTGAAGAAGCCGTAGTACGTCGAGTCACAGGCCGCCGTGTCCGGGCATCCGAAGCCGAGCGCCGAACGATACATATACGTCGTCGGCGAGTTCGTGTTGATGAGGCCTTGCTCTTTTTCGAGCATGACCAGAAGCTCCTGAGGGTTGATTCCGCAGGCCAAGCCGACCTTCGCGACGATCTGCGCGGCGGTCTCAGAAGCCGCTCCGGTGTACGTCGAGCAGTATGACGTCGCCGGTCGGGTCGGAGTGGACT
>JAODBB010000105.1 GCA_025463745.1 Subtercola sp.
TCGGCGCTTAGGGCTACGATTTATCTCTAAGCGACTCAACGACTGATCGGAGTAATCATGCGCGGAAAGCTGCTTTTCGTGGTCGGCCTTGGTGCGGGCTACGTTCTCGGCTCGAGAGCCGGCCGCCAGCGGTACGAGCAGATCAAGGCCGGAGCCGACAAGGTGTGGTCGTCGCAGCCCGTGCAGGCCGGTGTCGGCCAGGTTCAGGGGTTCGCCAACCAGCAGGTCGACAAGTTGTCGGGCAAGCTCGCCGATCAGATTCGTAAGGTTCTCGGTTCGCTGCTCGGCCTCGACAAAGGCAACATCGAAGTGACCGTCGTCGCCACGCGGCCCGGCCGAGCATCCACCGGCACAGTGAGCACCGGCACCAGCACGGCAAGCACCGGCACTGGCACCGGCACCGGCACAAACGGTGACGCACCCCCGGCCTCACCGACGGCCACCGAGTAGCCCCCCGAGTCGACATGGCTGACACACGCAGTACCGACAACGCTAGCTCGCCGGGTTCTGGGGCCACGGGTGACACGCGTCGCACTCGGTCGCACACCGACAACGCTAAGACCAGGCAGTCGCTCGTCGAACTGGTGACCGCGCTGCCCGGCCTCGTGACGGCACTCGTCAAAGACGAGATCGCGCTGCTGAAGGCCGAGCTCGTCAGCCGGCTCGCCAAGCTCGGTGTCGGCGCCGGCCTCATCTTCGCAGCGCTCTTTCTGCTCTTCTTCGTATTCGCCGTGCTCGTTGCGGCTGCCGTGCTGGGTATCGCCGTGGCCTTGCCTGCCTGGCTGGCCGCACTGATCGTCGCGGCGGGGTTGTTCGTCATCGCGGTCATCCTGATTCTGATCGGCTACAGCTCGATCAAGAGGGGTATTCCGCCCGTGCCTGAAGATTCGATCACCAGCCTCAAGAAAGACCTCAACGCCGTGAAGGGACTAGGTGAAACGCATGAGTAACAACTCGGATGCTCCGCTCGACGCCCCGCTTGGCGTCGCCTCGAAGTCGGCAGCGGCCGGCCTGAAGAAGAATCAGCCGCCTCTGCCCGAGAAACCGATCGACACGCGCACGCGCGACCAGATCAAGCTCGATGTGGTGAAGAATCGGCAAGATCTCTCAGACACGCTCGATGCCATCGAGTTCAAGCTGAACATTCCGAAGCAGGCGCGGTTCGCGCTCCACAGAGTCTCGGCCAAGTTCGAGGAATTGCGTCAAGAGAATCCCGCGGTACTCGTTGCGGGGGCCGCTGCAGCTGCCGCCGTCGTGGGCGGCGCTGTGTGGCTCACGATTCGCGCGGTGCGCCGCTGAGTGCATCCGTGCAACAGTCGAATTCGACACCGTTCCGGTGGTCTAGCGCCGTGCACGGTGTGGGGAATTCATAACAGAAATAGGCCTCTACGCAGCATCCCGCTGCGTGGCCGTGAAGAAAGAAGACAATGACGAACCCGACTCCCGATCGGGCAGAAAGTTCTGCTGGCTCATCCGTTTCATCTGACTCAACCGCTTCAACTGCTTCAACCGCTTCATCCGCCTCGGTGACCGAGCCGTCAGGCGACTTGGTCACCGCGTACACCCTCTGGGCCGTCTTCCGCCGCAACCCTGAAACGACCGCCAGCGGCTCCGGCTTCGACGGGTACGACGTGCCCTCGATCGTGGCCGAACTCGACGATGCCGTGTTGAGCATCGAGAGCGAAGAGGTCACTCTGCGCGGCTGGTACGACGTGTCAGGCCTGCGCGCCGACGCCGACCTCATGGTGTGGATTCACGGCAGCACCCCCGAAACGCTGCAGTGGGCTCTTCGCCAGCTGCGCCGAACCGCCCTGCTCAAGGGCCTGCTTCCGGTGTGGAACGCGATGGGCGTGCACCGCGACGCCGAATTCAATAAGCGTCACATGCCGTCGTTCATGCTCGGCAAGCCGCCGCAGGGCTGGGTGACGGTGTACCCGTTCGTGCGCTCGTACGAGTGGTACCTGCTGCCAGACGCCGAACGCAGCCAGATGCTGCGAGATCACGGCATGAAGGGCGCCGCCTTCCGCACCACGCTCGCCAACACCGTTGCCAGCTTCGCGCTCGGCGACTACGAGTGGATTCTCGCGCTCGAAGACGACGAACTGCTGAACCTGGTCGACATGATGCGTGATCTGCGGCAGACGGATGCCCGCCGGCACGTTCGCGAAGAAATACCCTTCTTCACCGGCCGCCGCATTGGCACGGCTGAGATCGTCGAGGTTCTGCAGTGACCGATGCCGTTGTTCGCGGAGCTACTGCGGCCGCGGCATCCGGAGCTGAGCACATCACTGAGCCCACCGCCTACGACGCCATCTTGCTCGCGTCGTTCGGCGGGCCCGAGGGCCAAGACGACGTCATCCCTTTTCTGCGCAATGTCACCCGAGGGCGCGGAATTCCGGATGAGCGCCTCGAAGAGGTCGCGCATCACTACCGGGCTTTCGGCGGAGTCAGCCCCATCAACGAGCAGAACCGCGCGCTGAAGGCAGCGCTCGAGGCCGAACTGGCCGCGCGCGGCATCGATCTGCCCGTGCTCTGGGGCAACCGCAACTGGGCGCCGTACCTGCCCGAGGCGCTGATCGAGGCGAACGAGCGCGGCTTCACCAAGCTGATCGCCATCGGAACCAGCGCCTACAGCTCGTACTCCAGCTGCCGCCAGTACCGCGAGGACTACGCGAAGGCGCTCGACGAGACCTGGGTGAACGGCGTGCTGCAGATCGACAAGATCAGGCAGTTCTTCGATCATCCGGGGTTCGTTTCGCCGTTCATCGACGGCGTTTCGGCTGCGCTCGACGAGATCGAGGCCGCTCTGCCGGGCATCGACCTGGGCGGTGAGGTCGAGGTGTTGTTCTCGACGCACTCTGTTCCGCAGGTCGACGCTGATCGATCAGGGCCGCCCGAGCGCGGTTTCGGCGAGGGCGGCGCCTATGCGGCGCAGCACCGGGCTGTGGCCGAAGTGGTGATGGCGGCCGCCGGCGCGGGCCGGGCCGCCCTTCCCCACTCGCAGCTCGTTTTTCAGTCGCGCAGCGGGCCGCCCAGCCAGCCCTGGCTCGAGCCTGACGTGAACGACCAGATCGCTCTGCTGCCGGCACGTGGTATTCGCGCTGTGGTGATCGTTCCGCTCGGCTTTGTGAGCGACCACATGGAAGTCAAGTGGGACCTCGACAAAGAGGCCACCGACACGGCCGCAGATAACGATTTGTACAGCGTTCGGGTGCCGACGCCGGGAGTTCATCAGCAGTATGTGAGCGGACTGATTGACTTGGTGCTCGAGCGAGTGAATGGAGTGCCGACCGCAGACCGGCCAGCGCTCACTTCGCTCGGTCCGTGGTACGACGTGTGTCGTTCCGGCTGTTGCGAGAACGTTCGCCTCGGCTTCAAACCTGCCCTTGCGGGGCTGACTCCGTAAGATCTACAGATCAACTCCTTATCGAATCACTCGAAAGTCATGACCCGAACTTTACGAATCGCCACTCGTGGCAGCGCGCTCGCCCTTGCCCAGACCGGGATGATCGCCGCCGAGCTGACCCGGCTGACCGGTGTGGATGTGCAGATCAGTGTCGTCACCACCGAGGGCGACACCTCACGGGCATCCCTGGCCAGCATCGGTGGAACCGGTGTGTTCGCCAGTGCCTTGCGTGCCGCCTTGATCGCCGGTGAGTGCGACCTCGTTGTGCACTCGCTGAAAGATCTGCCGACCGCGCCGTACCCGGGGCTCGTTCTCGGCGCGGTTCCGGCCCGTGAGGATGCTCGAGATGCACTCATCACCCGTGATGGCGTGACTCTCGACGAGTTGCCCGAAGGTTTTCGGGTGGGAACGGGCTCGCCTCGCCGCGTTGCTCAGCTGCTCAGTCTCAGACCGGATGCCACGGTTGTCGACATTAGAGGTAATGTCGACACCAGGCTGGCAACGGTGTCGAGCGGGGAACTGGACGCCGTGGTGCTTGCTGCCGCCGGTCTCACCAGACTGGGCAGACTCGACGCTGTCACCGAATTCTTCGATCTCTCACTGTGGCCGACCGCACCCGGCCAGGGCGCACTGGCACTTGAAGCGCGCGAGGAGGACAGCATTCCCGAGTTGGCACTGATACAACATGCAGAGACCCGACTGTCGATTGCCGCCGAGCGCGCCGTGCTGGCCGCGCTCGAGGCAGGGTGCACCGCACCGATCGGCGCCACGGCAACGATCGAAGCCGAGGGCGCCGACGATCTTCTCACCGTGACCGCGGTGGTCTATAGCGCCGATGGGTCGGAAGAGCTGGGTAGTACGCGCTCGGTTCGGCTGGCGGGCGGCGCTGTTTCCGGCAGGGGCTCTTCTGGTGCGGGGCGTGGTTCTGGCGCCGGGCGTGGTTCCGGCGCTGGGCGTGGCCCTGACTCCGCTTTGGCTGCGGGCTCATTGGCCGCCGGCCTGCTGGCGGCCGGGGTCGTCGACCAGGCCGCGGTCTTCGCGGCCCAGCTCGCTCAGGCCGAATCCCTGGGCGCCGAACTGGCCGCCCAGCTTCTCGACGACGGTGCTGCCGACCTGGCCGAGCTGGGGGTGAGCTCGTGACCTCGCAGTCGACATCGTCAACGCCGAAACCGCTGCAGGGGTGGCGAGTGCTCGTTCCCCGTGGCGGGCCCTGGGGCCATGAAGTGGCGAGCGACCTGCGCGCTGCCGGCGCGACGCCGATCGTGGCCCCGCTGATCAACTTCGCCGCCACCGATGACGCTCCCGCACTCGAGAGCGCGCTGCAGCGGCTGGCTTCGGGGGCGTTCGACTGGCTTACGGTCACGAGCGCCACCACAGTCGATGTGCTTTCGGCCCACCAGGCGGTGGTGCCGGCATCCACTCGCATCGCGGCCGTCGGAGAAACCACGGCTGCGGCGCTCACCGTCGCCGGCTACAAGGTCGACTTGGTGCCTCTCGAAGACAATTCGGCCAAGGGTCTGCTGTCAGAGATGAAGCAATTCGAAGAGGCCGGCGCATCTCTTCGTATTCTGACTCTGCGCAGCGAGCTCGCGAAGCCGGTGCTGACCAACGGGCTCATCAAACGGGGCCATTCGGTCGAGTCGGTCATCGCCTACCGCACGATCGGTGTGCCGGTCGACCCGAGCATTCGCGAGGAGGTCGCGGCTGGGTTCATCCGCGCGATTCTCGTGACGTCGGGCAGTGTGGCCCAGCAGGTGCAGCTGCAGTTGGGGCCCATCCCCGACGGCACCATCGTGGCGTGCATCGGGCCGGTAACGGCTCAGGATGCCCGGGCCTACGGTCTACGGGTCGATGTCATTGCGGCCGACCGCTCGTCGGAGTCGCTCATCGAGTCGCTGGTCGAGGCGGCGCTGCAGTCGCGCTGACGCACCTTCGCGTCTCGCCCGGCCTCGCTCCCACCTCGCACGCTCTCGTCCCGTTCCGGCTCCCACCTCGCACGCAATCGTTCCGCCCCGGCTCCCACCTCGCACCCTCTCGTTCCGCCCCTTGCGCTCCTCAGCCGGGGCGAGTGAGACAGGTGCGCCGTATTGTGGCCGGCACGCGTGCCTCACTGCGGCGCAGCAGCCTCACGGAGCACGCGGCGGGCGGAGCGGGCCGGCGCTGAGGCGTGGAGGAAACGCGCGTAGGGTTTAAGCCATGAGTTCTTTCGGCATCGGGCGCGACGGCGCCTTCTCTATCAGGCCGCGTCGGTTGCGCGCCACTCCGGCGATGCGGCGGCTTGTGGCCGAGACGCGTCTGAACCCGGCCGAGCTGGTACTGCCGCTTTTCGTGCGGGAGGGTGACGAACCGCGCCCGCTCAGCTCGATGCCGGGCATCCTGCAGCACACCACCGAGAGCGTGCGGGCCGCCGTGAACGAAGCGGCCGACCTGGGCCTCGGCGGCGTGATGCTGTTCGGTGTTCCTGATGCCAAAGACGCGATCGGCTCGGGTGCGACAGACCCCGACGGAATCTTGAACGAGGCGACGCGAGTGGTCGTCGCCGAAGTGGGCGACGCGCTCGTGGTTCAGACCGACCTGTGTCTCGACGAATTCACCGACCATGGGCACTGCGGCGTGCTCGACGCGGAGGGCCGCGTCGACAACGACGCCACCCTGCTGCGCTACCGCGACATGGCTCTCGCCCAGGCAGAGGCGGGCTCTGAACTGCTCGGGCTGTCAGGCATGATGGACGGCCAGGTCGCTGCCGTTCGGTCGGCCCTCGACACCAACGGCTTTCAGAACACCGCGATTCTCGCGTATTCGGCGAAGTATGCTTCGGCGTTCTACGGACCGTTTCGCGAGGCCGTCGGGTCGACGCTGCAGGGCGACCGCAAGACGTACCAGCAAGACCCGGCCAACCGCCGCGAAGGTCTGCGCGAAACGATGCTCGACCTCGAGCAGGGCGCCGACATCGTGATGGTGAAGCCGGCGATGAGCTACCTCGATGTGCTCGCCGACGTGGCGGCGATCTCGCCGGTTCCCGTGTGGGCGTACCAGGTGTCGGGCGAGTACGCGATGATCGAAGCCGCGGCGGCGAACGGGTGGATCGATCGGGAGCGAGCGGTCTTCGAGTCGGTCACGAGCATCCGGCGGGCCGGGGCCGACGTGGTGCTGACGTACTTCGCGCCCGAAATCGCGCGCACGCTGCGTGAGCCGCTGCCGTGAGCGTGCCCGCGGCCGGGCCCGTGCCCGAACGCTTGCCTGCTCTGCTAAACGAGGATGAGCGCGCTTTCGCGACGATATTTGCCTCGAACGCTTGCGCATCCTCAGTTAGCGATCACGTCGACCGCAATGATGAAGGGGCACCCCGTGTCTGAGTCTGAAGTTCTGTTCGCCCGGGCGAGCGTTTCGATTCCGGGCGGAGTCAATTCGCCCGTGAGAGCCTTTCGTTCGGTCGGCGGCACCCCGCGATTTCTGGTGAGTGCACGCGGAGCATACGTGACGGATGCCGACGGTATCGAGTACGTCGATCTCGTCACTTCGTGGGGGCCGGCGATTCTGGGGCACGCGCATCCCGAGGTCGTGGCCGCGGTTCAGGATGCCGCAGCGCGTGGGCTCTCGTTCGGTGCGTCGACTCCCGGCGAAACCGAACTCGCCGAAGCCGTTCGGGCGCGAATCGCCGCAGCCGGCCTCGCCCCCGTTGCGAAGGTTCGGCTGGTGTCGACCGGTACCGAAGCGACGATGACGGCCATTCGATTGGCACGAGGATTCACCGGTCGCGACCTGCTCGTGAAGTTCGCTGGGCACTATCACGGTCATTCCGATTCGCTGCTCGCCGAAGCCGGCTCGGGGCTTGCGACGCTCGCTCTGCCGGCGTCGGCCGGGGTGACCGCGGCAACCGCGGCGCAGACGCTGGTGCTGCCGTACAACGATCTTGATGCGGTTCGAGCGGTTTTCGAAGCCCACCCCGGATCGATCGCGGCGGTCATCACCGAAGCGGCGGCCGCGAACATGGGTGTGGTCGCGCCCGACCCCGGGTTCAACGCGGCGCTCGCCGAGATCGTGCACGAGAACGGTGCGCTGCTGATCGTCGACGAGGTGCTCACAGGGTTTCGGGTGGGGCCGGCGGGCTGGTGGGGGCTCGAGGTGTCAGGGCGGTCGCTTGTAGGGGCGGGAGGCGAGCCGGGCGGCGGCGAAACCCGTATTGCTCCGAATCGGCCTGGCAGCGCCGGTCGTGATGCCCGCGGTGACGACACGAGCGGAGCGGACGCCCGCGATCGCGGCGCCGACCTGCCGTACAGCCCAGACCTCTTCACCTTCGGCAAGGTCATCGGCGGAGGCATGCCGCTCGCCGCTCTCGGCGGCCGAACCGAGGTCATGGACTACCTCGCCCCACTCGGCCCGGTGTACCAGGCCGGAACGCTCTCGGGCAATCCGGTCGCCGTCGCCGCAGGGCTCGCCACGTTGCGGCTCGCCGATGAAGCGGTCTACGCCAGGCTCGACAGTGCGGCATCCATCGTGTCGAATGCGGTGTCGGATGCGCTGAGTGCCGAGGGGGTGGCGCACTCGGTGCAGCGTGCAGGCAACCTGTTCAGCTTCGCTTTCGGTGACTTCCCGAGAGCGGCGGGCGCCGACGAGGCGGGCAGCGCAACCGCCCCGGCGATCGGCGGCCCCCGCACCTACGCCGAGGTTCAGGCGCAGGAGTCGTTCCGGTATGCGCCGTTCTTCCACCACATGCTCGACGCCGGCGTCTCGCTGCCGCCCTCGGTCTTCGAGGCCTGGTTCGTGTCGGCGGCGCTCGACGACGGTGCGGTGGACCGTATCATATCGGCGCTTCCGGGCGCGGCTCGTTCCGCTCGCGGGGTTTCGCAGGCACACTAGAAACATGGCCGTACTGTTCGTTCACCCCGATCGTTTGGAGATCAGGCTGACGCGAGCCGAAAAGCTGATGTCGCTGAGGCGTAGCGACATCGAGGTGCCGCTGGAGAACATCCGCTCGGCTGCGCTCACCGACGACCCGTGGGTGTGGGTGCGCGGCATTCGGGCGCCCGGAACGGCCATTCCGCTCACCCTCGCAATCGGCTCGTGGAAATACCACGACGGCAAAGACTTCTTGCTCATCAAGGGCACTCGCACCTCGGTTGTGATCGATCTCGAGAACTCGGAGTTCTCGCGCATCATCGTCACCACGCGCCACTCGCTCACGCTGCTGCGGGCGTTGCGCCTGCCGCCGCTCGAATCGGCCGACGCGACGAAGATCGCCGACTGACCGCACCCCGGCTGGGCTTTCGGGCCCTCGTTCAGTCCCCAGGCGCTGTCAACTGGCGCAGTTCGCGCGACACCACCTCTGCGGCCGCACTGTCGCCCGCCAGCAGCTCGACACTGCGCTGGTATTCGCCTTGCGCCTCGGCGGTTCGCTCGGCGAGTGTCAGCATCCGCGCGGCAAAGAGACGCACGAGGCCCGCGGATGATCGCTCCCCCAGCCGTTCGTACAACCGGGCCGAGAGGCGCGCCGTGTCGAGAGCCTCCGCATCACGCCCCAGGGCGTCGAGCCCATGGGCTTTCGACTCCGTTATGCTCGCGAGCAGCGCGTCGAGGTCGAAGGAGTGCTGATCGGCCACGGCGACCGCCTCGTCGAAGGTGCGGAGACCTTCAGGGTGGTCGAATTCGCATTGTGCCTGCCCGAGCAGGTGCAGCGCATCGACGAGCTCCCAGGGGGCATCGAGAGTTCGCGCCTGGTTGACGGTCTCGGTGAGCACGTCGATTGAGCTTTCATCGTTGTCGTCGAGCAGCAGCCGGCCGAGGGCAAGCCCGAGCCTCACGCAGGCACGGGCATCCATCGCCGCAGCCGCGCAGGTGAGAGCGGCACTCCAGCTGCAATAGGCGAGTTCGTCATTGTCGGCCAGGCGAAAGGCATGGCCGAGCCAGTAGAGAACCTCGCTGAGTTCTGTGTCTGATGCGTGCAGGCGCACCGTGTTCTCGAGCACGGTGTCGAGTTCGGCGGCGGCTTCGGCACCGTGCCCGGCGGTGATGAGCGCTCGGGCCAATCGAAACCGAATCACGCCCGCCTCGGGGTGGTTGATGCGCTCGGCTTCAGTGACGGCGTGCCGCCAGGCCTCGGCCACGCCCGCCTGCACGCCGAGCTCTTCGAGCAGCAGTGCGAGCCGGGCGCAGGCGTCGATGATTCCCTTGCTGTAACCGAGCTCGAGATACAGCGAGAGCGCGCGGTCGGCGTCAGCGATGCCGGCATTCAGTTGCGAAAGGCCGTGGCTGGCAGCCGCTCGCAGAAGCAGAGCGTTGGCGCGGGTGGCACGATCGAGAGGATGCCGCAGCAACCGATTCGTCGTCATCTTCACACCCTCGAAGTCGGCCTCTGCGACTTGGGCGTGCGCCAGCATCACCAGCGGGCGTTGCACCCCCACATTGTCGGGGTCGTGCCCGCACAGCTTGACCGCCGTGAGCATGAATGCGGTTGCTTCGGCGGGGCGGCCCTGCTTCAAGCGCATTTCGGCGAGAGCGTTCAGAATGCAGACCTCAGCCTCTGCCTCAACTCGCGCCTTGCGCGCGGAGGTCAAAGCATGTTCAAGTGTTCCCGAGCCCGCCGCCTGTTCGGCGCCGAAGAGCAACAGCCCGACCTGCAGCTCGACTTCAGCCAGGTCGAGCCGATCGTCTTCGATCAGCACATCGGCACGCTGGCCGGCCAGACGTTCGGCCGCCTCAGTGTCGCCGCGTTCGAGAGCGAGGCTGATTTCGAGGGCGAAGAGAGCGGCGCGCACGCGGCGGCGGCGGGTCTGCTCGGCAGGGGGGTCGGCGTGGAGGTTGTTTCTGCTGGTATTGCTGCTGCTCGGCGTGTTGCCGTGAGCGCTGAGGTTGGTGATGCTGAGGTTACTCAGACTGAGGTTGTCGGCGCCGAGGTTGTCGGTGCCGCCGGTGTCAGTGAACCATAGTCCGCCAGCGGTCGAGAGACTCGAGTCTCCCGCGCGAACAGGGTTCGCCGGCTCCTCGATGAGCCCCGCGCGACCGAAGAGGAACGCGCTCGAAAGCTGATTCTGTGCGGATTCGGCATTCAGCGGATGCGTCGCTGAATGAGAGCCCGTGTGCCCGGCGCCGCCGCGCTGTTCTTGGTCGAGCGCCTCATGAGCCCAGCGGATCGCGGACTCCGCTCCCGCGGCATCCTCTGCCGTCGCTCTTTCGCGGGCCAGCTGCAGCCAGACGTCTGACGCGGGGGCGTCATGGGCCAGTGAGGCGAACGAGGCCTGGATGCTGCTGACCTCAGACGGCGCGGATTGCGCCAGTCGCGCGCGCACTGCCGGGCGCAGGTTGATCGGCCGCATCGGGCCGGCGGCCAACCGCTCACGATAGGTCGTAGAGCGGTTTCGCTCGTCGAATTCGTTCGCCAAGACAGTTGCGGCGTGCCAGCAGACTGCGGCGAAAGACTGGGCGGTATGCGGGCCGGTTTGCCGGGCATCCGTGCCCCAGAGGTGAGACAGCGACGTCTCGGTGCCGGTGATGTGTTCAGAGCCGTGGATGATCGTCGCTCCACGGCCGGCCTCGACGAGCGCATCGAGCAGTGCGCTCATCGCGATGAGTGCCTCGAACTGAGCATGTGCGTTCAGAGGGTCGGCGAGCAGCCAACCGAGATGGCGCTCGAGCAGTGCGAGCCCATCATCAAGATGGTCGACCATGCGGCAGTAGTCGATGTGCCGAGCGACGAGTGCCAGATGCCGGGGGTTGTGCTTGATCAGTTCGTAGCCGATTTGGTGTGACCGCGCGGCCTTTTTCGGCGACCCCGCCTGCAGATACACGCTCAGGCTGCGGGCGTACGAGAGTTCGGGTTCATGCGCGCACGATCCCGGCGCGTCGAAGAGCAGGTCGAAGGCGGCGGCGGCCTCGTCGAATCGTTCGTTCTCGGCGAGGGAGAGGGCATGCTCGCTTTGGCGGCAGGTCGGGCATGGTGAATACTCGTCGGTCGGTGTGCCCGCCAGGGTGTGCTGCGCCGAGATGCGGTCGGCGTCGGTGCCGATGATGCGGGCGACCCGAACCTGGGCGTGGCGGAGGGCGCTGAGGCCTTCACCGTGTCGCTCGAGAAGCGATCGAAGGGTGGTGAGTGCCTCGACGATGACGCTTCGATCGAAGTCGGTGCTCGACGCGACGGCATCGGGGATGGTCGTGAACTCCCAGATCAGGTCGAGGTTCTCGGTGCGCGCGGGGAATCGTCGCGGGTCGGCGAGGTGTCTGGCCAGGCACCAGTCGAGCGCGGCGAGTCGCTTTTCGGTGTCGCCGCTCAACGCGCACGACGAGATGAGCCGCAACCGCCCGCCATAGGCGAGCGGTTCGTCGCCCACGGCGTCGGCTATGGCGATGGCTTCATCGAGGAGAAGTCGTTCCAGGGCGCCGGAGCGGAGTGTGTCTGAGGCGGCGAGGAGGCGTTCACTGTGTTGTTCGGGTTGCATCGCTCAGTACGGCAGTCGGCCGAGAGATTGCCCCGGACTCCAGGTGGAGCGCACGGCCGAGATCGTGGGTGGCGTGCGCGGCTGAGGCTCGGGTGGTTGGGTGGGCTGGGGCTGACGGGCCTGGGCCTTGGGTTGGGGTTGGGGTTCCCGTTGGGGTTCTGGTTCTGGTTCTGGTTGGAGACGGGCATCCTGCGCAGGTTCGGGTTCGGGGTCGTGTGCAGGCTCAGGCTCAGGCTCAGGTCTGGGCTGGGCGGCACGGAGGTGGCTTTCGGTCGCCGCCGCGCTTGCCGGCCGCGCGGAATCAGCCACGGGCGCAGCTGGTAGTGGCGCCGAGACAGTAGGCGAGACAATCGTCGCGAACTCAGCAGAAGCCGGGGTGTCTTCGCCTATCGGCACGGAGCCGGTGGCCGTGGCTGTGGCCGTGGCATCGACGAGATCGACCGGTTCGGCCGAGACGGGCAGATCGGCCGCGACGAACGGATCGGCTGCGCCAGGCAGATCGGCTGCGCCAGGCAGATCGGCCGATACAGGCGCCGCGGCTTCAGTCAGGGCGTCCTCGGTCACGCCTCGAGTCATCAGTCTCGTCAGCCCGCCGACGAGACGCTCCAGAAGCCCGGCGCCAAGCGCGAGGCGCCACACCGTGGCGAGAATCGCGCTGGCGACTACAGTCTCGGCCACCAGCAACCAGGCGTGGCCGCCGCTCGCCTGGTTGGCGACCCGCGTGAGCGACGTGATGATCGGCGAGCCGGGCGCCGCGAGGGCTATCACGCACGATGCCGCCACGATGAGGGCGCCTATGCTCAAAGCGAGTGAGCCTGAGGCGGCGAGGGGCAGCAGCAGCCACCGTAGCGATCGTCCTACGAGCAGAAACATGGCCATCAGGGCCAGTAGCGCCCCACACATGCCGATAACGACGAAGACCGACGGCGGTTGAGTGACAATGAAACCGGTGATGCCGTCATCGGCTGCCCGCAGCACCGTGTCGGAGTCGACATAGGTCGTGAATGCTGCCGGAACCGTGACGAAGTGCTGCACCGCCCAGGAGGCGCCGAAGGCGACGCACGCCAGAACGACCCCTGCTGCGAGAAGAACGAACCGAACCCACAGCAGGCCTAGCCGGATGCGCCCGACCGCCATGCCTGCGAGAAAAAGAGCGACCCAGGGCAGAAAGATGATCACGATGTGCAACGCCGCATTTCCGGTGAAGTAGAACAGCCACGTGGCTGCCACCGGAGTGACGAGCGCACATCCGGCGGCGATCGTGAAGAGTAGCGCTGACCCGCACCGGGCCAGTAGCACTTCGGCAAGCGACATCGCGCTGACGTACAGCAACAGGCCACCGGCGAGAAAAGCGGCGGGAACGACGACGATCGTCTCGGCGAAAGGGTGGCCCGCGCCCGCCTGGGCGGCCAGGTACCCCGTGACCAGTGAGGTCAAGGCGAACACGGCGAGAACGATGACCCGAACCAGAATTCGAATCCGCGCACGAATTTCTGCGAAACCGACCGTGCCCTCGTACCCACCGGAGAGCAGGCTGGCCGAGGCTCCCGCCACTCCAGCGAACGCCAGCACGGCGAACACGGTCAAAGGGCCCGATCGGAGGAGCACGAGCCACGAACCTGGGTCGAGCACGGAAAGTGCGCCTGTCGACAACGCGCCGGAACCGAGGCCCCAGCCGAAGCCTGGGCTGAGGCCCGCTGCTGTGGCGAACACCGACCCTGCGCCGGCGATCAGAAGCAGCACGGCGACACCTCGTGCCGCATCCACCCCCACGACACGGCCGGCCGGCCCGAACAGTCTTTGCGCGGCGCGCCCCGGATCCAACGAACGGGTGTCGCCCGAACGGGTGGCGGGCCGACTTTCGAGCAGCTCGGCGGATGCGGATGCGACGGTGGATGCGGCGGAAGTGGGTGCGGACGCAGATGCGCTGACAGTGTGATCGCTCTGGCGCTTGACGCCCGGTGCAGCCCCCCCACCGGCGTCGCGCTTGGGGGCGGGCTGCTTTTTCGCACGCGCGGGAGAAGGGCCTCCTGGAACCTTCGCTACTCCCACCGAGTACGCACCGGCAGCTGCCGTACCGGAGCGCGACGAAATTCGGTCACCGTGGTGCCCCGAAGAACCCGCCATATGCCAAACTCCTCGCCCGTGAATGTAGACTCCAATTCAATCATAGGCGAGATTTACTCACTATAGAACCACGGCGAATGCCCAGGTGAAGCCGCAGTATTCGGCTGCGGCCGAACGCCTCATCGTCGATGGTCTAGGCGAAACGAGGTTCGAATCTGCAGCCGAACCAACGGCGCTCGCAAATGCGCGAGCGAAAACACATGCCGAACGCGAAGCCGTTGCTTCAGCGGCGCACGTCGACCACCGTGCGCCCGCGCACCGTACCGCCGAGGATGCGCGAACCCGTCTCGAGGGCATCGGCGAGCCCGATCGTGGTCGTCATCGAGTCGAGCAACGAAAGGTCGAGTTCGGCGGCCAGCGCGGCCCAGGCCTGTTCGCGCAACGCGAGGGGCGCCTGCACCGAGTTCGCGCCGGTCAGCGTCACCGCGCGCAGGATGAACGGCATCACTGTCGTCGGCAGATCGGCGCCCTGGGCGAGCCCGCAACTCACGACCACTCCGCCGTAGATCGTTTGGGCGAGCACGTTCGCCAGGGTCGAGCTTCCGACGGAGTCGATGGCCGCCGCCCAACGCGCTTTCTGCAGCGGCTTGCCCGACTCCGAGAATTCCGCACGGTCGATCACGTGCGCGGCACCGAGCCGGCGAAGGTAATCGCCCTCTTCTTCGGCCCGGCCCGACGACGCCGTCACCGAGTATCCGCGGCCGGCGAGCAGCGCGATCGCAACAGACCCCACGCCGCCTGCGGCACCCGTCACGAGAACGTCGCCTGCTGCGGGCAGGATGCCGTGCCGCTCGATGGCCAACACCCCGATCATCGCGGTGAACCCCGCGGTGCCGATGGCTGCCGCCCGCGAGGCGCTGACCGTCACGGGCAACGGAATCAGTGCATCCGCCCGCACCCGTGCACGCTCGGCGAGCCCACCGAAGCGCCCTTCGCCGATGCCGTCACCGTTGAGCAGCACCCGGTCGCCCGGCGCGAACCGCGGCGAATCAGACGCCGAGACCGTGCCCACCAGATCGATGCCTGGGATGAGCGGAAAAGCGCGCACCACGCCGGCATTGCCCGCCAGCGCGAGCCCGTCTTTGAAGTTGATGCTCGAATACTCGACATCGATCGTTACCTCGCCCGGCTGAAGGAAGTCGTCATCGACCTCCCTGATCTCGGCCGGCTTACCCTCATCGACAACGATCGCGCGAAACATGCTCCCCACCCTACGCGCGGCGGGTCGCTGCCGATGTTGCGCAAAAGCACGTTCCTGATGCGCTAGAGGTGCTTTCGCGCAACTTCTGCGCGTGTCGCGGTGGTAGCAGGCGGGGCCGGGCGGGGCCGGGGGCGGGCAGACGCACGCGACAGCCAGAGGCGGCGGCCGCGTGGCGCGCAGAGGGATGCGGGCTCAGGTGACGTCGCGCCGCCAGGAGGTGAAGTAGCCCAAGACCGCCGCCACCACGGCATAGGCCAGCAGAACGCCTGCGCCCTGCCACCAGTCCAGCGCCACCAGCGACGGCGCCGAGAGTGAGTAGAAACTCGCGCCGACCAGTGCGTCAGACGCCGAGCCCGGCAGAAACTTGCCCACCTGGGCGCTCCAGTCGGTGAGGCCTGAGGCGAAGCGCAGTATCGGCTCGACGAACTGAGTGAAGGCCAGCACGATCACGATCGCCGCCACCTGACTCGGCACGAGCACGCCGAGGCCCACGCCCACCGCACACCACAGCGCCATGGCGAGAATGGCCCGCCCGGCAAGCGCCCAGATCGCCGAAGAGCCGAGCTGAGCATCCTGCCCGAACGCCGCCATCAGCCCCGATCCGGCCCCCACCGACGCGATCATCGCGAGCACCCCGAAGAGCCCCCCGAACACTGTCAGCGCAACGAGCTTCGCGACGAGGATGCGCCCGCGTTTCGGCGTGGCCAGAAAAGTGGGCGTCAACGTCTTATGCCGGAATTCGCTGGTCGTCACGAGGGCGCCGAGCAGCACCGGGAACACATACCCGATCGACGATCCGAAGCTGTAGATGAGCGGCGCCCTGTCGGCATCGGAGAGCACCGGCCCGCGCGCGCCGGCGCCCACCGTGCCGAGAATCGCCGTCAATCCGCCTGCCACGAGGGCGACGTAGAGCACCATGATGAGGGCGAGCATCCACCATAATCGGGTGGTCGTGACCTTCGTGAATTCGGCGTGAATCGCCCGCCCGAACGACTTCACAGCGCACCCTCTTCGCCCACGAGCGCCAGAAACGAGTCTTCGAGACCGGCGTGCTTCTGCGAGAGCGAGCTGAGCGGTATGCCCGCGGCGAATGCGATTCCGCCGATCTCGGTGGCGTCGGCGTTATCGACAATGACTCCGCCGCGCAGGCTGCGAAACGCGTAGCCTGCGGCCTGAAGCGCCCAGCCGAGCCCGTCGCGGTTCGGTGAATCGACGATGACCTGCTTGCTGTCGACCATGTCGAGGCTCGCGAGGGTGCCGCGGTGAATGAGCCTTCCGTGAGCGATGATGACCACTTCGTCGACGCTCTGCTGCACTTCGCTGAGCAGATGAGAGCTCACGAGTATGGTGCGCCCCTCGGCTGCCAAGGAGCGCAGAAACAGGCGAATCCAGCGGATGCCCTCCGGATCCAGCCCGTTGATGGGCTCGTCGAGCACCAGAACACGCGGGTCGCCCAGCAGCGCATAGGCGAGACCGAGGCGCTGCCGCATGCCGAGCGAGTAGCCCGCCACACGACGTGAGGCGTACCCCCCGAGACCGACCTGCTCGAGCACCACGCCGACACGTGCGCGGGGCAACCCGGCGGCCTGGGCGTAGATGCGCAGGTGGTCGGCTGCCGACCGGCCGGGATGGAAACTGGCTGCTTCGAGCGCCGCTCCCACGGTGGCGAGCGGCGACGGCAGGTCACGGTAGGCGACGCCGCCGAGGGTGGCGGTGCCGGCTGTCGGAGTGACGAGCCCCAAGAGCATCCGGAGCGTTGTGGTCTTGCCAGCACCGTTCGGGCCGAGAAAGCCCGTGATCTGGCCAGGCTCGACGGTGAACGAGAGATCGGAGACAGCCTCGACCGAGCCGAAACGTTTGGTGACGTTCGTGAACTCGATGGTGACGCCTTCGGGCATCGGATCCTCTCAGCGCACACAGGCGAGCCACGGTGCACAATCGCATGCTGATGATTGCCAACCAGCCTATGCTCCGCGGGGCATATTCCCGGGGGCTCGCGCGGTGGGTTGCCGGTATTGGTGGCAGATTCTGCTGCCGGTGGGCGGGCGGGGCTGTCGTTGCGATGTCGTCGGTGCAACGGGTTTCTCGACGACGCGAAGTGCCCTACGGTTAACGAATGACGGGAAGCGCTCTCGATTCGGCAGGCAGCTCGCAAGGGGCTGCGCCCGTAACCGCACTCGATACGTCTCCCGGTGCAGGCGGGGAACCCGGCAGCCCGCGAGAGGTGGCCGTCGAGGCAGCATTGCACTCGGCCGTACGCGCCCCTATCGAACCTCTCGAGCGCGCGCCACTCGACCCGTTCGACCCCAGCATCCCCTCGCCATCGCAAGCGCCGCCGGTGCCCAAGAGAGATCGCCGGGGCCGCTTGATGGCGGCACTCGACAACGTCTACTTCTTCCTGGGCGCGGCGGCTGCCGCCTGGCTCGCTTACTTGGTGCTCTCGCAGACGTTCAGCCACGGGTTTTCGTATCTGTGGTTCTTGATCATCTTCTACGCGTTGCTCGCGTAC
>JAODBB010000080.1 GCA_025463745.1 Subtercola sp.
GGAAAATGGGTGGCGGCGGGAGTGAGGCACGCCGCCACCTCGACGCTATGTTTTCGCGCGCGGCTCTGGAGGGAAAAGCGTGATCTCGCTCGCGGAATTCCGCCAGAGGGAACGAGCATCTCTCGCCTCGTCAGCGGTCGAGAACGAGCCGGGAACAGCCTCGCGCGGCGCGCGAGACGCAGATGAACATGACGTCGTTTACCGCTTGCTCGGCGGGGGTCAACAGGGAGTCGCGGTGATCGACCTCGCCGCCCAGCACGCCCGTCTCGCAGGTGCCGCAGGTGCCTTCCTCACAGGAAGACGGCACATCGACGTTCGCCTCGCGCATCACGGTCATGATGGGCTTGTCGGCGGGGATTCGAAGGAGCAGGCCCGATTGCGCCAGCTCGACGTCGAAGGCGACGTCATCTGCTTCGACGAGAACCTCGCGCGGCGTGAAGTGCTCCACGTGCAGCGAGCCTTCTGGCCAGTGGGTGCTGCCCTGCTCGACGGCGGCCAGCAGGGGCGCCGGGCCACAGCAGTACACCAGTTCTCCTGGCATCGGGTCGGCGAGGATCTCCGCCAGCTTCGTGCTCAGCCGGCTCTCGTCGCGCGGGTGCACTCGAACCTTCTCGCCGTACCGTTGGGTGAGCTCTGCTACGAATGCCATCGAGGCGCGGTCGCGGCCGCCGTAGTCGAGGGTCCATTCCGCTCCCGCAGCCTCGGCCTCAGCCATCATTGGCAGTAGCGGTGTGACACCGATGCCGCCGGCGATGAAGCGATACCGGGCGGCGGGCTCCAACCGGAAATGGTTGCGCGGCCCGCGCACGACGATGCTGTCGCCGGCAGAGAGCCGATCATGCACGAAGCGGGATCCGCCCCGGCTCTCTGTCTCCAGCAGCACGGCGACCTGCCAGTGCTTTCGGTCGCCCGGGTCGCCGCACATCGAGTACTGCCGCACGAGCTCGCCGAGATGCAGATCGATGTGGGCGCCCGCAGACCACGCCGGTAGATCGGCGCCGTCTGGGCGAATCAGGTCGAGCACGCGAACGCCATCCGCTGGTGTCGAGATCTGTTCTACTCTCAACTCCAGTTCGACTTCGGTCGACGTCTCGTTCTTGACGTCGTTCAAGCGACCGGAGTGAACGGCGTCAGCGATTTCGGTCATCAGGCGCGCGTGCTGTCCCAGGCGACGAAGCCCATCGCACAGCCCGTGCCCGCTTCGGAACGGTAGCAGGGCTGGTAGTCGATGACGCGGGCCTGAAGGTCGGTGTCCTCCAGCGCTGCGGCGGTGACGATCCAGTTGCGCAGCTCGGAGGTACCGGAGCGCAGGTAGTTCGACGGCAGGGCGCGCATGTGCGCCTCGTCGCGATTCACCAGAGCGTCGAGGAACGGGCGATCCACGTCTTCGTCGACGACCATGTGGGTCAGGCCGCCCGAGGCGACGACGCCGACCTTGATGTCTCCCGGGAAGGAGCGGATCGCCTTGCCGAGGGCGACGCCGAAGTCGTACGAGCGCGACGCCGACGGCGGGTTCGGCTCCCAGAAGGTGTTCACGAAGACGGGCACGAACGGGATCTCGCCCGAGCCGTCAAGAACCTGCTGGTAGATGAAGCCCCAGCCGTGAGGAATCGAGTGACTGCCCCACTCGCCCGCCGGCAGCTCGCCGGAGGCGGCCGGGTCGAATCCCAGATCGCTCGTCTCACGGATGAGGTGCAGGGCGAGCTCGGAGTTCATGGTGCGGGTCATCGTCACGGTCGGCTGGTTCGCGACCTCGGCGATGGCCAGGCCCGGAGGCATGCCGGCGAGCTGTTCCTCGGTGTACGGCACGTGCTGGGCGGTGTCGCCCCAGTAGATGGCGAACTGCGGCAGAAGCTCGTCGCCGAAGATCTCCTTGTGATCGCTCGAAACCACTACCAAGACGTCTACGTCTGAGTTGCGGATGATGTCGCCGAGCTGCGTGATCGCGGCGCGGCAGGCGGCGTGACGGGCATCCCAGACATCTTGCGTGATCTCGCCCGTGAAGGCCGAGCCGCCACCGCGGAGCTCCTTCAGCGTCTCGAAGTCGTAAGACTCGCCTTTGTAGATGAGCTCCTTGTTGCGCTCATCTGCCTTGGCCCGCTGACCCCACTGATCTGGAGGGGTGTTCAGCATCGGGCCATGACTTGTCGCGATGCCCAATACGATCTCGGCCATGGGGTACCTCTTTCTTGACATTCTGGCGCTGAGTCTCTGACACTCTGGCGCGCGTTTCCTGACAATTCGGCGCCCGGGCTCGCCTGTGGGGCGTGCAAAGGACTCTATGGCCGTGCGAGGACTCTATGACGAAGGTCTTGCCCAAAGGGCGCTCGGGTCTACGATTCTGCAGCCGGGAAACGGACGTGTCGGGGGTGGGCCGCCGTGGCGAATGTTCAGGCCGACAGCGCTACCTCGAAGTCGGCTGAGATGATGTGCAACTCACTGACCAGGGCGCGCACCGTCTCCTTGCCCACGCGACTGCGAGGTGCGGCGACCGCGAGCGCGGCAACAGCGCGCCCACCGCGCCCGAGGACGGGTACTCCGGCGGCGACGACGCTCGAGCGGATGTCGATCGCTCGGCCGTTGCGCCGGATCTCGCGCAGCTCGCGGATGAGCGTCTCGCGCGTCGCGACGGCGGGTGAGGGGGCGATCTGTTCCAGCGGCGTCTCCTCGGGGTACAGCCTCACGATCTCGTCTTCATTGAGCTGCGAAAGCAGAACCTTGCCGCCGGCGCTCGTGTGCGCCGGAAGCGTCAAGCCGGTGCGAGAACCGACGCGAATCGGGTTGCTCGACTCGAACGTGTCGACGAACGCGACCTCGCGCCCGTCGAGCATCTGCAGCGTCGCCGTCTCGCCCGTGCTTTCGGAGAGGCGGCGCAGGAAGGGCACAGCCTTCCGCTGAATCTCGAGCCTCGCCATCGCCCACGAACCGGCCTCGGAGAGCACAGGGCCCGGCACGTAGAGGGGGGAGCCCTCGAGCTGCCTTGCGAATCCGCGGAACACCAGCATCGCCAGCAGGCGGTGAGCGGTCGAACGAGCGACGCCGAGATGCTCGGCGGCGTCGGAGACGCGGAGCGTGTCAGACTGCCACAACAGCATTGCCAGCTGGAGGGCGTGGTCTACAGACGAGATCCGATAGGCCGGTGCAGGCCCTGGGGCATAGTTCTGAATCACCGTTCGTCTCCTTCGACTGGGTACGGCTTGCTTCCGTCGTTATCGGGGCGGCGGAAACTTCTGTTATGCAGAACGTTATCTCAAAACATTCTGATTGCAATACGTGGGTCTCCATCATTCGACTAATCTCATCGAAGAAGCCGCACCTCAAGGGAGAAGTCAAGCGAATGATCATCGACGTCCACGGGCACCTCAGTGCCCCCGCGGAACTGTACGCATACAAGGCGGGCCTTCTCTCCCACCGCGGAGCGCACGGCCGTGGCAAGCCGAGCATGACCGACGACCAGCTGCGCGAGGCCCTGTACGCGCCTCAGTCCAGTTTCGGCAACATCTCCCACATGGATCACCTGAACGAGGCCGGCATCGACGTGCAGCTGATTTCGCCTCGCCCCTACCAGGCGATGCACAGTGAGCAGCCGGCCTTCATCGTGGACTGGTTCACGGAGGAGACGAACGACATCATCCACCGCGTCTCGCAGATCGAGCCCCGGTTCAAGGGCATGGCGGGCATCCCGCAGTCGATGGACACCACGCCCGAGCACTGGATGAAAGAGGTTCGCCGCACGGTCGAGCAGCTCGGCTTCGTCGGTGTGATGCTGAACCCAGACCCGTATGAGGGCCTGAAGCAGCCGCCGTCGCTCGCCGACCGGTTCTGGTACCCGGTGTGGGAGGCGCTGTCTGAGCTCGACGTGCCCGCGCTCATCCACTCGGCCGCCGCTCGGCCGCCGGCGCGAGAGAGCTACTCGCTGCACTTCATCCAGGAGGAGACTCTGGCGGTGGATGCACTGATCAGGTCGAAGGTCTTCGACGACTTCCCCGATCTGAAGATCATCGTCTCGCACGGAGGCGGCGCTATTCCGTATCAGCGCGGTCGTTACCTGCCCGGCGCCGTACGCAGTGGCGTCCGCTTCGAAGACCAGCTGCGCAAGCTCTACTACGACAGCTGCCTCTACACGTCAGACTCGATCGAGCTGCTGCTGAAGGCGGTCGGCACCGACCGGGTTCTGTTCGGTTCGGAGAAGCCGGGCACCGGCTCGGCCAAAGACCCCGAGACGGGTCGCTGGTTCGACGACATCAAGCTGCTCATCGACGACATCGAGTGGTTGAGCGAGAAGCAGCGCAGCGCGCTGTTCGAAGACAACGCCCGTACCCTCTTCACGCTCTGAACCGATGAGTTCTGAGCCGATGAACGACCTGAGCCCCCACATAGCGACCCGGTTGGCCGCAGTGGACTCGTGCGCCGTCTCAGACGCGCTCGACACGCTCGGCCTGCCTGGCGCTACAACGGGGGTGCGCCCCCTGTGGGACGTTCGCCGTGTTGTTGTCGGGCGCGCCCGTACGATCCAAGCCGGTCCGCGTCGAGCAGACAGGCCTGCGGAGCATATCGGCGCTGCATCCGTCGATGATTCCGGTGATGGCGACGTGCTCGTGATCGCGAACGGCGGTCGTCTCGATGTGTCGTGCTGGGGCGGCATCCTCGCCCTCTCGGCATCACGACGCGGCATCGAGGGCGTCGTGATCGATGGTGCATGCCGCGACATCCACGAGAGCGAAGAGCTCGACTTCCCGGTCTTCGGCCGGGCCGTCGTGCCGGTCAGCGCCCGCGGCCGCATCGTGCAGCTGGCGAAAGACGAGCCCATCGAGTTCGGCGGCGTCACGGTCGAGGCTCAGGACTGGGTGATCGCCGATCGCAACGGCATCGTCTTCATTCCCGCCGCTGAGGCAGAGCGTGTCGTAGGGCTTGCCGAGCGGATCGCCGCACGTGAGGCGCGCATGGCCGAGTCTGTGCGCGCAGGCGACCCGGTCAGCGAGGTCATGCACGACTCGAAGTTCCCGTCGGCAGACGAGTAGTAGAAGAACACCTAATATCGATGAAACGACAGGCACTATGACCGAATCCGTATCCCCTCTGGCGACATACTCGACGGCGACGATCTCCGACGCCCTCGACAAACTCGGCAGGCCGGGCAGCTTGCTGGGCCTGGCACCCTTGACGAATGGCGCGCGCATCTGTGGCCGGGCCTTCACTGTGCGCTATGTCACGGGCGGGCATCCCGTAGGTACGGTCGGCGACTATCTCGACGACGTCGGGCCGGGACAGGTTCCGGTTCTCGACAACCAGGGGCGGGTCGACTGCACCGTCTGGGGCGATATTCTCACCGCGATGGCGCACGACCGCAAGGTCGGCGGCACCGTGATCGACGGTGTGTGCCGCGACGTGGAGCGCGCCCTCGGCAACGGTTACCCGATTTACAGCCGAGGCCGCTTCATGCGCACCGGCAAGGATCGTGTCGAGGTCGCCGAGGTCGGCGGCGCCGTCTCGATCGGCGGCGTGAACGTGCGGGCCGGTCAGCTCATCATCGGCGACGCCGACGGCGTGCTCGCTGTGCCGTCAGATCTCGAGAACGAGGTTCTTGAGGTCGCGGCCGCGATTCAGGCCCGCGAAGAGAAGATCGTCGAAGCCATCTTGTCAGGGGTATCGCTCGCCGAAGCCCGTCTCGCCCAGGGGTATCACACCCTGCAGCGCGGGTCGTAGCCTTCATCTCATGTCTAACATCGCACCGCGGCAGGCGCTCGGAACAACCATCACCGAGCCGCCGCCCGTCTATCCGATAGCATCGGTCGACCACGCCCTGCATCTGCTGTTGATGCTGAAGAACCGCCCCGGCATCCGGGTGAGCGAGGCAGCAGAAGAATTAGGTGTCGCTCAGTCGACGGCCCATCGACTGCTCGCCATGCTCGTCTACCGCGGCTTTGCGCGGCAGAACGAGAGCAGTCACATCTACGTGCCCGGCCCCGAACTCTTCGATGCGGGAATCAGCGTGCTGACCCAGCTCGATATCCGGCAGAAGGCCCATCCCTTTCTGCTGCGCCTTGCATCGCTCACGGGCGAGACGGCGAGTCTGCAGATCATCGAGGGGCTCGAGGCGCGCTTCGTCGACTCCGTAGAGCCCACCACGACAGTGCGCGTTGGGTCGAGGGTGGGGGTCAGCCTCCCCGTCTACGCCTCCTCCGGCGGCAAGGTGCTGATGGCCGCGCTGCCACCCGATGCGCTCGATCGCCTCCTCGATGGCATCGACCTCGAGGCCACCACTCCGTGGGCGACGACGAGCCGTGCCGAGTTGGATGCCGAGCTGAGCGAGGTGCGCGAGCAGGGCTACGCGGTCAATTACCGTGGCACGCGCGAAGATCTCGTGGCGGTTGCCGTGCCGGTGCATGACCGCAGCGCCCGGGTGATCGCTGCGCTCTCTATTGCGGGCCCGCTGAGCCGCATGGACGACGACAACTATCGCGTACATCTGCCGGGGCTCCTCGACGCGGTGGCAGAACTCGAAGAGCAGCTTTACCGCTGAGTGCTTCTGGCGTTGAGCCGGCGCTGACGCCGCCTCAACGCGGCTCTACCGCTCTGCGACCGCCACGGCCACCGAATCCACGAGGGGGAAGTGGCAGGCCACGTGGTGACCCGGCTCGATCTCGCGCCACTCCGGCACCTCGGCCGCGCACTTGTCTTGCGCGATCGGGCACCGGGTACGGAATCGGCATCCCGACGGCGGGTTCAGCGGCGATGGCTGCTCGCCCTTCAGGTGGATGCGCTCGCGCGCCGGCTCGCCGATCTTCGGCGGAATCGCCGTGAGCAGTGCGGCGGTGTACGGGTGAAGGGGGCGGTGGAAGACGTCATCAGTGGGCGCGAGTTCACAGAGCCGCCCGAGGTACATGATCGCCGTGCGGTCGGCCAGGGTGCGCACGACGGCGAGGTCGTGTGCGATGAGAATCGCGGTGAGCCCCAGACGGCCTTTCAGCGTGTAGAGCAAGGTGATGATCTGCGCCTGCACAGAGACGTCGAGAGCGGTGACGGGCTCGTCGAGCAGCACCAGGTCTGGGTTCGATACCAGCGCGCGCGCAATGGCCACGCGCTGTGCCTGGCCGCCCGAGAGCTCGCGCGGGCTCCGGTCGGCGAAGCGTGCCGCAGACAGGCCGACGAGGTTCAGAATTTCGGCGACCCGCCGGCGGCGCTCAGAACTGGAGGTCATGCCGGCAGTGCGCAGCGGTTCGGCGACCGATCGGAGCACCGACCAGCGAGGGTCGAGGGCCGCATACGGGTCTTGGAAGACCATCTGGATGCCGCGGCCGCCCTCCTCCTTCGCCTGGCCGTTCTTCTTGGTCGCACCGCCACGGCGGTGCAGCACGATGCGGCCTTTCTTCGCGGGCTCGGCGCCGAGGATTGCGCGAGCGAGCGTCGACTTGCCCGACCCCGTTTCTCCGACGACAGCGACGATCTCGCCACGTTCGACGGTGAGGCTCACCCCGGCCACCGCAGAGACGGTCGCCTTTCGGAAGGGGTGACTGCTGGCGACCTGGAACGTCTGCACGACGTCGTCGACCTCGAGCACGACGGGAACGGAATCCTGCCGGCCGGGAGCGATCTGGGTGTTGGTGGGCAGGCTCATCGGCTCGCTTCCTGCAGCTCGAGGTCTTTCACGGGGTGGAAGCAGCGCAATTCGTGCGCAGGCGCGACGACGCGCAGCTCCGGAGTGTTGGTCAGGCAGTCGTCTTGCGCGAAGCGGCAGCGGGGATGGAACGAGCATCCGCTCGGCAGATTCGCCGGGTCTGGCGGCATGCCCTCGATCGGGGTGGGCGGTGTGCCATTGCCGTCGATATCCGGCACCGCTTCGATCAGGGCCGTCGTATACGGCATCGCCGATTCGGTCGCGACCAGCCGAGCCGGCAGGGCCTCGACCACTTGACCGCCGTACATCACGATGACCTTCCGCGCACGGGAGGCGGCGAGGGCGAGGTCGTGGGTGATGGTCACGGTGGCGATGCCGGTCTGGTCACGGAGCTCGCCGATCAGATCCATGATCGCGGCCTGGGTGGTGACGTCGAGCGAGGAGGTCGGCTCGTCGCAGAACAGAACCTGAGGTTTGCAGGCGACCGCGATCGCGATCACCACACGCTGCTTCATCCCACCGGAGAGCTGGTTCGGGTAGGCCTTGAAACGCTCCTCGGCCGCCGCAATGCGCACGTCTTTCATCAGCTGCAGCGCGCGAGCCTCCGCCTTCGCACGGGTCATGCCGGGCTCGTAGCCCGAGCCCTTCAGAAAGGCCTCGGCGATCTGGTCGCCGACCCGCATGGTCGGGTTCAGCGAGCGGCCGGGATCTTGGAAGACGAGGGCCGCGACGCTGGGAACGTAGCGTGCCCGCTCTTTGGCCGTGAGTGCGAGTACATCGGTGCCGACGAGTTTCGACGAGCCAGTGACGCGGAACAGGCGCGGGTCGAGCAGCCCGAGGGCCGCGCGCACGCCGATCGACTTGCCGGCACCGGATTCGCCGACGATCGAGAGTGCCTCGGCCGGCCGCAGCGTGTAGCTGAGGCCGCGAACCAGTGGGATCTCTCTGCCGCGTTTACGCAGCCAGACCCAGAGATCTTCGACTTCGACGATGGGTTGTGGTTTGACGATGGGTTGGGATTGATCGGACATGTCAGCGCTCCTCGTCGAGCCGGATTCGCAGAGAGTCGGCGACCAGGTTCAGGGACAGAATGGTGATGACCAGCATCGCAGCGGGCAGAATCAGCAGCCACGGCGCCAGGCTCATGTACTGCTGGGCGCCGGCGATCATGTTGCCCCAGGTGGGCTGTGGCTGCTGAACGCCCAGGCCGAGGAACGACAGGCCGGCCTCGATCGTCATGGCAGTGCCCACGGTGAAGAGGGCGAAGCCCAGCAGCGTCGGCATGACGTTCGGAACCATGTGACCGAGCACGATGCTTCCGCTGGGCACGCCATCAGATCTCGCCGCAACGACGAAGTCGCGATGCCGCACGCCGATCGTCTGCGCCCAGGCGAGTCGCCCGAAGCGGGCGATGCCGAAGATGCCGATCGCGAGAATCGTGTTCCAGACGTTCGGGCCGAGGAAGTCGGCCAGGATCAGGGCCAGGATCAGGCCGGGGAAGGCCAGCAGCGCATCGAACAGACGCATGATGACGACTTCGACCGCACGCCCGGAGTAGGCCGCGAGCATCCCGAGGAACGACCCGACGATCAGGCCGAAGGCAGTGGCGCCCAGGCCGACGATGATGGAGATCTGGCCGCCCCAGAGCAGGCGGGAGAGTTCGTCGTTGCCCAGCTCGTTCGTGCCGAGCGGGTAGCCGGGCGAACCCGGCGGAAGCAGCGTGTCGTTCAGGTTGCCGACGATCGGCGACGGCAGGTTCAGAATCTCGGGGCCGGCGAAGCAGGCGATCACCACGATCAGGAAGACGGCCAGCGGGAATGCCACCGACGGAGACAGGATCGCCCGCCGCCAGGTACGCAGGGTCGCCACCATGCGTCCGCGTGTCGATCCCGAGACCCAGGTGGCGTCGGCGTCGCTGAGTCCCGTCACCGATGCGCCGAGTGGGCGGGTTGCTGTTGTCATTGTCGTGTCCCTCTCAGGCCGTCACGCGGGTGGCGCGAACCCGCGGGTCGATGCGCATGTAGATGAGTTCGCCGACGAGGTTGATGATCACGACGAAGGTCACGATCGTCAGCAGTCCGCCGAGAAGAACGGGCGTGTCGTGCGAGTCGATGGCGGCGAGCATCATCTTGCCGATTCCGGGGATGGCGAAGACCTGTTCGACGATGACGACGCCGGAGATCAGCAGTGCGGTAGTGGTCGCGATCATGGAGATGAACCCTCCGACCGAGTTCGGCGCCACGTGCTTGCCGAAAATGCGTGTCGGGCGCAGGCCCTTCATCCAGGCGAGGGTCACGTACTCTTCACGATCGAGCTGTTCGCGGATGTCGCTGCGCAGAATGCGCATGTATTCCGGGAAGATGCCGAGGCCGAGCGCGACCGAGGGCATGATCATGGCGACGATGTTCTTGCCCCAGCCACCGGCGCTGGTCGGTGCGACCCAGCCGATCGAAGGCAGCAGATGAAGCGTGGTGGAGAAGATGATAATGAGGATCAGGGCGACGACGAAGGTCGGGATGGAGTTCACCAGCAGCGCGACTCCGGTGACGAGCCGGTCTGTCCAGCGCCACTTGATGGCGGCTGCGGTGGTCACAACCGCGAGCGTGATGCCGACGATCTGAGCGCCGATCATCAGCTCGAAGGTCGGCGGGATCGCGTTGGTGAGCGACTTGACGACGGGGTAGTGACTGACGACCGAGGTGCCGAGGTTGCCCTGCAGCACGTCGCCGAGCCAGTCGAAGTAGCGAATGATGATCGGATCGTCGAGGTGCAGCTGCGCGTGCAGTGCGGCGACCGCCTCTGGCGTGGCGTGATCGCCGAGCAGATAGACGGCGATGTCGCCACTGAGCAGGTTCACGAGAGTGAAGGCCGCGAGGGTGACGACGAAAACGACGATCACCATCTGCACGAGGCGTTCGAGGATCAGCCGGAGCAAAAGATATCCCGTCGGTGGTTTCTTATGATGTTACGACCGTCGTCGGGCCGCGAGAGTGATTCCCGCCAGGCCCGACGACAGTTTCGGTTGGTTCTGAGCTAGCAGCTCAGGTATGCGTATCGGTAGGTGGCGCCGGATCCGAAGTACTGCGAGCCCTGCAAGCAGGTGTTCTGCAGATAATAGATCGGACCGCTGAGCACCGGGATGGTGAATCCCTGGGTGTTCACCTGCTTCCAGACCTCTTCCCAGAGGCTGGCGAGCTTGGCCGGGTCGTTGGTCTGAGTGGCCTCGGAGATCGGGCCGGTGATCTCCGGATGACCGACGCCGCCGGTGTACTTGCCCTGCGGGGTGTTCGTCTGGAAGGTGCGGAAGAACGACGGGTCGTCGAGGCCACCGGAGATGGTGAGCACCGCTGAATAGCTGCCCGACGTGATACGGGTTGCCAGAGCAGGAGGCGTGTCGGTCTGCACCGTGGCATTGATGCCGCAGTTGGCCTTCCACATCTGTGCCAGAGCGTTCGCGACGACCGTGTACTGGCCACCCATGTTGTACAGGTCGAAGCTCAGACCGCCGAGCTGGCTGACCAGCGCGGTGCCCTTCGAGGTGTCGAACGGGTACGGGAACTTGCTCGGGTAGCTGCTGTAACCGCCGCCCGGGTAGTACAGCGTCGACGAGCCTCCATCGATCCAGGCCGGGTTACCGAAGTTCTGCGTGACGGCCTTCGCGAGTGTCGGGCGGTCCATGCAGTAATCCAGGGCCTGTCTGGCCGCCGGGTTGTTGAAGGGAGCCGTCGTGATGTTCAGCGGCAAAAACAGGTACTGGTTGTCGTCGGTCGTGACGACCGAGATTCCCGAGTTGCCTTTCGCGTCGGTCAGCACCGACGGGCTCGAGTTCACACCATTGACCTGGTACACCTGGATCGCGCCCGATGCCACCTGCTGGTAGTTCACCGAAGGGTCTACACCGGTGTTCAGGTACGTGACCTTCTGCAGGTGTGTGCTCTTGGCGTCCCAGTAGTTCGGGTTCGGTACGAGGTCGAGTTGCGTGCCGGGCGTATAGGCCGACTGCATGAACGGCCCGGCGCCGACGATGTTCAGGCCGTACTTGTCTGCGCCTTTCTGGATGGCCGTGGGCGACTGAATCGACCCGCCGACCGTGAGGGCGAGCACGTCGAGGAAGTTCGTGTCGGGCGTGGTGAAGTTGATCTGCACCGTGGTCGGGTCGACGACGACGGTCGACGCGATGACTCCGACGTACTGCGACACGCGGCTCGTGGTGGTGGTGTACCGGTCGTAGTTGAACTTCACGGCGGCCGCGTCGAATGGTGTTCCGTCGGTGAAGGTCACGTTCGGGCGCAGCGTCAGCGTCAACTGGGTGAAGTCGGCGTTGTACTTCCACGCCGTCGCCAAGTCGGGCACATAGTCTCCGCCGGGCGTTGCCGGCGGGTCGACGAGTTCACCGAAGACGTTCTGAACGATGGCTTCACCGGGGCCGTTGAAGCCGGTCGCTGCGCCAGGGTCGAGCGTGTTCAGGCTGAATCCGCCGATGGTGATGTTCTGGGTGACTCCGGCCGGCAGAACGACGTTCGTTCCGGAGGGCGTCGGAGAGGGGCTGCCTGAGGAGCAACCCGTGATCACCAACGCGGTCGTCGCGAGTGCGGCGAGGCTGTAGGTGAGGCGAGTTCTTCGTTTCATGGTGGTGTAATTTCCTCTCAACATTGAGATGGATCAGCCGGGCGGGCGCGCGGAACAATCCGTTCGCCCGGCCTGGCAGGGGTCGGCCTGGTGCGGTTGCTTGGGACGTTACCCCCAACTGTTGACGAATAGGCGGTGGAGGTGTCTGGTGTTCTTGACGGCAGAATTTCTCGTGGCTTCGTTCGCCGATGCAGAATGAGCTGCAGAGTGAACCCTCAGGGTGCATGCCCCGCTGCAGGATGAGGCGAAAGAGCATCACGGTCAGCGGCTGTGAGATAAGGATGAGGTGACGAAGAGTGTCAGATTCGCGCGTCGACCCGTCGGCCGGTGGGGAGCTGTCTTTCGCATTCGTCGGAGATATCTTCCCGGCGCGGCCGCTGGGCGCAGGGCACGGCGAGGCATTCGGCGGGATCAAACGGCTCTTCGCCGGCGTCGATGTCGTCATGGGCAACTCCGAGACGGTCTACCACTCCTATGAGGCTCCGCCCGTTCCCGACTCCGGCCCGTTCGGCACCTACGCCGTCTGCCCTCCCGCGGTCATCGACGACCTCCACGACCTCGGCGTGAGCATCGTCTCGACCGCGAACAATCACTGCGCCGACTACGGCGAGGGCGGGGTCATCGCGAACATCGCGAACCTCCGTGCTCACCACATGCCGTTCGCAGGCACGGGTGCGACCCTGGCTGAGGCGACCCAGGCGACCTACCTCGGGGCCGGCCCTGCCCACAGCACGGTCGCGCTCGTCGCGACGACGCTCACCGCCCCGGCCGGCGATCATCGCGCCGGCGATCCAGACGGCATCGTGAAGGGCCGCCCAGGAACCAGCGTGATCCGCCACGACCCGATCCACGTCGTGCCCGCCGATGTGCTCGACGTCATCGGCGGACTCGGTGGCGACTTGAACCTCGGCCGCTTCCATCGGCGCGCCGGCAATCGCGTACGGGTCGGCGGCGTGACGTTCGAGCGCGGAGACGGCTACGAAACCCGTGAATCCCTGCACGTCGGCGACCTGCAGCGCACCCTGACCGCGGTCGAGGATGCCCGTGCCTTCGCCGACTGGGTCGTGCTCTCTGTGCACGCCCACGAACGCGGCGAGTCGAAGGATTATCCGGCCCCTTTCACCGTCGACCTGGCGCATGCGGCGATCGACAAGGGAGCCGACGTTGTCTTCTGTCACGGTCCGCACATCGACCGGGGTATAGAGATCTACCGGGGTCGCCCGATCTTCTACGCGCTCGGCAACTTCGTATTGCACAACGAGGTCATCCCGCACCAGCCGCCCGATTTCGCCGAGCGATTCGAGGCACCCGCCGACGCAGGCACGGCGGCCATGTACGACGCGCGAATCACCAATTACAGCGGTGGCCGCGGTCCCGACCCGCTGGAGTACCGGTCGGTGATCGCAACGGTGGCTTTCCGCGACGGTGCTCTGCACCGGGTCGAGCTTCACCCTGTCGATCTGGGCGAAAAACGTTCGAGGGCACGCCGCGGCACGCCCGAGATGGCGGAGGAGGATCTCGGTGCCTTGATCTTGACCCGCTTGCAGCAGATCTCGGCGCCGTACGGCACGAGAATCGACATCGAAGACGGCGTCGGGGTCATCCGCCTCGGCGCGACCGACTGAAAGGAGTCGCGAATGCGACTGCACCTCAACCCGCCTCTGCTCGACATGGAGGGGCGCTCTCTCGACG
>JAODBB010000114.1 GCA_025463745.1 Subtercola sp.
CTCACGGGCCGTGGGTTCCGCGCCGTCCGGGTCAAGGTGGCCCTGCCACTGTGCGGCCATGATCGCGACCTGATCCGCCGACAACCCGAGCCCTTGGTCGGGGGTGTGATCGGCGGCGAGCACCAGCATCCGTTCACACTCGGCAAGGTCGGCACCGTAGCCGACCCGTTTCGCCGAATCACCCAGCATCCGGGTGATCACCAGCGCCGAATCCACCCCCAGCCGGCCCTCCCGCAACGCCGCCTGCACGGCAGGGAAGTTGCTCTCGTTCGAGATACCCACCGCAGACACGCCCGACTGCACCGCCTTCCCGAGCTTCACCCGAACAGCGGCGGTACGTTTGGATACCCCGGTCAGGGCACTGATCAGCGACACCACATCCGTGCATCCATGTTTCACGGTCAGACGCTCATCACCATGCTCAGCTTTCGACCGCTCAGCCAGCTCCCCAGCCGCCTCCACAACAATCCCCTCCGCGCAGCGCAGCAACCGTTCCCCGGCCACCGCCCAGCCCACCAGCACCTCGTCGGCAAGCCCACCGGGCGCGGCAGCCCGGAACCCACCAGACTCCACGACCGCCTCGACGGCAACCTGCAGCGCCGCAAGCCGGGCGTCATCACAGCCCGAAGGCGGCAACCCGGGCGGGGTGGGTGGTGGTGTGTTCATACCCCAATTCAAACACCCACCACCGACAAATCCTCACCAAAACGGGTCGAAGCCCAGCATCTGTGGACAACTCCTTCGCACCCCGATTGTGCAGAACAAGAGCGTCGGCGAAATCACCTACGCCGAAACCTCGGTCGTTCAGCAACCCTTGTCGACGCACTCGAACGAGCCTCGCCGGTTGCCTGCTGGATGATGTCGAAAAACGGCATCTCGACCAGATTCAACCACCAGCCAGAAATCCAGCACCGACGCGCAACAGCGAACCGCTACTCTTCTTGCATCTTCTCGTAGATCTCTTTGCAGGTCGGGCAAACCGGAAACTTGTCGGGGTCGCGCCCCGGAACCCACTTCTTGCCGCACAGAGCCTTCACCGGGGTGCCGGTCATGGCCGACTCGAGAATCTTCTCTTTCTGCACATAGTGCGAGAATCGCTCGTGGTCACCAGGCTCGAATTGCTCGGCCTCGAGCATTTCTTCGAGTTCACGTTCGAGGGTGGCCGTGCCGCCACCGTCGGGCAGGCCGCCGGGCTGACCAGGGTCGGCAATGGATGAGCGGGGCGAAATCGTCATGCTGAAATTCTATCTCCGCGACTCTGGCTTGCACCCGAGAAGCTGAATTCGCGCGCGGTCAGACGAGGATGATCGGCAGGCTCAGCTTCGAAGCGAACTGGCCAGAATCTCCGGCCCTCGGCGGTTGACTACCGCTCCGCCCGCGAGGGCTCCGAGAACGATGACGACCACTCCGGTGACGACACCCCACCACAGGGCCGACCAGTGAGCCTCGGCATTGCCGTATTCGGCCTGAATGGCGAAGAGGATGCTGGGTGCCGAAAGAATCAGCGTGCCGGCGATCGTGGCGATCTGCACGAAGACCGAGATCGATCCGGTCGATTGCGGCTGCACGAATGGGCTGTCGCCCGGCCGGGTCGCAGCGTACGGAAAACGCGCGGAGATGACACTGCCGAGGCCGATGGCCGATAACAACAGGCAGGTGCTGACCCCGAGCACCGAGGGGAGGGCGTCGTTGTTTCCTGCCAGAAACACCGTTACGACAGAGCCGATTCCGATGAGCGGCAAGCCGATGAGCAGAACGGGGGCCATTCGGCCGATCCTGTCGGCGAGGCCGCGCTTGCCCGACACGATGTGCAGCCACACGGCAGAACCGTCGAGCGCAATGTCGTTGTGAATCATGAAGCCGAGAAAGAGGCACATCACCGGCAGGGGAATGAGCGCATAGGTCGTCAGCGGAAAGGCCACCAGCATGAACGGTATCGCCATGATGATCGGAACGATCGGAACGATCACCAGCGGCACGTAATACCGCGGGTCACGAGACCAATAGGTGAGGCTCCGGGCGGCGATCGAGCCGGCCGGAGTGGAGGGCAGCCGGGCGAACCAGCCGAGGCCGGCGGGTTCGGTTCGGTCATCGTCACGCCGGTTCGACGCGAGCATCACCGTGACCAGCGCCCGCCAAGCCAGCCAGAGCACGGCCACCGTCACCGTTGCGATGACGAAGAAGAGAAATGCTCCCCCGGTGTCGCCGTTCGCGGCCGCGGCCGGTATCGACCACGCCGCTCCGAGCGGGGTGAAGCTCGCGAACAGAGCGATGTTCTGGCCCACAGTGTCGCCCGGTTCGCCCCAGTTCAGACTGAGAACCAGAACGACCGCCGGAGCGAGCAGAACCAGGATGAGAATACCGATGACGCCGGCGATTTCACGTGCTCGCCGGGTAGAGAGCAGAAAGGCCGCGAGCGACGACGAGATTCGCCCGAACAAGATGCAGGTTGCGACGGCCAGTACGGCGCCGACCACCGCGAGCAGAGTCTGCAGCGGGTCGTGCGACCAGGTCACGATGCTCGACAGTGCGAACACCGAAACGGCGACGACAGGCAGCGCGGCGAACGAGCTGAGTGCCAAGCCGAAGGCAAGGCTGCGCGGCTGAATGCCGAAGAACGTGAACCGGCGTGGATCGACCGAATCGGGCCGCTGCAGAATCAGGGGCACCACCGCGAAGGCCAGGACGATCACCGATCCTGCGATCACCAGGTCGGTTCTGGCCGTCTCCGGGTCTGCGTCGCCGAGTTGGATGACGCGGAGACACACAATGATCACGGCGACGAGTGCGGCGACCAGCCCGATGGTCACACCTAAGACCCGGGTTCTCGATCCGAGGAAGATATTGCCGAGAAGCGCGAGCCTCAGTCTGAAGAACTCAGCAACCATTCCATGCCTTCCACTGCCTTGTGGCCGCCCGCGAGTTCGATGAACCGATCTTCGAGGGTGGAGCCGTTCTTGACGTGGTCGACTGTGCCGCTGGAGAGAACACGGCCGTGCACGATGATCGCCACGCCGTCGCAGACACGCTCGATCATGTCCATGCTGTGACTTGAGAGCACCACGGTTCCGCCGGCGGAGACGTACTTCTGCAAGATCTCGGTGACAGTGTCGGCCGAAACGGGGTCGACCGACTCGAAGGGCTCGTCGAGCACCAACAGCCTCGGCGAGTGGATCATCGAGGCGGCAAGCGCCACCTTCTTCGTCATGCCTGCCGAGTAATCCGACACCAATCGATTGAGCGCATCGTGAATTCCGAAGGCTTCGGCGAGTTCGTCGCTTCGTTCCCGAACCGTCTGACCACTCAAACCGCGCAACGAGCCCGAGTAATGCAGCAGCTGACGACCGGTGAGCCGTTCGAACAGGCGCAGCTTGTCGGGCAGAACTCCGATGATGCGCTTGGCCTCGACCGGATCTTTCCAGACATCGTGGCCGTTCACACGCACGATGCCCTCATCGGGTCGTACAAGGCCAGTGATCATCGAGAGCGTTGTGGTCTTGCCTGCGCCGTTCGGCCCGACGATTCCGTAGAAGCCGCCGCGCTGAACCTCGAGGTCGATACCGTCGACGGCGATGGTCGAACCGAACTTCTTCGCCAGCCCCGTCAGCGAGAGCACGATGTCGTCGGACTCGGATTCAGCACCGGCGGAGGGTGTAACGGTGGAGAGTGAAACGGTGGAGAGTGAAACGGTCTCCGCCGCCTCGGCATCGACAGTCAGAGCATCGGATGCTCGGCGCCCGTCGATGACGATGGTGACCGAATCGTCGGGGGCTTCGCTTGTCACAACGTCGATCTCGGCGCCATCGATCTCGGCGCCATCGATCTCAGCGCCATCGATCTCGGCGGCGTCGACGACGGGGCTCTCCGCTACGGCGTCGCCGACAACGGCATTTTCGACTGCAGCAAGAGCCAAGGCCTCCTCGATTCGATCAACCGCCGAAACGTCAGGCGCGACGTCGGGCGCCGAGGCGGGTGAGGTCGTCGCGCCGCCCGTTGTACCGCGAGGTGTGGCTGGGCGCGGTGTGGCTGGGCGCGGCGTCGTTGTGCGCCGAGTCGTTGTGCGCGGCGCCGCGGTACCTGCCGTGCGTGGTTCTGAGCTTGTACGTGGTGTTGGTGGTGTTGCTGGGCGCGGTGTCGTCGCCTTGGCGGTGGCGCGAGGCACAGCTGCTTTCGCGGCCGGCTTCTTGGCGGCGGCCGGGCGGCGAGCGGGAGTGGAAGGAGGCGTGGCGGCCGAGGTGATGCTTTCATCGACCGACGCCGGTGAATTCTTCTGTGCCGAGGGGCCGCCGGACTGCTTCGAACGCGCAGCAGCCACCGATGTGGCCGGCTTCTTCGCCCCTGAACCGGCGGCGGCGGTTCGAGTGCCGGCGGTTTTCGGCCGAGCCGGCGCGCGGCGTGCGGGCGTTCGAGTCGTCGTGGCCTGGGAGTGTGGGCTTTCAGGCCCGGCGGATGCGGAAAGCGCAGCGGAAGTCGCCGACGCAGGAGTACCTGACGACGCAGTGGTACCCGGCGACCCCTGGCCACCCGACTCGCTGCCGTCGACAAGACGATCTGTGTCTGAACTCACTGCCTCAACCTATCAATCCCCGATATGCCCCGCTGCCGCCGTCTGCGCCGAAAAACCTTCGACGCAGCATGTATATCACAGCGCGTGGCGACCAAGCTGAGCCTCGAACATCTGCCTCAGTCGACATACAATTGACCGTTCACACCGCATTCAGGAGGATACTGCTGATGGCCGAGAAACCGCCGTTGAACGAATCGCAGGTGAACCCTCGCGTCATCCGCGGAATCGATCGGGTGCTGAGCATCCACCGGCCCGTTGTTCTCGCCCATATTCGCGGATTGAGAGCCCGTCACCCGGGTTCGAGCCCCGAACAACTCATCCGCATTCTCGAACGGCACTATCTCACGGCGGTGACGACGGGTGGCGCGGCCGTCGGCGCCACATCGGTCATTCCGGCCGTCGGCACCGCGACATCACTGGCACTGACCGGTGTCGAGACGCTCGGCTTCCTGGAGGCGAGCGCGCTGTTCGCCCAGTCGATCACCGAGGTGCATGGCATTGCGGTCGAGAACCCCGACAGGGCTCGGGCATTGGTGATGACCTTGATGATGGGTAGTGGCGGGGTCGACTTGGTTCAGCAACTCGCCAAACAGGCTGGCGGCCAGACGGGTGCTCGCACTGAGTTCTGGGGCACGCTAGTGGCACGAAGCCTGCCGGCAGCCGCAGTCGGGCCCGTCGCCGACCAGGTCAAGAAGACCTTTATGAAGCATTTTCTGGCCTGGACGGGTTCGACCGCTGTCGGCCGCTTGATGCCGTTCGGAATCGGGGCCGTGATCGGCGGAGCAGGAAACAACCTCTTGGGCCGGCGCGTCGTGCGCAGTGCTCGCACTGCGTTCGGTGCCCCTCCCCGCGAGTTTCCGCCTGGCCTCGAACCGCACATCCGCATGCCGAAGCCGGAGAAGGTGGCGAAACGACCCAAGACGCCTCGACCGGAGAAGGTGCGCACGGCCAACTACGATCACGTGCCGCAACCACCGAAATCAGCACAGCGAGCGAAGTCGCCGAAGGGCGCCAAGCGAGCCAAGAACGATCCAGTCGCCTCTCCTGCACAAAACGCACCGATACCGTAGATTGCACAGCTCACCCGTGCGCCTCCCGACGAGCCCTCGGAGCCGTCGTGGGATCGACTTATCATCGCTCGCATGCGAAACGTGCTGCACAACCCCCTGACGGCAGCCCGTCGTGAGAACCTCGACGAGCCGCCCCTGCCTGAGCCCGCCTACGCCGTTCCGCTGCGTGTCGACCGGTCGGCCGCGCCCCGCTACCGACTCTTCAACGTGGGGCACGAACAATTGATCGGGCTGACATGCTCGCTGCTCGGCTCGGGAGTGATGAACAATTCGGCGCCGCTCACCCTCGACGTGGGCGCCCAGACCGACATCACGATACGCGGCGACGATCTGGCGCGGCGAACCGTGCTCGTGGTTCGCTGGTTCCGGCCCTCCGGCGAAGAGTACCTCTGGCGGGTCAGCTTTTGAGCTCGCACACCTCGGCGAGTGGGTGTCGGTGCCTGATGCTTTAATACCTCATGCACATAATCAGCCCGCTCCCCACCTCTACAGGCTCCGTCGAAATCACCAGTTCCTTCGAGGTCATCTGGCATCTCCCCGAAGTCGAATGGCACGAGGTCACCGTGACGCTCATCGAGCGATGCTCGCCGCACGGCGAACCGATCACATCGTGGCAGATCGACGCGACGTATGACGGCAGCGCTTTCGCACCGACCTGGTCGTCGGGCCGCGATCGACGAGACCGCGGTGGCGATCGCGATGATCTGCGGCGTCAGGCGCGCATCCGAGTACCTCGGCACGACGGGCCGTGTGTACTCGCTGTGCGCGTCGAAGATACGACCGGAGAACAGTTCACCTCACTCATCAGTCAAAATCGACGATGACGGTGTCTGCTGCCCCCTCGAGGTTCACAAAACCCGCGATGAAACCGAAGCCCCAACTGAAGTGGATGAGCGGCAGAGCCACAGCGAACCACAACCCCGTTCGGGCATCGGCCCGCACCATCGTCTCTATCGCCAGCACGATCGTGCCGAGAACATAGACGACGGGAATCACCAGCAGCGCGAACAACACCAGCGATACCACCGCGGCTGCCCCGAGAGCGCCGGCGATCACACCGAAGAAGCCGATCGCACCGATGATGAAGCCCACAATCGTGGCGACCACGATGATCGAGGGCAGAAGAAAGCGCAGCACCTTCTCCTGGGGGAACGCGCGACCGAATTCTCCTCGCCAGAGCGCCTCGGCGAAGAGTGTGCGTGTCAACACGACCGGCCGCGAGGCCGGGCGGTAGTCGTACTGCAGTTCGGGCGTGAACCACACGGTATGGCCGGCTTCACGCAACCGCTCGTTCAGCTGCCAGCCCTGACCGTGACGAATCTCTTCGTCGTACAACCCCACCTCGATGAACGTGCGGCGCCGAATGACGTGGGCAGTCGCCGATTGGATCTGAGCTTCGCCCGAATGCTGGGTGAGCGGGTCGCGGGCCAGGCCGAAGGGATGCTGAATGCCTCGCGCGACGGCCCGTTCGAACGGGGTGACGCCGACCGGTGTCGTCTGGCCGACGATGGCCCCGGCATCCGTTCGCGCCATCGCCCGCACAGCCTTCAGTGCGAAATCATGGGGTAGCACCGATCGCGGGTCGACTCTCACGATGAGCGAGGTGCGGGCCGCGGCGATCGCTTCATTCAAGCCCACCACGAGCGACGACGACGCGATCTCGATCACGGCGATGCGCGGATTCGCGGCCGTGATCCCTGCGACGAGTTCTGTGGTGCCGTCGGTGTTGGGTGCCAACGCGATCACGATGTCGAGATCGGAGGCGTAATTCTGGGCGAGAAGCGAATCGATCGCCGGCTGCAGGGTCGCCCGGTCATTTCGAACCACGAGTATCGCGGTGATGGGCGGCAACGCCGAAGATGCGGGCGTGGGGTCGGTCATGTGTTCCGCTCGGTGGATGGGGTGCAAACAGACCGATAGGCCCATCGCGCCAATAGCAACGATGAGCCTACCAGTTGGTGGCGTTTGCGCGAATGAGCGGGAGTCAGCTCGCCAGCTCGCCGAGCGTGACCGTCACCGTATTCGACTTGCCGTCGCGCAGGTAGGTGACCTGCGCCGTGGCGCCTGCGGGCAACACTCGAACCTGAGCGGTCAGGTCGGTCGCGTCGGTGATGGCAATGCCGTTGAATGCCGTGATGACGTCGCCCTTCTGAATGCCGGCCGCGGCAGCCGCGCCTCCGCTGGTGACATCGGCGACCGATGCGCCGACCACCGTCTGAGACGAGTCGCCTGCTGCCGCGATGGAGGCGCCCAAGAGACCGTGACTGGCCTTGCCGGTGGCGATGATCTCGTCGGAGACGCGCTTGGCGAAGTTGGCGGGAATCGAGAACCCCACTCCGATGCTGCCCGACTGGCTGGTCGACGAGCCCGACGAATCGGCGCTGGCGATGGCCACGTTGATGCCGATCAGCTGGCCGTCGGAGTTGAGCAGTGCCCCACCCGAGTTGCCGGGGTTGATGGCGGCGTCGGTCTGAATGACGGCGAGTGAGATGGCGCTGTTCGCCGACGGAGCCTGCTGCTGTTGCGAACCACCGCCCTGGCCGGGAATATCGAAGTTCCAGAAGTCGTACGGGCTGCCCGTGCTGTTCGGGTCAGGTGTCGCCTGCTCACCCGAGGAGTTGGGAGCCGCCGACGAGGCGACCGTGATGCTGCGGTTCAGCGAGCTCACGATACCGTTCGTGACGGTGCCCGACAGTCCGAGTGGGGCGCCGATGGCGATCGCGGTGTCGCCGACGTTGAGCTTCGACGAGTCACCCCATTCGATGGGGGTGAGTCCGCTGGCGTCTTGCAACTTGATCACGGCGAGGTCGGCGACCGGGTCGGTGCCGACCACCTTGCCGGTATAGATCTTGCCGTCAGCGGCCGTCACCGAGATGGTGGGGCTCGCGGTGGCGCCATCGAGGGTGACCACATGAGTGTTCGTGAGAACGTACCCGTCGTTCGACAGAATGACGCCTGAACCGGTGCCGGAGGTCGTGGAGTTGTCGGTGACCGAGATCGTGACGACCGAGGGTGACGCCTTCGTGGCGACGGCCGTGATGTCGTTGACACTCGACGGGTTGTTGACGTTGATCGTCTGCGGGCTCGACGCCTGCGTCGACGAGTTGCCGTTCTGTGACAAGGCCCAGACGCTGATTCCGGCTCCGGATGCTCCACCGATCAATGCACCGATGACCAGTGCGGCGACCAACGCTGCTCCCCCGCGCTTCTTGGCCTGGGCGGTGGCAGTCGTGACGGGCAGAGGGCGGCCATCGGGACCGAACTGCGGGGCGGTCGGAGCCGGTTGGCCGAAGGCGCCGTTGCCGTAGTTCGGCTGCGGTGCACCGATGGCGACGGGGAGCTGCTGGGCGACGGGCTGGCCGGCGATGTGCTGGCCCGCGACGGGTTGACCCGGAATCGGTTGCCCGGCGACGTGCTGGCCATAGGGAGGCTGGCCGGCGAGCTCGCCGTAGACCGGCCGGCCGACGATCGGGGTCGTGGGTGCGGTTTGGCCGTACGGGGGAACTCCGGCGACGTGTGCGGGAACCGCGGGAGCGACCGGTGCGATGACCGGGGGCACGACCGGAGCAGGCGGAAGAACGGCGGTGGGCTGCTCAGCCGTGGGCTGGGCATCCGCTGCGGGCTGCGCTGCCTCGGTGTGGGCTGCCGCGGCAGAGGCCGGCTCTGTGTCGGCTGGCGCGGCGGGAGCTGCCTCGGTGGTGCCTGCCTCAGTGCCGGCTGCCTCGGTGGTGCCTGCCTCAGTGCCGGCTGCCTGAGTGCTCGCTGCCTCGGGCTGTTGTTCGTGAGTGTTGGCCGTTGCCTCGGGCTGCTGCGGAATGTCGGCGGGGTTCGCTGCGCTGTCTGAATTCTCGGTGCGGTCTGACACGGGGTGCTCCTTTCAAGCAGGTTCAGCATTCCCGCCCTAGCTGTGCGTTCACTATGCACAGGCTGAATACGATCTGCCAGGTTGGACACGAGGGCTGATTTCGGCCGCACCTGTGCAAGCGCGCTGCGGGTAAGTTGGGGGAATGTCAATCAGCGGTCCGTGGCAACGCACGGCAGAGGGGGCGGGCCTCCTCTCACCCGACGGCACCATTCGCGCTTCGATTTTCGCCGAGATGAGCGCCCTCGCCGAAGCGACCGGCGCCATCAACCTGGGCCAAGGCTTTCCCGACGAGAACGCTCCCGACGAAGTGCTCGATGCGGCGAGGCGTGCCATCAAGAGGGGTGTCAACCAGTACCCGCCCGGCCGCGGCACACTCGAGTTGCGCGAGGCGATCGCCGCGCACCAACAGCGTTTCTACGAGATCGAACTCGACCCCGAGCGCGAGGTGCTCGTCACTGCGGGCGCAACCGAGGCGCTGGCCGCGACCATCCTCGGCCTCGCCGACGACGGCGACGAGGTGGTGACACTCGAGCCGTTCTACGACGCCTATGGCGGCCTCATCGCCTTGTCACGGGCCGAACACCGCACCGTCGCGCTGCGATTGCCCGACTTTCTGCCCGACCACGACGACCTGCGAGCCGCAGTCACCGACCGCACGCGGTTGATCGTCATCAACAACCCGCACAACCCCACCGGGGCCGTGCTGCCGCGCGACACTCTCGAACTCATCGTGGAGTTGGCTCACGAGCACGACGCCCTGATCGTTACCGACGAAGTGTACGAACATCTCACCTTCGGTCGCCCGCACATTCCCGTCGCGAGCCTGCCCGGGGCGTGGGAGCGCACGCTGACGATCTCGTCGGGCGGCAAGACGTTCAGCACGACCGGCTGGAAGATCGGCTGGGTCACCGGCCCCGCGAAGCTCATCACAGCGGTGCTGGCAGTGAAACAGTTTCTGACCTATGTGAACGGCGCACCGTTCCAGCCGGCAATCGCGGCCGGGCTGGCGTTGCCAGACGAATTCTTCGAGGGCATCGCCACCGACCTGGGGAACAAACGAGACGTGCTTTCGAGCGGGCTGGTGAAAGCAGGATTCGAAGTCTTTCCCTCAGAGGCGAGCTATTTCGTCGTGGCCGATGCCGCCCCGCTGGGCTACGACAACGCCGTGACGCTGTGCCGGGAGCTGCCCGAATTGGCGGGCGTGGTGGCTGTGCCGATCTCGGTGTTCTGTCACGACGAACTCGCCGGCGAATATGCCTCGCTGGTGCGGTTCGCATTCTGCAAGCGGGTCGAGGTGCTCGAACGGGCGGCGGCGCAGCTGGCGCGGCTCGGGCGCTGAGGCGACCCGCTGGCCGAGTAGCTGCAAGCGTTCGTGCAGCGCTCGCAGAGGGACGCTCGTAGAGGGACGCTCGTAGTGCTGGACTACTCGACCGCCGGCAGCGGCGTCACCGCGAAACGGCGCAAGGCGAGGGCGGGGTTCACCCGGCGCACCGCGGCGAGGCGATCGGGGCTCACGAAGGCCACCGTCACATCGGGTTGCGCTCCAATGCTGGCGATGACCTCGCCCATCGGGTCGACGATCATGCTGAGGCCCACTCCGCCGGGTGCGGTGTGGTCGGCAGCCGCCACGAAAACCGTGTTCTCGATGGCCCGCGCCACGACCAGCGTCATCCAGTGCCGCTCTTTGGCCGGCCCCGGCACCCATTCGGCGGGCACGAGCACCAGGTCGACACCCGCATCGACGAGCCACCGGGTGACCTCAGGAAAGCGGATGTCGTAACAGGTCTGCAACCCCACGGTGAATCCGCCGAGTTCGAAGGTCTGCGGATGCCCTACCGCACCCGCGCGCATCCACTCGCTCTCCCGCCCGCCGAACGCATCGTAGAGGTGCACTTTTCGGTAGCGGGCGACGAGCTCGCCGCGGCTGTCGAAGGCAACCAGAGTGTTGTAGTAGTGGTCGTCGTCGGCATTTTCGATCAGCCCCGCGACCACCACGATCCGGTTCTGCCGCGCGATGCGGGCCAGCTCGGTGGCGAAATACCCGTCGATCGGTTCTGCCGCGGCGAGCGCGTTCGGGCCGAGCGGGCTGGAGAAATGCGATGAGTATTCGGGAAAGACCACAAGCGTGGCGCCGCGAGCCACCGCGAGTTCGGTGAGCCGGCGCATCTCCGCGAGATTCGCGGCGGTGTCGGCTGTGGGCGCGAACTGAGCGACGGCGATGCCGACTGCGGTTGTCGAACCGGATGCGGGGGTGACCGCAGAGACGGCACCGGCCGTTCCGGCACTCGAACCGGCGCCTAGACCCTCATCACCCGCTGTGCGCGGCATGGCGGCGGTCACAGTCTGGCGATCGCCTTGATGGCGCGCCGTTCATCCATGGCCTTGTATGCCTCGCCGATGTCGGCGAGGTCGAATTCGTAGTCGAAGACGAGGCCAGGGTTGATCGCGCCAGAGAGCACGTCGGCCAGCAGCGCGGGCAGATAGGCCCGAACCGGCGCGAGGCCGCCGCCCAAGCCGACGTTGTTGTCGAAAGCGGCGTGAATGGGTACCTCGACGCCGTGCGGAACACCCACGAAACCCACCCGGGATCCGGGGCGCGCGATGGCGAACGCGGTGCTGAATGCCTGAGCCGTACCCACACATTCGAGGGTGGCGTCCACCCCGACGCCGTCGGTGAGTTCGAGCACGGCCGCTACAGCGTCGTCGCCTCGCGCCGCGATCAGGTCGGTGGCCCCGAATTCGGTGGCGATCAGCTGCCGTGCGGGGTTTCGGCTCAGCGCGATGATGCGCTCGGCGCCCAGCCGGCGAGCAGCGAGCACACCGCAGAGGCCGACAGCACCGTCTCCTACGACCGCGACCGTCGAGCCGGGAATGACGCCGGCGCCCACAGCGGCGTGATGGCCCGTGCCGCACACATCTGAGAGTGCCAGCAGAGAAGGGATGAGCCGGGCATCCGGAACTCCGCCCGGAACCACGACGAGTGTTCCGTTCGCTTCGGGCACACGCACGTACTCCCCCTGGCCGCCGTCGGCGCCCTGGCTCCCCCAGAAGCCGCCGTGCACACACGACGAGGTGATGCCGTGCAGGCAATGCGGGCAGGTGCCGTCACTCCACATGAAGGGAGCGATGACGAAGTCGCCCACCCTCACGGTGGTGACCTCGGCGCCCACTTCTTCGACCACCCCGACGAACTCGTGGCCGATCGGGCCGCCGCCCTTACGCTTGCTGTCGCCCCGGTAGTACCAGAGGTCTGAACCGCACACGCAGGTGGCGCTCACCCGCACGATCGCATCGCCTTGCGATTGGATGACCGGGTCGGGCCGCTCGCCCAGCGACACGTCGAACGGGGCGTTGTACACAGCAGCTCTCATAGCTCTTCAGCCTACCCAGCACTGTGCCGCCCCAGCCAGCGCTGTAGCCGTGCCAGGCCGTGAGCCGCGGCACGGCACGGCAACGTAGAATCGTGCACATGGTTTTCGAGCGAGTCGATCGGCTGGCCGCGGGCCGAACCGCCGGGTACCGCATCACCGATGAGCTGCGCACCCACCCGCGAACCCGCCGGGCCTTCAGCGCCATTACGTGGCTGCTCGCCGTGGAGTTCGTGCTCGGCATCACGGCGCTCGCCATCGCGCTGGTTCTCACGCTGAACGGTCAGAGCGTCTCGTGGCCGGTGTGGTTTCGCGGCGTCGTCGTTCTCGGCATCACCACGACGCTCTTCTACTTCGCCTGGCGAGCACGTGAAGGCTACTACTGGGCGTATTCCAGGCTTCGGCTGTTCAGCAAGATCTTTCCCGTCATCACGCTGGTGATCGCCGCGATTCCAGGCCTGTACCCGCTCTGGATGGTGACTGAGCAGATTCTCTTCAGCCTCGTGCTCATCGGGGTGGCCGACTACCTCTCGTCCGACCACATGCGCCAGGTGTTCGTGAAACCACCGGCCGGGAATACCGTGCCCGAGTAGCCGGTTTTACTGCACATGAGCACCCAAACCCTCACCCAAGACAACCACGACCAGACCGTCGCCGACGGTATCGTTCTGATCGACTTCTGGGCCGCCTGGTGTGGCCCGTGTCGCCAATTCGCCCCCGTTTTCGAGGCGACGAGCGAGAAGAACACCGACATCACCTTCGCAAAGGTCGACACCGAAGACCAGCAGGCGCTCGCCGCCAGCTACGGCATCACGTCGATTCCGACGCTGGTGGTCTACCGCGACGGCATCCCCATCTTCGGCCAGCCCGGCGCCCTGCCTCAGCCGGCCCTCGAGAACCTCATCGAGCAGATTCGTGAGCTCGACATGACCGAGGTTCGCAAGGAGTACGACGAGGCGATGGCGAAGCGTGCCGCCGAGAGCGAGACGGCTGCGGCCGAGTAGGCCATGGCCCCGCAACGGGCCGGCGCAACAAAAAAGGCTCCCGATCCACCGGGGGCCTTTTTTTTCGTACGTTCGGGCGGCTATGCGCCGTCGACGTGGCGCAACAGCTGCAGCGGAATGAAGACTCCGAGGCACACCGACACCAGACCCGACGCGAAGATCAGCGTGGCGAAGTCGGGAAATTCGAACGCCAGACCGAACAGGTACATGCCGCCGATGAACAGTGCGAGCGAAACGATGAGGGTGACCACGGTCACGACTCCCCCGCTCGACTGCCGAGATTCGACGGGGCCCTTACCTAACTGTGTCATGGCAACTATCTTAGGGCCTCGGTTCGCTTAAGACTCGCGCACCACGTCGGTGGCCGACTTGTCTGTTCGCCAGCCTCGCCAGCTCGCCTGCCGCAGGTGGGCTGATTCCGTCCATTCAGCGAATTCCACTTCGCCGACCAATTCGGGCTTCAGCCAGCGAGCGTCACGCTCGACATCACGCGGCACCTCGGTGAACGGCGACGTCTTTCGTGCGAGCTTCGCGAATCGGGCCACCATGCGAGTCAGGTCGGCGTCGCTGAACCCGGTTCCGACCCGTCCCACGTAACGCAGGCCGCCGTTCTCCGGCACACCGAGCAGCAGCGAACCCACCCCGTCGGCCCGTCGGCCCGAACCGGGTCGCCAGCCGCCGATCACCACTTCTTGCGTGAGGTGGTGCTTGATCTTGATCCACGACCGCGAGCGTTTTCCCGCCGTATAGGTGCTGTCGTGCTTCTTCGCCATGACACCTTCGAGCCCCAGGTGTGCGCTGGCGGCGAAGGCTGCCTCGAAGTCGCCGGCGAAGGCGGCAGGCACCTGAACGGCCGACCGGGCATCCGATGTCACCGTCTCTTCGAGCAGCGCCCGGCGCTCGTCGTAAGCACGGCGAACGAGCGACTGGCCGTCGAGATTCAGGATGTCGAAGACCAGGTAGTGCACCCCGACCGCGGCGAGCGCCCGTTTGACCTCGGCAGCGCCTTGTACATTCATGCGTTGCTGCAGCCGGCCGAAGCTGGGGCGCCCTTTCGCATCGAGGGCGACGATTTCGCCGTCGAGCACGAGTTCATGGCCGCCCGCCGCCGCGCGCAGCGAATCGAGCAGGTCGGGGTATGCGGCGGTGACGTCGTTGCCCTTGCGGGTGAGCAGGCGCACGCTCTGATCGTCGAGGTAGGTGACGGCGCGAATACCGTCCCACTTCATTTCGTACGCCCAGTCTTCGGCGTCGGAGAGGTCTTTCTCTGAGCCGAGCGTGGCCAGCATGGGACTGATCGGGGTGGCCGGCGCAGCGGGATGCTTCGGCTCGGCGGCCACGTGCTTCGACGCCAGCGCCGCGTTGATGGCCGGCGCCTCGTCGTCGGGCTGCGCAGGCAGTTTCGCGTGGCGCGCTTCGCTCGCAGCGCTGTAGTGCGACTCCATGAGGTGGATGAGCCAGTTCTGCTCGGCCTTCGACCCGCCGCCCGAGCCGGTGTGAATCAGCGCGAACTTTCGGTCGCCGCCGAGGCCGCCCTTCTTCGTGCCGTGCAGCGTGGCGATGATCTCCTTGCCGTCGCGCCACTTCTCGAGGTCGTACGTGCCCTCATCCCAGATCTCGACCGTGCCGCCGCCGTACTCTCCCTTCGGAATCGTACCGGCGAACGATCCGTACTCGAGCGGATGGTCCTCGGTCTGAACGGCCAGATGGTTCACCTTCGTCTCGGTGGGCGTACCCTTCGGCAGCGCCCACGAGACGAGCACGCCATCGTGTTCGAGGCGGAAGTCGTAGTGCAGTCGTGACGCGGCGTGCTTCTGAATGACGAACGAGTTGCCGTCACCGGGGGTCGGCCGGGCATCCGGAACCGGCTCAGGGGTCTTGGCCTGATCGCGTTTCGAACGGTAGGTGTGCAGACGGTCGGAGGCGGCGCCCACGCTGTCATGGGCGCTGTCATGGGCGTTCTCGCCTGCGCCGCCCTCTTCATCTGGCATCGAGAGCTCGCCGCCCCCTGCCTCGACGATCACAGCCAGCGGGTCGCCGCGCTTCTTCACCCGGGCGAGCACCTCGGTGTAGTCGAGTTGCGCCAGCGTCGGCGAAGCCAGCTCACGCCAGGTGCGCGGAGCCGCGACCATCGGATGCGCACGGCCGCGCAACGAATACGGCGCGACGGTCGTTTTCGAGCCGTTGTTCTGACTCCAGTCGACCAAGACCTTGCCCTGCCGCAGGGTCTTCTTCATGTCGCTGACGATGAGATCGGGGTGATCGGCCTCGAGCACACGGGCGAGCGCGTGCGCCACCGCCGATACCTGGTCTGACGTCTGCTTTCCGTCGAGGGCCGCATACAAGTGGATGCCCTTGCTGCCGCTTGTGACCGGCATCGGCTCGAGCCCCATTCCTTGCAGAATCGCACGGGCGAGCCGCGCCACCTCCGCGCACTCGGCGAGCCCGACTCCGTCGCCGGGGTCGAGGTCGAGCACCAGCCGGTCGGGATTCTTACGTACCCCGGTGCGGCCGAAGCGCCATTGCGGCACGTGGAGTTCGAGCGCGGCGATCTGCGCCAGCCAGGTGAGCGTGGCCCGGTCGTTCACCAACGGGTACTCGTTGTCGTGGTCGGAGTGCTCGATGGTGCGCCGCTTCACCCAGCTGGGCGTGCCGTCATCGAGGTTCTTCTGAAAGAACATCTGCCCCGGATGCTCGGCTGTGCCCACCCCGTTCACCCACCGTTTGCGTGTGGCCGCACGATCGCGGGTGTACGGCAGCATCACATCGGCGATCTCGGAGTAGTAGCGCAGAACATCCGCTTTGGTGGTGCCGGTTTCGGGGTAGATGACCTTTTCGAGGTTGGTCAGCCTGACGCGGTGACCGTCGACGCTGACGAGCACCTCGGCGCTCGTGGCGCTCGTTCTCTTTCGGCTGGAGGCCGTGCGCGCCGCGTTCATACCGCTATTGTGCGGTGGGGAGCCGTCAAGGCACTAGCTCTTGGCCCAGGTTTAGGCAAAAATCATGACATGAGATCAATCTGGAAGGGCGCGATCACCTTCGGGCTGGTGAATGTACCGGTCAAGGTCTACAGCGCGACCGAAGATCACGATATTTCGCTGCACCAGGTGCATGACGCCGACGGCGGGCGCATCCGGTACCAGCGGGTCTGCGAAATCGACGGAAAGGTCGTCGAGTACGCGCACATCGACAAGGCTTTCGACGACGGTGAGCGCACCGTGATCATCACGGCCGACGACCTGGCGTCGCTGCCTGCCGAGAAGAGCCGCGAGATCGACGTGGTCGAGTTCGTGCCGAGCGACCAGGTCGACCCGATCCGGTTCGATCGCAGCTACTTTCTCGAACCCGATTCGAAGTCGTCGAAGGCCTATGTACTGTTGCGGCGCACGCTCGAAGAGACCGACCGAACGGCGATCGTGAAGTTCGCTCTGCGCCAGAAGTCGCGACTGGCCGCGTTGCGCGTTCACGGCGATGTTCTGCTGCTTCAGACCCTGCTGTGGGATGACGAAGTGCGCGAAGCGAAATTCTCGGCGCTGGATGATCGCCCCACCGTCTCTGCCAAGGAGCTCGAGATGTCAGCGCGACTCGTCGACTCGTACTCCTCAGACTTCGAACCCGATAAGTTCAGCGACGACTACCAGATTCAGCTTCGGCAGCTCATCGACGCGAAGCTCGAGGCGGGCGACGCGGTTGACACCGAGGCGACGTTCGGCGAGAGCGCGGGCGACGAAGAAGATTCGGGAGGCGAAGTTCTCGACTTGATGGAGGCGCTGCGACAGAGCGTCGAGAAGAGCCGCTCGAAGGGCGATGGCGCAGCGAAACCGGCGCGTGCGCCGCGCAAGTCTGCGGCCAAGAAGCCGGCCTGACCCGGTCTCGACCATGGGCGCCTGGCAAGGTTGTCGCTTTAACGGTTTTCTCCCAATTTGGCTCGATAGCCTCGGCGCGTGCCAGCCGATGACAAGACGAACCCTGCCCGCGCGAACGACGGGCGGACGTCGAAGCCGCTGACCGTCAAACAGGAACGCGAGGCCCGCCGCGCCGAGAAGGTCGAGGCGATGAAAAAGGCGCAGGCCAAAGCCACGCGCAACCGGCGTATCGCCTTCGGTTCGGGGTTCGGCGCGCTCGGTCTCATCATTGTTCTGGTGATCGTGTTCGTCGTCACCGGTGGCAGCTCGACTCCCGCGCCGGTCGCGACCCAAGCCGATGGCGTGCAGACCTTCACGGGGCTCAGCCGCAATCACGTCAGCGGCAAGGTGACCTACGCGCAGGTTCCGCCGGTCGGCGGCGACCACAACCCGGTGTGGCTGAACTGCGGCATCTACGACCAGCCTGTTCCGAACGAGAACGCCGTGCACGACCTCGAGCACGGCGCCGTCTGGGTCACATACGACGCCACGAAGGTCACCGGCGATCAGCTCGCGGCGCTGCGAGCGGAGGTACCGAGCACCTACCTCGTGCTCTCGCCCTACGCCGGCCTGCCCTCACCGGTGGTCGCTTCGGCCTGGGGCGCGCAGATTCAGCTCACCGGGGTCGATGACACTCGGCTGAAAGACTTCTTGACCACCTACTGGCAATCGCCGAACGCACCAGAACCTGGAGCCCCGTGCACCGGTGGGCTCGCCGCGCCCGGTCTGGTTTCGTGACCGGCGGGGCGTCGTGACCGAAGTCGCCGAGACGGGCACGAGCGCAGACGAGCGTGGCGAGCGTGGCGAGCGTGACGACACCGCCGCCGCCCCCGCTTCCGACGCGCGCAGCCTCAGCGTGCGACTGCGTATCGCTCTGATTCTGGGCGCGGTGCTGCTGCTCGTTGTCGGCCTCGTGGTCGGTCGGGTGACGACTCCCGTCACGACCACTCCCGGCACACTGAGCGCCGAGGCGGGGTTCGCGCGGGATATGCAGGTGCATCATCAGCAGGCCATCAACATGGCCCTGATCATCCGCGACCAGACGACCGACCCCGACATCCGCCAGCTGGCCTACGACATCGCCACCTCGCAGGGGCAGCAGGCCGGCCAGATGTACGCCTGGCTGAACCTCTGGGGCCTGCCCCAGGCATCCCCGGTGCCGGCCATGACCTGGATGACCCTGCCGACGCTCGACCAATCGCAAGAGCAGCACGGCATGAACATGAGCTCGATCGCGGCCAGTGACGCTGCCATCGCGGCCTCCCCCACGATGCCCGGCATGGCGAGCCAGGCCGACCTCACCCGGCTCCAGTCGCTGACCGGTGTCGACGCCGAGAAGCTCTTTCTGACGCTGATGATCGCGCACCATGAGGGCGGTGTCGAAATGGCGAATGCCCTCGTGGCACGCTCGACCGACCCCAATGTGGTCGGTATGGCCAATACTATCATCACCGCGCAGACCAGCGAGATCACCTACATGCAGCAGCTGCTGGCGGCGCGTTCCTAGCCGCCTCGCCGTACGCTGGGTGCCATGACGAAAGTCTCGGGCTCAGCACCCACCGTTTCGCCCTGGGCGCCGCTGGGCATCACCGTGTTCCGGGTGCTCTGGTTCGCCCAGCTCGGCAGCAACATCGGCACCTGGATGCAGACCGTCGGCGCCCAGTGGTTTCTCGTCGAGAGCGCGGCCGGCGCCACGATCATCGCGCTGGTGCAGACGGCCAGCCTCACCCCTTCGTTGCTGTTCTCGCTACCGGCGGGTGTGCTTTCTGATTCGCTCGACCGGCGCAAGCTCCTCATCTGGGGTTCACTCGCCAGCGCTGTCATCGCAACGGCTCTCACTGTGTTCACGGCCGCAAACGGCCTGACCCCGGCGCTGCTTCTCGTGTTCACGTTCCTGCTCGGAATCACTGCGGCGCTCACCGCACCGGCCTGGCAGGCGATTCAGCCCGAACTCGTGCCCCGGGAGCAGATCTCGGCAGCCTCGGGGCTCGGTGGCGTCACCGTGAACGGCGCGCGCGCTATCGGGCCTGCTCTGGCCGGCGTTCTTCTCGCGGCGACGGGCACATCCGTCGTCTTCGGCCTCAACGCGCTGAGCTTCGTCGCCGCCGTGCTGGCGCTGCTCTGGTGGCGGCGGCCGGCGCAGAGCGGGCTCGACGACCCCGAACCCGCCTGGGCGGCGCTACGGGCCGGGCTGCGCTACGTGACATCGGCGCATCTGATCCGGCGCATCCTGCTGCGATCAGCGCTCTTCGCCTTTCCGGCGAGCGCACTGTGGGCGTTGCTGCCGATTACTGCGGCACAGATGGGCCTCGGCAGCGCGGGCTACGGTTTTCTGCTCGGCTCGTTGGGTGTCGGCGCGGTGATCGGCATTTTCGTGCTGCCTCTGGCGCGCCGAAAAGTGAGTGACAACGTCATCCTGACGGTCAGCGCCCTGCTGTACGCGGTCGGCGTGGTGGCCGCCGCGCTGCTGCCGTTCGGCATCACCGTGGTTCTGCTCGCGTTGTCGGGTGTCGCGTGGATCGGCACGCTGACTGTACTGAACTCCGCGCTGCAGCTCACCCTGCCGCAGTGGGTGCGCTCGCGTGGCGCCGCTGCATACATTCTGGTGTTCATGGGTGCGATGGCGGTGGGTTCGCTGGTCTGGGGCGTCGTGGCGGAGGGCGTCGGCACGCCTGTTGCGCTCGGAGTGACCGTGGTTCTTCTCGTGCTGGTGGCGGCGAGCATCCGGTTTCTGCCTCTGTTGCATGGCACTGGAACCATCGACCGCACCATCAGCCTGGCCTGGCCGACACCGACCCTCGTCTTCGAGCCAGAGCCTCTGGATGGCCCGGTCACGATCATGGTCGCCTACACCGTCGGCGACGAGAACATCTCGGCCTTTCGTGAGGCGATGAAGGAGCTGGGCTACTCACGTCGCCGCACGGGGGCTGCGCATTGGCGCTTCTATCGCAGCGGAGAAACAGCCGGCGCCTACCTCGAGAGCTTCACCGTTTCGTCGTGGTCGGAGTACCGCCGGCAGCAGACCGAACGCCTGACGGGCCGCGACCGGGAGTATCGGGATGCCGCTACAGCACTCGCTACGGAGCCGCCCGTCGAGACGCACTACTTTCCGCCCGACATTCACGTCTGAAGTGGATGTGCCCCCCGTCGCCCTGTCATCGCGGCCCGTCTCGCTGAGCGAGCTTCGAGACCTCGCGGGCTGCGCGTTCCGCTGTGCGGATCAGCTGGGCTCACCGCCCAGGCGCTGCACTGATCGGCATTATTCTGTGGCCTGTGAACAATGGCGAGTTCAGCAGGTTCGGCAAGCATCAGTGGCGACCGGTATCCGAGGGCATCCCCGGGGGCGGCGCATGAGCGGCGAGACAGCGGCGGACTCTTTCGTCGAAGCGCTGCACGACGCCGGGGTCGAAGTGATCTTCGGGAACCTCGGCAGTGACCATCCGGCCATCATCGAGGCGCTCGCCGCCGCGCGGGAGCGCGGACATGAGAATCCCGCGGTCGTGCTCGCGCCGCATGAGGCGAGTGCACTCGCCGCAGCACATGGTTACGCGTTGGTCACTGGCCGCCCGCAGGCGGTCTTCGTACATGTCGATGTCGGCACGGCGAACCTCGGCGGCGGTGTGCACAATGCCGCGCGGGCCCGCGTGCCCGTACTGATCTTCGCCGGGCTCACACCGTTCACGCTCGAGGGCGAACTGCCCGGAACCCGAAACCACTACCCCAACCACTTACAAGACGTGCACGACCAACACGGTCTCGTGCGGCCATACGTGAAATGGAGCTACGATCTCCGCACCGGACTGAATGCCCGTCAGGTCGTCTTCCGCGCTCTGCAGCTCAGCGAGAGCGCTCCACAGGGTCCGGTCTACCTGACTGCGGCCCGGGAGGTGCTGGCCTCGACAGGGGAAGGGCGCCAGACCGATCCCGCACTCTGGCGGCCGATCGACCCGATTCCAGCCCCGACGGATGCCGTGCACGAGATCGCAGAGGCGCTGGCCGCAGCGCGCTTCCCGCTCATCGTGACCTCGGCGCTCGGCCGCAACGAACGGTCTGTTGCTGATCTCGTCGAACTCGCCGAACTGCTCGGCATCGGCGTGGTGCAGCCGATCCCGTCGGCCCTCAACTTCCCCTCCGACCACGAGCTGCAGCTCGGCTATGCGACAGAACCGCTGCTCGACCGTGCAGATGTCATCGTCGTCATCGACTGCGACGCACCGTGGATGCTCGCCAAAGCACGCCCGTCGGCGGATGCGGCGGTGTACTACGTCGACAGCGATCCCCTGAAGCAGGACATCCCGCTGTGGTACACCGAGTCGCGCCGATTCATCCGGGCGGACTCGGGCGTGGCGCTGCAGCAGTTGCTCGCGGCGGCACGCATCCTGCCGACGCGTGGCGACGTGGATGATCGTGTCGCGGCGATCCGTGCAGAGCACGAGGCGCAGCGCAGCGCATGGGAGGTCGAAGTCGATTCGGCAGACCTCACCGCCGCCTCGGTGAGCGCCGCCGTGGGTGCGTTACTCGGGGCCGAGGGCATCGTGCTCAACGAGGCCATCACCAACAGTGACACGGTGTTCCGGCACATCCCCCGGCAACGACCCGGCTCGCTGTACTCTAGCGGCGGCTCATCACTCGGCTGGAGCGGCGGCGCGGCCGTCGGAGTCAAGCTGGCGCGTCCCGATGCCATGGTCGTCTCGATCGTCGGTGACGGCACGTTCTTCTTCAGCATTCCGTCATCGACCTACTGGATGGCGAAGAGGTATGGCGCACCGTTCCTCACCGTCATCCTCGACAACGGCGGATGGAACGCGACAAAGCAGAACGTCGTGAGGGAGTACTCCGGCGGCGTCGCGAACTCCTCGGATCAGCTCTGGGTGAATCTCGGACAGACGGCAGACCAGCCGGGCATCGCGGCAGCGGCTGGCGACGCCCTGGCCGTGCGGATCGAGAGCGCCGACGAACTCGAAGGCGGCCTGCGGGCTGCGCTGGATGTGGTGCGCGCGGGCCGCTCGGCCGTGGTCTCGGTGCGGTTGCACCCGATCTCGGGTCAGCAGCCGGATGCGCCGCGGGCCGTCGGCGCCACTTCGTAGTCTGCTCGTGCGTCGCGATGCTCTCGCAAATGAGGCTGCTGCGACGAATTGAGGCCGGCGCAGTGGCCTCAATTCGTTGTAGTGGCCTCACGCGGCATCCAGGATCAGCCCCAGGTATGGACCGCGACAGGCCGGATGATGAGTACCTGACGGTCGTCTTTAGGCCCCCGCCACTCGTCGACGTCAATCTCGTACTTCGCGAACTGGCGGCGGAGAAAGGTCAGGTCCGCGTCGTCCACCCTCGTCGCATCGCCACGGATCTCGAGCGTGCGGTTCGGAGGGCTCACAGGGTCGATCATGAGGAACGCGGCTTTGCCCGTGCGATTCGCGTTCTTGAACCACTGCCGCGAACCGACCGCGGAGATGGCGATCGCGCCGTCTACGAAGATGAACCAGACGCCCGTGCTATGTGGGTAGCCATTGGGGTTCACGGTTGAGATCACGCCGACGGGGATGTCGAGCAGATCGCGGTGGGAGACAGGGATATCCACATCACTCATGAGCTCAGTATCGCTGAGCGTGCGGGATCTCCGGGACGCCGTCCGCGGGCGTTCTTGTCCGCGGACTCGGACGCCGACGGACACCTCGAGACTGCACGTGGGCCACACAACTCCCGAACTGGATGATGGCCGCAGCCACGGTAGTGACTGTGGTGCACAGATGAACCAGCGACTACCGTGTGCGTTATACAGGGTGGAGGTAGCCGTGACCGCACAACGATCAGAGTTGCTGCGTGCGCTCAACGACGCGCACGGTGCTGAGCTCATGCGGTACGTCGTGCGCCTGACCGGCGACTATGCCTTCGCGCAGGATGTCGTCCAGGAGGCCCTTCTACGGGCGTGGAAGCATCCGCGCATCCTTGAACAGGGCGACAGCGCCGCGCGCGCCTGGCTGTTCACCGTGACCCGCAACCTCGTCATCGACGACCGCCGAACAGCGCGCTCCTCCCGAGAGATCAGCACGGATAGTCTTCCCGAGCGCTCGGAACCCGACGCGACGGATGCCCTGCTTGACGCCTGGATCGTTTCGGGTGCTCTCGCCTCGCTTTCGCCTGAACATCGGGCAGTGGTCGTCGGCGCCTATTACCTCGGGAACTCGATCACCGAGATCGCCCGCACCGAGCAGGTTCCGAAAGGAACCGTGAAGTCGCGGCTCCACTACGCGGTCAGGGCGATGCGGCTCGCCTTGCAGCAGCGAGGGGTGACCCGATGAATGACGTGTATCGAGAGTGGAACGCCGCGTGCCTTCTCGGCGCACTCTCGGCGGAGGAACGACTCGAGTTCGAGTTCGCAAGAAAGAGTTGTTGCCGGTTATTGACCGTAGGCCGTAAGGAATCTGTTGCGGAAGGCATCCATCGGCCACAGTGGCGCCGTCGGCGAGGGGAGCATTCCCGGCTGCCAGTTCCAGGAAGAGATTCGGCTGATGACGTCGGGATCTTTGGAGATGATACTGATGGGCACGTTGTGGTTTGCGCCGGCTCCGCTGACCTCTGTCGCGGGTTGGTGGTCGCCGAGTACGACGAGCACGAGGTTCGGGTCGTCGTACGTGGTGAGGAACGAGAAGAGGGCGCCCATTGAGTACTGCACCGACTGGCCGTAGAGCTGCTGCACGTGCTGTGGGTTCTGCCAAACGACGCTCGGTGGTAGCCCCTCGGCCGGCTGAGTGTTGAAGATTGAGCCGTCGCCGACAGCTGCCCACGGCACTTCGTGGGGTAGGGGGGTCCATGGGCTATGCGAGGAGACGAAATCGATCTCTGCCATCAGCGGTTGGTGGGGTTGCGCCAGTTCGTGCGTCTGGAAATACTCCCATGTATATTGGTCGGGGATGCGGGCGTAGCTGAAGGCTGGTCCCTGATATCCAACGTTCTCTGAGTTGAGTTCGGCGTCGTAGTGGTAGAACGAGGTGCCGATCGACCACGGCTCGGTGTCTGACGGCACGTCGCTGATGGTTCGCCAGCCGGCCCCTTTGAAGGCATCGCTGAGGGTGAATCGGGTTCCGGTGGTGACCTGATCGTATTTCTGTTGCGAGTCGATCCACAGTCCGGTTTGCAGTGTGGAGTGGGCGAGCCAGCTGATTCCGCCGAACGTGGACGACGTGAGAAATGCGCTGCGTTCTGAGTAGCCGGCCGCCTCGAGATCCTTGTTTCCTTTGAGGAGGACATCGTCGACACCGGGAGAGAAGGAAGTGTTCTGTACGGCGACCTGGCCATAGCTTTCGATGAACGCGATAATGACGTCTTTGCCCTTCAGTGCGGCGAGCTGGCCGGATGCCGGCAGCGTGGCGTAGTCGTCGGTTGCGCTCGCCGTGTCGAACGTCGCCTGCTCGGCCGCGGCGACGGCCAGTTGGTTGGCTTTCGCCACTGCCGTGCTGAAGGTGTCTGCTGCCGCGATCGGTTCGCCGGGAACGATCTGGGTGCCGATGAGTGCGAGCACGATCCAGCTTGCCGTGATGGCAGAACCTCCGATCACGGTCGCGCGGCGGCGCTGACGGATCAGGCTTGCAAGGCGGAAGAACGCTCCGGCGACCACGAGAACAGCCGCCGCGGTGGCGAGAATAAGCAGCACAAGGACCACGACTGCGGCAAACATTCCGATGGAGTCACTGAGTACTCCGTAGGCATCCACGAGTTCCGGCCAGCCTGTCACGACGTTGAACGACTGACCTACGGTTGCCGCGAACCCGCGATCGAAAGCTGCGAAGGCGATCGTTGTGACGAAGATCAGTGCGACGAAGATCGCGACGATCCGACGGGCGACCAGCCGTGGAACTGCCGCCAGAATGACGAGGGCGAGCACGGACTCCAACGGAACACGAATCAGGGCAAGCGCTGACTCCGAACCGATGAGCCCGGGTGCTAGCCCGACGAGCACGACGACAACTGCCGCGATGACCGCACGCACATTCGCTCGAATTGCATGCGAATGATCGACCGGGGCGTTCCGACGGGATGGTTTGCGGGGTCTCACGGGCTTCGTTCTCATGTCATTCCCGCCGCGAGCTGCGGCTTCGTCAGTCGGCGGTGTCCCTCGGCCTCATGCCCGGTGAATCGATCTGAGAGCGCGTAACGCATCAGCACCATGTCGCCGATCTGCCGCACCTCTGCGAGTGTGGCGCGCCGGTCGCTGGTCCACCGGAAAGCGGCGTCGGCGACGAAGCGGGGGGCGCGCGAGTCGCCGACGAAGAACGGTGCCACGGCTAGGTGGAGTTCGTCGACGAGATTCGCGGCCAGAAATTGCGTGTAGATCGTTGCGCCGCCCTCCACCATGAGCTGGCAAATTCCGCGATCTCCCAGGTCGGCGACGAGGTCGGTCATTGCCACGCTGGCGCCCAGGCCGACGACAAGTGCCCTGTGTCCGACCCGTCGACGGATGCGTGCGGCCTCCGGCGTCGGGCAATAGATCAGCTTCGTTGTGTCTCCAGCGGTGAAGAATGCCGCGCACGGATCGAGCTCGCCCGTCGCCGTGACAGTCACTTTCCACGGCGAGCGCGTCTGACCTGCGGTCTCTCTTCGAGACTGGCGAGCCATGCTACGCACCAGCAATCGGGGATTGTCACGGCGCACAGTGCGTGCGCCGACCAGAATGGCGTCGTTTCTCGCTCGCACGGCGTCGACGCGGTCGAAGTCTGACTCATTCGAAAGGGCGAGCCGCGGTGGATCCGCGGTGTCGAGATACCCATCGAGCGACGTGGCACTGCTCAGAGTGACGTAAGGGTTGTCTGTCATGGTGTCTTCCCCTGATTCGTTGCGGTGAACACGGGTATGGGCGCGGCCGGCGAGTCCGGCCTGGCCGGCGAATCGGACGGACCGAATCGGGATTCCATCATCGGCTCGGCGTCGCTCGCTCTGCGCTGGCGGGCAGCGTAGAGCACCGTGACGATTGCGCCGGGAGCCACGGAGATGATGGTGAGAACGCCGAACAGGGTGCATGCGGCGACCCCCGCTGAGGCGCCGAATCCAGCAAGAGCGAAAGCCCAGGCGGCAATGCCCTCACGCGGACCCCATCCGCCGATGTTCAGCGGGATCGAGGCACCGAGCAGGATGACGAAAGCGAGGGGGAGCATCCGCAGGGGCGGCACACTCTCCCCCACTGCTGCGGTTGCGATCGTGAAGGTTGCGACATGGCAGGCGACAACGATGACCGACGCAATCGCAACCGTGACGGAGGCCCGAACCGATCCGAGGCCCGCCCGAAGTTCTCGCGCCTCGCGAAGCAACGCCCTTCGCCCACGCACGCTCGCGGCAGCCGTCACAAGCGCGACAACGATCATGCCAAGTCCGATCGCAAGAGCCGCGAGCAGGTATCCCTCGAACACTGCTCCGAAGCAAGCCAGAACCACGAGCGCCACGGCGAGTTGCACCACCTGCCCTGCGGTGCGTTCGATCGCGACCGCCCGTGCCGTTTGCTTGATGCCTTCGGGGCTCTGACCGCGGGCAACAGCGCGATGAACGTCCCCAACGATTCCGCCAGGGAGTACCGTGTTGAGGAACTGGGACTGGTAGTACATTCCGACCGCGGTCGACCACCGAAGCGTGACGCCAAGGCGAGTCGCGATAAGCCGCCACCGCCACGCGGCCGCAGCCGTCGCGACGGCTGCGAGAAAGAGGGCCGCGCCGATCGTTCGCCCGTCCAGACTGAGGATGCCGCGAAGCACCGGGCCGGTGCCCACATAACCGATCACGCCGATGAGCACGCCGACACCGACCACCAGACGAGACACCGGTCGGAGCCAGGGGAATCGCGTCGCCTGGCGAATCCAGCTGCAGATGATTTCCGTCATCCGTGGGGCCATGCCAGCAGATCGAGGTGAGCGATGTGCGCAGCCAGCTCGCCGCGTTCGATTTGAGACATGCGAAGCCGGCGGTAACGCTTGGCGTGAGCGCGCAGCCCGGGAGCCTGCTCGATCGCAGCGTCGACCCATCCGACGAACCATTCGCCCAGCAGGCGAGACCGGTGGTGGTCAAGCCGCCAGAGGGTGGTGCTCGGTCGTACACGCCAGCCGGCCTCCGTGAACAACCTCAGGGCAATGCTTGCGCCGTGCCGACCGAGCTGTTGGCGATCCTCTGCCTCCCGCACCTGATGTGCATTGAACGCGGCAGCGAACTCGGCGTCGAGCTCGTGTCGCGGGCTCAACCGCACGTCCCCGGTCACGCTCAGCGCGAGAAGCGCCGGGCACCGGGCGCCCACACAGGCATTCACGATAGCGAGGGTCTCTCGGGAAGTCAGTACGTCAAGGAGAGCGGACGCCGTCACGAGTGACGCTTCAGCCCAATCGGTTGGGAGCAGGTTCGCGAGATTTCCGGTTCGCGCGAAAACGGAGACAGCAGCATTGTCGCGATCTGACGGACGTACGCCGTCGATGGCTCGTTCGATCAGGTCTGCATGCCAGTCATGCAGAATCCAGGTCTGCGGCCCAGGAAGAAAGGGAGCGAGCCAGCGCATCATCGAACCGGTTCCGCTGCCCAGATCGTGAACAACGATCGGCCCATCCGGCATCATCGCAGCGGCGGCGAGTGCGAGGTCGCGTGAGCGTGCAGCTGCGTCCTCCGGCTCACGGAGCGCAAGCCATTCGCCGCTGACCTCGAGAATTCCACTCACGCGGAAACCGCCGTTGCACGCAGTGCCACCTCGGTGAGCGTTGACGCGATGACGGCGATTGTCGCACTCCACGGTCGGGCTGCCTCGCGAGCCTCCACGGCAGCCGCCTTGAGCTCCGTTCGACGTGCGGCACTCGCCCACCATTGGCGCAACACAACCTCGAACGCCCACGGATCCTCCGGGGGAACGAGGATTCCCGCCATCGTGCTCGGCATCGCCTCAGATATCCCACCGACACGGGCGGCCACAACGGGGATGCCTCGCGCCAACGCCTCTGCTGCCACCATGCCGAAGCTCTCCTCCCGAGACGGCACAACGACAAGGTCCGCCCGGCTGTATGCGCTTTCCAACGAACGTCCGGCGAGAACGCCGGCGAACGTTGCCCTGGTGGAGAGGTGGTTTCGCCGAATGATGTGCGTCAGTTCGTCGACAAAACCCGGCGCCGCGTCGAGTGATCCGACGAGCGTGCACGTCCACTCGTCGATATCGGTGAGGCGCGCCAACGCGCGGAGGAGAAGGTCCTGGCCCTTGTGCGGGGCAACCACGCCAACGCACAGCAACCGACCACCAGATCGTGAAGCGACGGTCACCTCAGCCGGATCTGTTCCCGGATAGGCGACGACTACGTCGTGAGGTGCTGCGAGACCGCGCGAGATGAGCTGGGAACGCGTCCATCCGCTGGTCGCGATTATGCGTTTCGCCGCCTGCAGCGCTTCTCGTTCACGATCGACCGACGCGGCGAGGTGAGGAGCGTCGGCGATCGCGTCGAAGGGGAGGCCCGCGACCATATGCGCCAGCACGACAATCCGAAGCCGGCTCGAATGCGCAGCCAACGCCCCCGATTCGCGCACTGCGATCAGCCCGTCGATCAACACGAGGGCACCGTGCGGAAGCAGAGACAAGGTCCGCTCCGCCGGCGATCCACCACCCTCCGCGATCGGAAGCATCTGCACGCTCCACCCGCTGCTTCGGAGACCCTCGCGCACGCGCTGGTCGTAAACGTTGCCGCCGCTTACCCTGTCGGGGTCGTCGATCGCGTCGGGGACCACGAAGTACACTGACATCCCCGCGTACGCGCTCACAACGACCTCGAGTAACTCGCCCAGGCGATATGTGATTCGTGAAGCGTGACAGTGATGGATTGCACCCGCTGACCGCTGGCGCGAGATCCATCAGCTATTCGGTCTGCAAGGCGATCCGCGATCACTTTGCAAAGCACCTCGGTGGTCGTGTTCGCATCACCGAATTCCGGGTCTTCGTCAAGGTTGCGATACGTGAGCGAACCCGTGATCTCGGCGAGAGTGACCGCCGCATGCCCAATGTCAACGACGACTCCATCGGGGTCGAGCTCAGCCGCCGCGAAGGTGGCGTCGACAATGAACGTGGCGCCGTGGAGTCGCTGCGCAGGCCCGAAGGATTCACCCGTGAAGCTGTGGGCGATCATCATGTGGTTCCGAACCGTCACCGTGAAAGTCATTCTGGTTCTCCCCAGTAGATCGTGTGGCATAGGTCGGTGCGCGATCCGTCGGTGAGGCTCGCCATCACGTCAGGCAGATCGCGCCAGGAGGATTCGGCTGTGAGCAGGGCATCGAAGGCCGGGTCGTGCAGGAGCTGCAGCGCCAACGCCAGGCGTTCGCGCGTCGTGCGGTTGCCGCGCCGTCTCGCGGCCACCGAGCCGACCTGGCTCGACCGGATCGTCAGTCTTCGCGAGTGGAAATCAGCACCGAGCATGAGCGTCACCGGACGGTCGCCGTACCAGCTCGCCTCGATCACTTCGCCCTCGGTGACGACCGTTTCGAGTGCGAGTTGCAACCCGGCATCCGAACCGCTCGTATTGATCACGATGTCTCGGTTCAGCGGTGGGTCTGCGACATCGGCGAAGCCCACACCGAGTTGGCCGGCTACCTCTTTTCGCGCTGGGTCGACGTCGATCAGCGCCACGGAGACACCCGGGATGCCGCGCAGGAGACGTGCCACGCAGCAACCGATCATCCCCGCGCCGACGACGGAGACACGGTCGCCGATGACAGGCGCGGCATCCCACAGCACATTGATGGCCGTTTCGACCGCGCCCGCGAGCACGGCGCGGCGCGGCGGCAATCCATGGGGAACGGGTACGACGGCGTCAGCGGGTACGACAAACGCGGACTGGTGGGGGAAAAGAGTGAATACGACCTGCCCGGTTAGAGATTCCGGCCCACATTCGACGACACCGACATTGAGGTACCCGTATTTGACCGGCCCGGGGAAGTCGCCTTCCTGGAAGGGAGCGCGCATCCGGTCGCGCTCGCTTTCCGGCACGTGCCCACCGAAGACAGAGACTTCGGTTCCGCGGCTGATACCCGTGTAGAGAGTCCTCACGAGCACTTCTCCCTCGCCAGGTTGCGGGAACGGTTCACGGCGGAGAACGCCGATGCCCGGCGTGTCTACCCAGAACGCGGTGGCCTCGAACATGTTTCCCTCGCTTTCGTGAACGCTTTCGACACCAACGACGTGTTAATAGATGGATTAATATAACAACGAGACGGGGATGACCAAAGTTCAATTCGCACCGATCTCATCTGCCGTTGCAGGCGCGGCAGCCGCGACCCTGCTCGGCGTTGTTGCCGCGCACTGGTACCAGCCGTGGATACCCGCGGTGGGCTGGTCAGCGGCACTCAGCTACCTAGTGATTTCGAACATCCTCCTTCTCCGCGGCTTGCAGCACAGACACACTGTTCGGTTCGGGCCGGCGAACGTCGTAACGGCAGTGCGTTCAACGCTGGTCGGCGTGATCAGTGGGATCGTCGTCGCGTCGTTCGTCGCGCCGATTCCCGTCGGTCTCTTGGTTGCTCTGCTCGTGCCGACACTTCTCTTAGACGGTGTAGACGGGTGGGTCGCCCGACGCACGAACTCCGCAAGCGAGCTCGGCGCGCGATTCGATATGGAAGTCGACGCATTCCTGTTGCTCGTGCTGAGCGCATACGTCTCGCAAACGTTGGGAATCTGGGTGCTGGCGATCGGCGTCATGCGATACGCCTTCGTCGCCGCCGGATGGATGTTTCCGTGGCTTCGTCGGCAGCTCCCCTACCGCTATTGGCGCAAGGTGGTGACAGCCGTTCAAGGCATAGCATTGACGATCGCCGCGACAGGGTTTCTCCCCCTGCTCGACGTTGCGCTCATTGCGATTGCATTGGCGCTGCTTGTCGAATCGTTTGGCCGCGACGTGGTCTGGTTGGCGACGAGGCGCAGCATGCCCATCGAGGTCGTTGGCGCCGACGACGGCGGTCACACGGATGCGGCGGGTCGAGTGAATGTCAAGGCGAACGACGCAGAACACGCGTGATCGGTATTCCGTGCGGCTCCCCTGCGGTGCACGCGCAGCCGGCGCGCACTTTATCAACACGACCTAAGTCGCCCGGCGCGTGCGGAGCGCGAGAGTCGAGGTGATGCCGAGTACCACGACGCCGATCGCGTCGATCACGACCGTCTGTGGCACCAGGGTGAAGCTCCACGTCTCGGTAATACCGAACAGTCCGACAGACAGCGCGAGCACAAGCGCGAGCAAACTCGCGACGACGAAGAGCAGACTGAGGACCGAAACGAGCTTCAGGAGCCTGCCGTGCAGCACGAGCATCCCGATCGCCAGAACGATGCCCGCAATGGCGTTGAGGATGAAGAGCACGCCCAGCACGCCCCCGACGCCATCGATGACAAGAAATAGATGAATCCCGCCGATGGCGAGAAGCACGATCGCACTGAGGATTCGCATGACCCTGAGAAGGCCCTGGCTGCTTTCAGTCATGAGCGTAACCGCTTCCGATTCGAGCCTCCATCGGTGGAGACCTCACTTAAGGAAACGAGCGGGCCACGGAAAAGGTTCAATCGGTAAAACAAGAAAAGGTCCGGCCAGAGGCCGGACCTTTTATTGTTTTGTTGCGGGGCGCCCTATTGGCTACCCCAAACGCCGCTACGCGTCGCCCGGGGCTCCTCGCCAGCAGGGTCCCCCCTGACTCCTCACGGAAACAATAAAAGGCCCGGCCAGAGGCCGGACCTTTTATTGTTTTGTTGCGGGGACAGGATTTGAACCTGCGACCTCTGGGATATGAGCCCAGCGAGCTACCGAACTGCTCCACCCCGCGGCACAAGATGTAACACTATCACACGGGTGAACAGCGAGTGTCCGCGAGGCGGCTTTCAGCCGCCCGAGGTGGGGGCCGGTGTGGGCGTATCGGTGCTCGGCGTTGTGCTGGGCGCCGTTCCACCGCTCGCCGCGATGGCTGCATCGACTGCAGCCTTCAGCTGAGCATCCGCCACCCCGTAGGCGGCCCAGTCGGCGGCCTGCAGGGCGGCGTCTCGAGCCGTCAGGGCAGCCTGGGCAGCGCTCAGCGCCTGCTGGAGGGCCGCGTTGTTGCCCGTCGAGGTTGCGCCGGTACCGGTGCCTGTGCCGGTGCCTGTGCCTGTGCCCGCACCTGTGCCGGGCGTGGGAGTATTGCCGTCGCCGGCCGTCGCGCCCGAATCGCCGCCGAAGAGATCGTCGAGCGCAGCGTCGAGCGTGTCTTCGAACGCGATCTTGTCACCGAAGCCCACCAGAATCTTCTGCAACAGCGGGTAACTCGTCTCACCTCGTGACTGCACATAGACCGGCTGCACGTAGAGCAGACCACCACCCACCGGCAGCGTGAGCAGGTTTCCGCTCAGCACTTCTGTCGAGCCCTGTTTCAGCAGGTTGAGTGCCTGCGACACCGTCGGATCGGAACTGAATTTGTTCTGCTCCTGACCTGGGCCCGGCACCGTCGCGTCTTTCGGCAGCGTCAGAAGCCGGAGCTTGCCGAAATCGGCAGACTTCACCCCCGCAGTGGCACCGGCGTTCGAGTCGACAGCCAGGTAGCCGTTGAGGCTCTTCGAGGTGTCTTCACCGGTGAGCGGGATGAACGTGGAGTACAGCGAGTACTCCGGTTGGTCTTGGCCCGGCATCTGCAACGTCAGATAGTACGGCGGTTGCAGCGTCGGGCTCGTCGCCGGTGAGACGGGGTCGTTCGGGGTGGTCCACGCGTCTTCACGCGAGTAGAACGAACCGGCATCGGTCACGTGATACTGACCGAGAATGGCGCGCTGAACCTTGAAGAGATCTGCCGGGTACCGAACGTGGCTCATGAGCTGGGCGCTCATGTCGCTCATCGGCTTGACCGTCGCTGGGAAAATCTTCTCCCAGGTCTGCAGCATCGGGTCGGTGTCGTCCCACGCGTAGAGCGTGACCTTGCCGTCGTAGGCGTCGACCGTAGCCTTCACGGAGTTGCGGATGTAGTTGATATTGTTGTCAACCGCGTAACCCGGTTTCGGCGTGTAGGTGTCGGCGATGGCCGCACTGAGCCCCTCGGTTTTCGAATACGGGTAGTTCGACGACGTCGTGTAGCCGTCGACGATCCACACTACGCGGCCGTCGACGACCGATGCATACGGGTCTGAGTCGATCGTCAGGTACGGCGCGGCTTTCGAGACACGCGTGGCAGGGTCACGGTCATAGAGAATCTGCGAATCGTCGTTCACAGCCGACGACAAGAAGATCTCGGTGGATTGGAACTTCAGCGCATAGGCCAGCCGGTTGAACACGTTGTCGAGCTTGGGGCCGCCATCGCCCGAAAAGGTGTTGTAGGTCTGAGACGACCCGTTCGTGCCCGACGGGTAGTCGAGTTCTGTCGGCGTCGACCCCGCCGGTGCGCCCACAATCGAATAGGTCGGCGAATTCTCACCGAAGTAGATGCGTGGCTCGTAGTCGCCCAGCACTCCCGTGCTCGGGATGCCCGACTCTGCGAACACCGGCTGACCGTCGGCCGAGCGCTGGTTGCCATAGGCCGCCACCACTCCGTAGCCGTGCGTGTAGACGACCGTCTGGTTGTACCAGCTCGCCGAGGTGCCGAGCTGGGTCAGGTTGAGGTCACGAACCGTGGTGACGGTGTCTTGGCTCTGCCCGTTCACTTGGTAGCGGTCGACGTTGAGGTCGGTCGGAAACTGGTAGTACTGCCTGAACTGCTGCAGCGCGGCGAACGTGCTAGAGACAAGAGCCGGGTCGAGAATTCTGATGCTCGAGGTCGTCGCCGCATCCGAACGCAGTGCGCCGGCCTGCGCCGTGGTCGTCGCGTTGTACGGAATCGACTGCACATCTGACACACCATACGCGTCACGTGTCATGTCGATGTTGCGCTGCAGATACGGCGCCTCGAGACTTCGCTCCGACGGGTCGACCTGAAAGCGCTGAACGACCCAGGGGGTGAGCGAGCCGAGGATGATCGCGCTCACGATGAGCAGCGCAGTACCGATGACGGGCAGACGCCACCGGCCGACGAACGCCGCGACGAAGAACAGAATGGCGACGAGAATGGCGATGCCTGAGAGAATCTGCAGACCCGGAATCGTCGCGTTCACGTCGGAGTACGACGCCCCGGTGAGCAGCCCCCCGCTCGACGTGAGCGTGGCGAACTGATCGAGCCAGATGCTCACACCCTGCAGCAAGAGGTAGATGCCGGCGGTGATGGCGATCTGAACGCGCGCGGTTTTCGAGACGCGCACTTCGCGCTGCCCGAATCGGATCGCCCCATACAGGTAGCTCGTAGCCAGGGCCGCGATGCCGGAGATCAGCACGACGGCAGAAGCGAAGCCGACCAGACTCTGCCAGAACGGCAGGTCGTAGACGTAGAACGAGATGTCGAGGTTGAACTGCGGATCGGTCTTGCCGAACGAGGTGCGGTTCAGGTACATCAGAACGACTTGCCAGCGCGTGGCCGCGGCGACGCCGGCGAAGAGCCCGACCAGAGCCGGAATACCGAAGGCCGCCAGGCGGCGCAGCGGCTCGACGACCTGCTGGTAGCGATCGAGCTGGGAATTCAGCTTCGCGTACACCGGGCGGAAGCGGAAGGCGATGTCGATGCTCACGAAGACGGGGACGGCCATGGCGAAGAAGCCCACGAAGAACATCACGCCGCCGGCGACCCACTGGGTGGTGAGAACGCTCAGGTACCCGAGCTGGTTGAACCACAAGACTTCGGTGTACAGATTCGTGAACACGAAGAACAGGATTGCCAGAACCGCTATGGCCGCGATGGCGATCGCAATGACCGTTCGAGACCTTCGTGCGGGCTTCTGCGCGGGGGTTTGCGCGGTGGACGATGTCAACGTAAGCCTCTTGTGTTAGCTGTGGATGTCAGCTAATCCTAGACAACCCCGGCTGGCAATCGGCCACGTCAACCTCCCAGTGCGCTGATACTTCAATCACACGTCGGTAACGAATCAAGGCCCTGCCCTGAGCTGATGTCGCTGAGCGCCGTAAGGGAATCTGAAAGGGTATTCACAGCGAAGACACGCAGCCCGTCGGGAATGTGGCCCACGACTTCATCGCAATTCGAAGCCGGAGCGAGAAAGTAACTGGCCCCGCTGTCGACGGCGCCGAACAGCTTCTGCCTGATGCCGCCGATGGCGCCGACCGTGCCGTCTGCTGCGATCGTGCCGGTGCCGGCGACGCTCTTGCCGCCGTTGAGCTCGCCGGGGGTCAGCTGGTCGATGATTCCGAGAGCGAACATCATTCCCGCGCTGGGGCCGCCCACGTTGTCGAGCTGAATGTCGACGGTGAAGGGGAACTGGTACGTGGCGCCGGCTCCGATGCCCAAGAGGATGGTGCCGTCGCTGGCCTTCGTGGGCGTGACCTGCACGGTCTGCTGCGCGCCAGAACGGGTGATGACGAGGGTGGCTGGTGCGGCATCCCCATTGGCCGTCACCGCGGCGCGCAACTCGTCGACACTCGTGACGGGTGCGCCGTTGACCGAATCGATGATGTCGCCGACCTGCAGGATGCCCGTGGCGGGTGACCCGTCGGCGACTTGCGCCACCGAGACCTGCGTGGTGAACGCGATGCCGAGGTTCGTCAGCGCGGCCGCGATGGCCTCTTGCTGAGAGTCGACCATCATCGTCTGATTCTCTTGGTTCTGCTCATCGACCGAGATCTGCGGCGGGTAGATCGCATCGATCGGAACGATTGCCTTGCTCTTGTCGAAGAAGGCGCCCACGATCTCGGCCCAGCTCGGCAGACTCTGCGGGGTGCCCACCACCGAGACAGTGAGCATGTCGAGCGAGCCCGCCGTGGGAAAGGTGGGCGCGCCGGTGATCGAGATGAGAGGAACCTCACTGCCGTCGTGCGAACTCGTTCCCAGGGTATTGAACACCGGGCCGGGCTGTTCGATGACGTAAGGCGAGGGAATGAAACTCATGCCGAGCGCGAGAGCCAATGCCGCAATGAGGCTGACCCAGCCGATGGTTCTGCGCCGCTTCACGTCGCCCTTTCGTCACTCTCGCCGCCGCCGGCAGTGCTCGCCGGCGGTGTTCGCCCATCGTGTTCGCCACAGGCGCACGCGCAGTCCCCCAGCATATGAGAAATCTCAGCTTGGCCGATGGGCCACGGGCTAGCGTAGAAGTGGTTGCTGATAGGCGCCATGGAGAGAACTGGGTCTCCGCCCGCAGAGCGCACACCGGAGCTGCTGCCGCGAAGACCCGATGCGAAGACGCGAGAGTAGTACAGACCGTGAGCGACGAACAAGGCAAGAACCCAGAAGACGAGTTCACCGAAATGCTGCGCCAGTTTCTGTCGGGCAATTCAGAACTCGACCCATCGAAGCTGGCCAGCGCGGCCGGGCTGCCCTCCGATCCGGCTGCCGTCGCCCAGCTGATGCAGCAATTGCAGAACGCGATGCAGCACACCGGTGACGGTGTCGACTGGAAGGTCGCGCTCGACGCCGCCCAAGAGATCGCGGCGAAGGATGCCGTGACCATCGCCCCCGGTGCCCGTTCTGCCCTCGAGCAGGCCCTCCACGTGGCCGAGCTCTGGCTCGATGAAGTGACGTACGTCGCCGAATTGGCGACCACGCCCAAACTGCTCAGCCGCAAAGAATGGGTCACCGCGACGATGCCGGTGTGGACCCAGGTCGCCGAGCCGGTCGCCCTCAGCATCGCCGATGCCCTCACCCGCGTTCTGAAAGAGCAGGCTCCCGAAGAGCTTTCGGGCATGATGGCGAGCGCCAGTCAGCTGATGCGCAACATCGGCGGTGCTCTGTTCGCCATGCAGCTCGGCCAGGTGGTCGGCCAGCTCTCGACCGAAGTGGTGTCGGGCGGCGATGTGGGAATTCCGTTGATGAGCGACCAGCAGGCCGCTCTTGTTCCGCAGAACCTCGACGAGTTCGGCGAAGGGCTCGACATTCCGGTCGATCAGATTCAGTTGTATCTGTCGGTTCGCGAGATCGCTCACGCTCGGTTGTTCCGCCATGCGAAGTGGCTGCGGCTGCACATGATTTCGTCGATCACCGAATTCGCGCGCGGAATCTCGATCGACACCGACCGGCTCGAAGAGCTGGCGAGCGGATTCGACCCGTCGAACCCCGAAGAACTGCGCCAGGCGATGGTGAGCGGTGCGCTGATTCCGCCGAAGAGCGAGAGTCAATTGCAGGCGCTCGCACGGCTCGAGACGACTCTCGCGCTGGTCGAGGGCTGGGTCGATGTGGTGACGGCCGCCGCCACGGTACGGTTGCCGCGTCGCGATGCCGTTGCCGAGACGGTCCGGCGACGCCGGGCGACCGGTGGGCCGGCCGAGTCGGCCTTCTCGACGCTGGTCGGTCTGGAGCTTCGTCCGCGCCGGCTGCGCGAGGCGGCTGCCATGTGGCAGGCCGTCAGCGACGCAGTGGGGCCGGAGGCGCGCGATGCGTTGTGGTCGCACCCCGATGTGGTGCCGACCTCAGAAGACATCGACAACCCTGCGGCACTGGTTGCACGGTTGCTGGCGGGTGAGCCCGAGCCCGATGAGATGGATCAGGCGATCGAAGACTTCTTCCGCGAGCAAGAGAGCGGGGCCGGCGAAGAACCCGCTGACAAGCCGTCAGACGACCCCGAGGCGCCGCCTGCCGTGTAGGCGATCGGGTGCGCTCTGCGGCGCCGCTCGCCTGTGGATAACTTCGGGCCGCGATTCGCTGTGAGATGCACCATGGTCGCATGACCTTTTTCAGCTACCGGCTCGACCCTCGCTATTTCGTGGTGTGGCGCACCCCCACGTCACTTCAGATCGGTGTCGATCACGCCGTCGCCCGCTTCGACCCGGTGTCGCGCGCCGAAGAGACGATGCTGCACGCGCTGAACGTCGGCGTGGGTATCGAGGGCTTGCGGATGCTCGCCGACGATGCCGGGGGCGAGCCCGCCGACGTGGCGCGATTCCTTGAGCGAGTAAAGCCTGCCCTCGACTCGGCGAGAGCGTCGCCGTTCGCCGGAGCAGACATCGTGGTCGAGGGTGACTCCCCCGCCGCGGTGTCGCTGCGGCGTCTGCTCGCACAGCTCGTGAGCCGGGGCGGTGCTCCCCCGGCAACCGATACCGACACTCCCCCGCAGCTCGCGATCATCGTGGCGGCCTGGGCGGTTCGGCCCGCTGTTGCCGCACGGTGGTTGCGGCGCGATGTCGCGCATCTGCCCGTGGTCTTCAGCGATCAGGAGGCGAGAATCGGGCCGCTGGTCACACCTGGCGCAGGCCCCTGTCTGCATTGCGCCCACCTGGCGGCGATCGAACGAGACCCGGCATGGGTGGCCATCGCGAGTCAGGCGTTCGGGCGCCGGGCGCCGAGCGAAGAACCTCTGCTGGTCGCCTCGGTGACAGCGATCACAGCGCGCCTGGTGCGCGGCTATCTGGCGGCAGACGGCCGAGGGTTGCGCCCGGGAGTCGTGGTGCATGTGAACGCCACGAGCGGCGCCGTCACCGAGACCGTGCGGGCCGTGCATCCGGAGTGTGCGTGCCAAGCTCTTCCAGAAAGCGCGACGCAGCGCGGGTCTGCGAGCGAGTCGCCCCCGTGCCGGCCCACGACAAGGCAAGCCGTTGCCTCGCTCGGGTGACGCCGACGTACAACAGGCGGCGTTCTTCGTCGATCTGCTCAAGCGTGGTTGCGTACGAGATGGGTACGAGGCCCTCAGAAAGACCCACGACGAACACGGTCGGCCATTCCAGGCCCTTCGCCGAGTGAAGCGTCGCCAGGGTCACCGCCGAGATGGTCGGTTCGTGCTGCCCGGCCTGGCGTTCGAGAAGTTCGTCGGTGAAGACACGAAACGTCGTGCGCGGCGGCTGTTGTTCGGCGAGGCTCATGATCGCGTTCAGCGATTCCCAGCGGTCGCGCACAGCGCCACGGCCCTCGGGCGGGCTCTGCGACCAGCCGAGCGAACGCAGCACATCGCTCACCGATTTGAAGAGCGGCTCGCCCGAGATCGACACCGACGCCGCGCGCAACGACATGACGGCTTGCTTCACTTCCGGCAGGTCGAAAAACCGCTTCGACCCGCGAATCTGATACGTGACGCCGGCTTCGGCCAGCGCACCTTCCAGAGCCGCCGCCTGAGCGTTCATGCGGTAGAGTACGGCGATGTCTTCGGGCTTGGTGCCATCGGCGATGAGACGGGCGACCGACTCGGCGATGCCTCGTGCTTCAGCGGCGTCGGAGCCATACGGAGTGATGACCGGATCGGGGCCTCGAGAGAACGCCGCGCCGGCGCCGGCCGCACGCAAGCTCAGGGCACCGGTGCGCCCGCGCATCAGCCGGTTCGCCGTCTCGACGATGGCGGGGGTCGAGCGATAGTTCTGCTCGAGCCGCACCACGGTGGAGTTCGGGTACGAACGGGCGAACGAGAGCAGAAAGTCGGCGCGGGCACCCGCGAACGAATAGATGGTCTGGCTCGCATCGCCGACGACGCAGAGATCGCGGCGGTCACCCAGCCAGAGCGAGAGCAGATGATGTTGCAACGGCGAAACATCTTGAAACTCGTCGACGACGAAGAAGCGATACTGCTCGCGCACCTGCATGGCGACCGACGGCTCAGATTCGATCATGCCGGCCGTGGCCAGCAGCACGTCTTCAAAATCGAGCTGTTTGCGTTCGTCTTTCACCCGCTCGTACTCGTGCTGAAGGTCGATCACCTGCTGCACGCTGAGCGATCCCGGCTGGGTTCTCGAGGTATACGCCGCGCGCTCATACTGTTCGATGGTGAGATTCGAGATCTTGCGCCACTCGATCTCGGCGGCCAGGTCACGAAGCGACGCGGTGTCGACCCGCAACTTCAGCTGCTCGGCGACCTGCCCGAGCAGGCGGGCTTTGTTGTCGAGCAGCCGAGGCACGACGCCGCCCACCACCTGCGGCCAGAAGAAATTCAACTGTGCGAGGGCCGCGGAGTGGAAGGTTCGAGCGGCGACACCCCCGGCACCCAGCGGCCGCAGCCGAGAACGCAGCTCTGCGGCGGAGCGCGCCGTGAAGGTCAGTGCCATGACCTTGTTCGGCGGAAAGACACCGGTGGCCACGCCGTAGGCGATTCTGTGGGTGATGGCACGGGTTTTTCCGGTTCCGGCTCCTGCGAGAACCGAAACCGGGCCGAGCAGGGTGGTGGCGACGGTACGTTGTTCGTCGTCGAGAGCGGTGAGCAGCGCCTCGGCGCCGGTGGGGCCGAGCGTGCGGTCGGCATGCATCCCGTCGCCGCTGCGTTTGTCGGCGCGGGGCTGGTCGGCGCGGGGCTGGCCGGCGCTGGGCTGGTCGCTGGGTGTCGCCATCACCACGTGGCAGTAGGAATGGGGCCGCCGTACCAGTGCTCGATGATCGAACGGGCGATCGACGCCGAGCCGGGAAGCAAGGGGGCCGTGGCCGCATCGGTGAGGTCTTGGCGACTGAACCACCGAACGTCAAGAATCTCTTCGCCGTCGGGCAGCAGCGCGTTCTCGGCGGTGGCCGGGTCGACGTGCGCCAAAAAGCCGCACATCAGAGAGGCCGGAAAGGGCCAGGGCTGGGAGCCGAGGTACTCGGGGTCGACGATGCGCACGCCCGACTCCTCGAAGACCTCACGAATGGTGGCGGCCTCGAGAGACTCCCCCGGTTCGACAAAACCGGCGAGCAGCGAATACCGGTTGTTCTCCCACAAGGCGTTGGAGCCGAGCAGAATGCGATCCAGATCGTCGACGATCCCCACGATCACTGCAGGGTCGGTGCGCGGGAAGATCTCGATGTCTTGCACGGGGCAGCGTCTCACCCAGCCGCCCATCTCGACAACGGTGGCGGCGCCGCAGCGCGGGCAGTGGGTGTGCGAGCGGTGCCAGTTCATGATTCCGAGCGCCTCGGTGAATGCTCCCGCGTCGCGGTCGCTGAGCGACGAAGCGACGTTGCGCAGGTTCACCCAGTTCGCCTCATCGGGTTCGAGGGTGTGGGCGGCCTCGTCAGAGAGCGAGACAGCGACCAGGCGCGTGCCAACAGGTTCGGGCGCATCAGTGGCGAGTGACAAGCCGAGGTACACCTGCAGCTCGACATCGGCGAACAGCGATGGAGGCAGAAATGCGAGCACCGGATGCTCGGCATCGGCCACCGCGTGATGTGCGGCGCCGGGCGCAGCACCTGGAGCAGCCCCGGGCGAGGCGAGGGGTGCGCCCCAGTCGCCCTCGCTCGCGGCACCGGAGCCGAGCAGCGCCTGCCCGTTCCAGAGTGGCAGAACGCGGGTATTCTCGTCGGCCCAGAGCGTCTCGAACAGGGTCGGCAGACCGCGGGAGGCGTGGTCGCGATCGATCTCGAACCGAGAAAGAGGCAGCGAGGCGAGCAAAGTCTTCAGCATGGGTTGACCAATCGTGCGTGGCGAAAGCCAGCGAGCGCAGGCGCCAGCCGTACCCTGAAGGCATGGCCAGATCTTCTCTCACTCTAGCCGCGCTCGCCACTGCGGCAGTCGCTGGTCTCGATGTCGTTTCGACCACGCCATTATCGACCGGGCAGGGCGGTCGGTTCGACTCCGCGCTGCTCACCATTCGCGGCGGCGACCAGGTGATCGTGCGTGTTCCCGCGGCGCGCGAAGCCGAGATCGAGCAGTCGGCAGACCTTGTTGCTCTGCGTGCGCTCACGGGCGGGTCGCGAAAACGGCTGCCCTTCGAAGCTCCCGAGTTCCTCGGTCAGGCTCCCATCGCAGAGACCCGCGGACTGGTCTACCGCTACATTCCCGGCTTCCCCGCCAGCCTCGAGAGCCTCGACTACAGCGTCGACCTCGCCGAATCGTTCGGGCGAGCGATCGCGGCCATCCATTCGCTGCCGACGTCTGTGATCACCGATGCGGGGCTTCCGGTGTTCAGCGCGGCAGACGCAGCCCGCACGGCGCGAGCGGTCAAAGATCGCGCCGCAGCGACCGGGCGTGTGCCCACAGAACTCCTCACCCGCTGGTCGGTGGCGCTCGAAGACAGCGCCTTGTGGCAGTTTCAGCCCACGGTCATCCACGGCGCCCTGGGCCCCGAATCGTTTCTCGTCGCGGGCGACCGGGTCACGGGCATCCTCGACTGGTCGAACTTCAAGGTAGGCGACCCGGCCAGCGACCTGTACTGGCTGAGCTCGGTGTCACGCGAAGAGTCGGCGACACGCGTGTTCGCCGGCTACAACACCGGCAGGCTCGGTCCGGTCGACCGTCAGCTGCGCAAACGCGCGCGGCTGTACGCCGAACTCGAGATCGCCAAATGGCTCGTTCACGGTTCTGACCTGCGCGACTCGGCCATCGTCGAAGACGCCGTTGGAATGCTCAGCGGTCTCGCCTCGACGGCACAGGCCGACCTGCTGAACCCGCTCTCGACCGACACCGGCCGGATCATGGCGGTTGACGAGGTCGAGGAGATGCTGAAGAGCACGCCACGCCCCGAACCGGTCACTGCGCGCGATCACGCCAACGCGGCCCGTATCTCAGACGACGACTGACCGCGCGTCGGCCGTGCGCTGCCACAACTCGAGAAGCTCGGCCTCGGAGTACACCCGCTCGGGCGCGATGATCTCGTCGACCGCGACGAAATAGAACACGGCGTCGATGAGGAGAGGGTCGACGCCACGCCACTTCGAATACGCAAGGCGATAGAGCGCCAATTGCAGCTGCTTCACCTCGAGGTCTGCCGCATCGGCCGGCGCACGGCCTGTCTTCCAGTCGACGATCTGGTACCGCTCACCGCGTTTGAACACCGCGTCGATCTTGCACACCACGATGTTGCCGCCGAGCACGAGATGAATCTCGACCTCGACCTCTTCGGGCGCCACACCTGCCCACTGCGACGACTCGAAAGTCGCCTTCAGCTGGTCGAGAGCCACCTCGTCGGAGTAATCGGGGGTTTCGACATCGAGCTCGGCAACGGCTGCGTCGAGCTGCTCTGATCCGCCGATCACCCTGTAACGGTTCTCGACCCACGAGTGAAAGCGGGTGCCGAGCCGGGTCTGGCGATAGGGTCGTTCGGGCATCGGCCGACGCAACTGCCGTGCTACGGCATCGGGGTCGGTCACGTAATCCTTGAACCGAGACGCCGCGATGCGGGTCGGGATGCTCAGCTTCTCACCTGCGAGAACAGCAGCCCGTTCGGCCAGCAGCAACTCGATGTCGTGCGTCCACTCGTTTTCGGCGCCGGGGTCTGCCTCGCGCACCGCCTCGGCCGCCCGGGCGACGGCTGCCGCTCTCGAACCCAGCGGATCGAGCGGCCACGGTACGAGCAACTGCGCCGCCGGAAGCGGATTCTCGATGTTGTCGGGGGCGTCGGGCAGGGCATCCGGGTCGATCAGGCCGTGCTCGGCGAGCTCACGCAAGAAGAGCCCGGGGCCCCGAGGTTGCAGTTGCGTCGACCAGAACGACCCGCTGAGCAGCAGGCTTTCACGCGCGCGGGTCACCGCCACGTAGATGAGCCGGCGCTGTTCTTCGGCGAACCGATCGACGATGTCATCGCAATACGTGGCCTTCGCCCGAGCGAACTCGACCTGCGTCGCGACCGTGCGCCATGGCAAGAACGGCAGCTCGGCCGAATCTCCGCGAAACTCGTACGGCAGTTCGCCGAAGCCGAGCCAGCCCTGTTTGCTCTGAGGTTTGCCGGGCAACTCGTCTTCGACCAGGCGAGGAATCACCACCGTGTCCCACTCCAGGCCCTTGGCACCGTGGATCGTCAGAATCTGCACGGTTCCGGGCTCTGGTTCGTCGGATTGCGGCGAGAGCTTGTCGCGTTTCTCTGCCTCTTCGAGCCATGACAAGAACATGCCGAGCCCGGCGGTGGAGTCGGCCGCCACGAAGGCGCTGATCTGTTCGGAGAACGCGTCGAGGCTCGCCTGGCCGAGGTACGAGCGTTCGTTCGCTTGAACCTCGATGTCGAGGAGGAGTTCTTGCTTCACCAAATTGGCGAGGTCGAGCAGATCGAGCCCGGTTCGGGTTCTCAGGAAGGCGAGCTGGCGGCCCGCTTCACGCAAACGCTGAAGGCCCGCCTCGGTGAAGGCCTCGAGCATCCGGTGGCCTGCCGGAGCCTCGGCGACGAAGTCGAGTGCATCAACCAGAGACCGCCCTTCGTCGGGGGCGACTGAGCTGCGCAGGCGTTGCTTCACCTCGTCGTTCAGCGAAGTGAAACGGTGGTCGCGTTCGGCCAGCCACGAAGCCACGCGGCTGAGAGCGTAGATGTCGCGCAGGCCCACGCGCCAGCGCGCGCCGGCCAGCAACCGCACGAGCTCAGACTCGGCGCTGGGGTAGTAGATCACGCGGAGTGCGGCCACCAGGTCTGCGACAGCGGGTTCTTCGAGCAGGCCGCCGAGCCCGAGCACATGAAAGGGCACGCCGCGCTCGGTGAGGGCCGTCGTGAAGGCGTCGATCTTCTTGATCGAGCGGCACAGCATCGCCGCCGAGCGCTTCTCGCCCTTGGCATTCGGTATGGCGAGCTGGTCGGCGAGCCAGGCGGCGATTGCTGCGGCCTCGTCGTTGACTGTCTCGAGAAAAACCGCATCCAAAGTGCCTCGGCCGGCATCGGGGCGTGCTTCGAGCCGGTGCACCGCCACCGGTGAGAGCGCGTTGAGCGGCGCGACCAGGGTGTTTGCGGCGTCGAGCACGTGCACCGGGTTGCGCCAGCTCGTCGAGAGGGCGAATTCGGCGGCTCCGTCCGGGTCACCCGTGAAGTCGGCCGCGAATGTCGCGAGGTTGGCGGCGCTGGCACCACGCCAGCCGTAGATCGACTGATGCGGGTCTCCGACGGCCATGACGGGATGCCCGGCGAACAGCCGCGCGAGCAGCAGGGTCTGCACGACCGACGTATCTTGGTACTCGTCGAGCAGCACCACCTTGTACCGCTCGCGATACTCGGCGACCACTCGCGGAACCCGCTCGGTGATGGCGAGCGCCAGCGCTACTTGGTCGGAGAACTCGACGAAGCCGCGCCTGATCTTCTCCCGCCCGAACTGCTCGGCCAGATCGACCAGCACCGGCAGGGCGCGCACGATCTTCACCGAGTCGCGCAACATGGCGTTCGGCGCGGACGCACCAGGGCCTGTCTTGCCGGTGGGCAGCAGTTCGAGGGCCGCAAAGTCGGCGGCCATCGACGTGACGGAATCGGGGTCGACCACGTTTTCACTAATGGCGCGGCTGAGTGTCAGCACCGCCTCGGTGATCGAGTCGAGAGATCGGTCGAGATCGAGCAGCCGATCATCCGTACTCGCCGTCACCAGCCGCCGGGCGATCTGCCACGCCGACGCTTCGCTCAGAATGTTCGAGTCGCCTTCTCGGCCGATGAGCAGCGCATTGTCGCGAAAAATCGCGTTCGCGAAAGAGTTGTAGGTGGCCACAGTGGGCGCGTCGAACGGGTCGAAAACGGCGTCGGTGAGGTTCGCTGCGGCGAGCTGATCGATGCGCGAACGAATACGCTGGGCCAGCTCTCCGGCCGCCTTGCGTGTGAAGGTGAGCCCCAGCACCTCGGTGATCTCGACCTGCTTGTTGGCGAGCAGCCACACGACTCGATTGGCCATGGTCTCGGTCTTACCGCTGCCCGCGCCCGCGATCACGATGCTCGGGCCGAGCGGCGCCTCGATGACGGCCTGCTGCTGAGCCGTGGGCGGCGGCAGGTGCAGAGCGGCGGCGATCGCGGCGGCGCTGACCGGCAACTCTTTCATGCGCTCACCGCTTTCACGAGTTGGATGCGATAGTTCCAGCGCCCATGAGGGTCACGTTCGTCAAGACCCTCACGGCCCGGAAAGACCGAGCCGGCCATGCCCTCGGCCGCGGTTTGGATGCGCTGCCGCAACTCCGCCTCGGTTTCGGGGCTCAGTGGAGCCTGCGCGAGCAGCTTGTACTGCACCTTGTTCGCGCCGCTGCCCGAGGTCACCGCCACGTAGAGCAGCACGGCGCCATCGCTGGCCAGGGGTTCGTGGGGGGCAGGGTCGGGTGCGGTGGGCTCCAAAGCAGCAGCCTCGGGTGCGGGCGGCGGCTCCGGAGCGGCAGCCTCGGTCGCGGCACGTTCCGGGTCGGCAGGTTCGCGCGCGAGAGCGTCTGGCTCTGCTTCGACCCGCCCTTTGCCAATCAGCCCCGCGGCGAGCGCGAGCTGGTAGCTGCCGAGTTGCGCGTGCTGCTCGACCGCCGCCGCCTTCGGGGTGGAGTTGCCCGTCTTCAAATCGACGACACTGACGCGGCCGTTCGAATGCAGCTCAACCCGATCGGCCGTGCCGCGAAGCCGGGCGCGACCCACATCGAGCGCGAAGCTCTCTTCGCCACCCAGTAGTGTGCCGCCGTCGCGCTCGAACTGCTGCAGGTACTCCGAAAGGCCGCGCACCTTCGTCTCGGTGCGCCGCCGCTCACGTTCGCCGAGCCACGGCGACTCGAAGTGCAATTCGTTCCAGCGTTCGTCGAGTTCGTTCCAGAGCGCGACCACACTGAGGTCTGGGTTCTGCTGTTTCGTCACTTCTTCCATCACAGAATGCAACAACGTGCCGATTCCGGCGGGCAGCCCGAACGTTCCGCCCGAAACCTTGTCGATGTACCAGGCCAGCGGTGACTTCTCGAACGTCTCGAGCTTCGAGGGCGATACTTCGACCACAGCATCGGGGTCGGTCAGGTCGACAAGGTCTTCGAGGGTCGACGGCTCCAGAAGCCCGTACCACGACTCCGGATGCGCGCCCGGAACCCCCTCGGCGGCCAGCCGTGCGAGCGCGGCGGCCGCACCGGGGTCACCCGTCTCAACCAGTCTGCGACGCAGCACTCCGGTCAGCGACCGCAACGAGAGCGGATGCCCGGAGCCGCGAACCTCGACCCGCGGGTACCCCGGTTCTGCCGAGCCCCCCGCGGCGACACACGCGGGAACACCCGCGGAACGCCCGTCGCCCGGCGTCGTCGCCGGCGTCGTCGCCGACGTCGTTGCCGCCGGCGTGTCAGTGCCGAGCAGGTCGATCGTAACCGGGGTGGCCTCAGCGATATCGCCCTCGGAATCAAAATCGAAGAGGGCTACCGAGGGCTCCGCCCGGCGGCCGTTGCTGTCGTCACCGTTCTCCGCAGCCACACCACTCTGCGCAGCCGCACCACTCTGCGCAGCCGCACCACTCTCCGCAGCCACACCACTCTGCGCGGCCACACCACTCTCCGCAGCCGCACCACTCTGCGCAGCCACGCCCGCGGCCGCGGCAGCTGCCACGCGTGCCCCTGCCACCCCGGCCGCTGCACGATCGGGGCTCTCACCCTGGCCGGGCGCATCCAGCGCCAAGCGGGTGAACGGCGACGGCTGCTCGTCGTCGTTCGCGACGGCGCTCAGCACGACCTGGGTGGTGGCACGCGAGGCGGCGAGTACGAACATCCGCAGCTCGTCGCCGAGCACCTCTGCGCGTTCATCGACGTCGCGAACGGGTTGCGCCGCCACGATCGCGCTCAGCCGATCGGGGTGCAGCAGCGACCCGCGCAGCCGCAGGTTCGGCCACACCGACTCCTGCAGCCGGGCAATCACCACCACCTCGAACTGCGCACCGATGACACCGTTCGGGGTGGAGATCACCACGGCGTCGCTCGCCGACCGGGGCGACAGCGAGTCTTCGGCGACCTCGGCTTCGAGCAACCCTACGAAGAAGTCGGTGGCGGGGCGGTTCGGCGTGCGTTCGACGAATCGTTTCGCGGCCGTGAACACCCCCACCACGCCGTCGAGGTTGCGGTTCGCTTCGTCGGCGAGGATGCCCGAGCCCTTCGACTGCGCCAGCCACTGTTCACTCAGGCCGCTGTGGCTGAACAACTGCCACAGCAGTTCTTCGGCACTTGCCCCCTCCTCGTTGAGGCTGCGCACCGCGTCGAGGTTCTGGGCGAGCCTGCCCACCCGGCGTGCGGGTGCGGAATCGATGGTGACAAGACGGCCCGGGTGCGTCAGCGCGTCGCGCAAGAGTTCTTCGGCGGTACGCCTGCCGTCGCCCGCGAGTTCTTCTTGCCGCAGCGACAGCCGCAACCGCCGCAGCGACACCGCATCAAGACTGCCGAACGGGCCGAGCAGTAACTCGGTGATGCGGTCATCGGTGAGGTCGAGTGCGCCGATGGCGAGCATGACGGCACTCATGAGCTGACGCGCCGCGTAATCGTCGCGCAGAGCGAGGCCCCCGGTCACCGTGGTGGTGGGAACCTCGGCGAGCGCCAACCCGCGCGAGAACGACGACAGCAGCGCGCCCGACCGCACGACGACAGCCATGTCGCTCCAGGGCACGCCGCGCAGCAAGTGGTGTTCACGCAGCAGCTGGGCGATGGCGGCGACCTCGCCGGCGGTCGACGCGGCGACGATGCGCCGCACGGGTTCGACGCCGCCCGCCGCCGCCCGCCCTGAGGCCGCGGCACCATCCGCGCCGGTCGCACCACTCGCGCCGGTCGTAGCCGCCGCACTCGCAGCGCCCGTCCCATCCCTGGCACCAGTTGTACCAGCCGCACTCGCAGCGCCCGTCCCATCCCTGGCACCAGTAGTACCAGCTGCGCCCGCAGCGCCCGTCCCACCACGCGCACCAGCAGCACCCGAATCCTCGGCGTCGGCGTGCGCACCGGGCCCCACGGCCCGCGCCGCCCGCTGACGCCCCGCCGCAGCCGCCCCGACGCGCGCCGTCGCCCGATCGACCAGGCCCCGGATGCCCGGCCCGTGCCGATACACCGTCGACAAGTACAGCGGCTCAGCGGCCGGCACGGCGAGCGCAGCACCGAGGCGCCCGAGGCTGTCTTTCTCGCCGCCGTGAAAGCTCGTCGTCGCGACATCCGGGTCGCCGAACGCGATCACCGAAACACCGCGGCGGGCCAGGGTCGACAAAAAGTTCACGGCGCCGGTGGCGAGTTCCTGAAAATCGTCGACCAGCACGAGCCGCAACGCGCTGATCCCGGCAGCGCCCCCACCGCCGGCGATGCCACCGGCGGTGCCGGCCTCGCCACGAACCACCACCAAGCGCGCCGCCGCGATCAGCTCGGCCGAATCGAGGTGCGCTTCGTCGAGGCCGGCGACGACGGCGCCGTATTCCGCGGCGAACTCGCCTGCCGCCACCCACTCCGGCACGTCGTGGAACCGCCCGAGTTCACTGAGCTCGTGGGGTGACACGCCGTCTTCCGTCGCCCGCATCAGCAGCTCGCGCAGTTCTGTGCGAAACCCGCGCAGTGCGCGCACGTCTGCGGTCAGCGGCTGCGGCCACTCCGGCCCGGTGCCGTCGGCCAGGTGCCCGGCGAGAATCTCGGCGATGATGCGGTCTTGTTCGGCACCCGTCAGAAGAGTGGGCTGCGGCAGCCCGGCCCAGGCCGCCTCGGCCTGAACGATCTGAAAGGCCAGCGAGTTCACGGTGCGGGCGAGCGGCCCGTTGGTCGGCAAACCGAGTCGTAAGGCGAGTCGATCGCGCAGTCGCGTGGCGGCCTGGCGCGTGGGAGTCAGCACGACGAGCTGCGACGGGTCGAAGCCCCGCTGCAGAACCCGGTCGGCCACGAGCTCGACAAGGGTGTGGGTCTTGCCCGAGCCTGGCGCGCCGATCACCGCGACGGTCACGCCGTCGGGCAGCGCCACGACAGACCGCTGAGATTGGTCCAAACCCGAAGAAGTCACGACTGCAAAGCTAGCGCGACCGGCCGACAATCAGGCGACAGCATCGCTACGCCGATGGGATGCGCGACGAGACCGCGGCGTGTTCGCTTACGGCGAGTGCCGCTCGGCCCGTCCGGGCGCTGCCGGGCATCCGATCTGCCGTAATCTTCTTGGGTGGGCTAGCACAAGCCACGTCACAGTTGAAAGGCACACCTGGTGGATATTCGTATCGGCATTACCCAATCTCCTCGCGAACTGAGCTTCGAATCGAGTCAGTCACCTGATGAAATCGAGAAGATCGTCTCTGAGGCCCTCGCCACCGGCACCGGCCACCTCTCGCTGAAAGACAGCAAGGGCAATCTGTACCTGGTTCCCGTCACAGGCCTCGCCTACGTCGAGATCGGCACAGAAGAGAACCGCCGCATCGGTTTCGTCGGCTAAGTTCGTCGCTATGGAACTGCTTTTCATCGTCTTGGCCGGCATCATCATGGGTGCCCTCGCGCGGTACCTTTTTCCGCTGCGCGACACGCACGGAGTCGTGCTCATGCCGGCCGTCGGTGGAATCACCGCAGCCATCGTCTGGGAGATCCTGACCTGGCTGAACTGGCCGTGGGACGGCGGGTGGATCTGGGTGGTCACGGTCGTCGTGACCGCTCTGGTCGTGGGCATCACGGCGCCGGTGCTGGGGCGCACCCGTCGTGCGCACGACCGCGCGCAACTCACCGCGCTGCTCTCGCCCAAGGCCCGGGCCTAGGCACGCCCCGAAACCCGGCGCGGGCAACCGGATGCACGAACCACCACTCGAACGGGCGCGACTGCTCGACGCCGCCGACCCGCTCGCCGCTCATCGCGCGCTGTTCGTGAGCGCCGACCTGGCAGGCGCCGCCGTCGTCTCCTACCTCGACGGCAACTCACTCGGCCGCCCGCTGAAGTCGGTCGCCCCGGCCCTCGCGAGCTTCGTCGAAACCGGCTGGGGCGAGCGCCTCATTCGCGGCTGGGATGAAGAGTGGATTCAGCTGCCCACCGTCATCGGCGACGAACTCGCCGCCGCCGCGCTCGGCGCCGCACCGGGCCAGACACTCATCGGCGACTCGACGACGGTTCTGCTGTACAAGCTGATTCGCGCCGCCGTCGCCGCCCGCCCCGAACGCACCGAGATCGTCGCCGACACCGACAACTTTCCGACTGACCGGTATCTCGTCGAGGGCATCGCCGACGAGCGTGGTCTCTCGGTACGCTGGGTCACCACATCTCCCGACGCAGGTCTCACCGCCGAACAACTCGCAGGCGTGCTGAGCGAACGCACCGCCGTCGTTCTGGTCAGCCACGTGGCGTACCGCTCGGGGTTTCTCGCCGATCTGCCCGAACTCACCCGCCTCAGCCACGAAGCCGGGGCGCTCATCGTGGCCGATCTCTGTCATTCTGTGGGCAGTGTTCCCCTCGAACTCGATGCCTGGGGCGTCGACATCGCGGTCGGATGCACGTACAAATACCTGAACGGAGGGCCGGGTTCGCCCGCCTTCGTCTACGTGCGGCACGCCCTTCACGACGAACTGAGCCAGCCCATCCAGGGCTGGCTCGGCCACGCCGAACCCTTCGCCATGGGCCCCTCTTACGAACCCGCCCACGGCGTGCGGCGCTTTCAGAGCGGCACTCCCCCGGTGGTCGGCATGCTGGCCATGCGCGAAATGATCGCGCTGATCGGGCACGCCGGAATCCGCGCGGTTCGCACGAAGTCGGTGGCGCTCACCGAATTCACGATCGAGCTCGCCGACGAGCTGCTCGCGCCGTACGGAGTCGTGGTGACCTCACCACGTCAGGCGGCGTGGCGCGGCAGTCACGTCACGCTCGATCATCCGGAGTTCAAGGGTGTGGTCGCCGAGCTGTGGCGGGGCGGAGTGATTCCCGACTTCCGCGCACCGTTCGGTCTGCGGGTGGGGCTGTCACCGTTGTCGACGAGCTTCGACGAGGTGGCCGTCGGGCTCGGCGCGGTTCGCGACGCCCTCGCCCGCGGCTGACGGCGGCGGCGCGCACCCGGCGGCCCCTGCCCACACGCTGACGGCGGTGCCACGTTTGTGACTTTCGGCGGAGCACACGCCATCTGCCGCCGTAGGTGCGACTCATTGCCTCAACTCCGACGAAAGTGGAGAGGCCGGTCGTGGTGGGCTGCTAGGCGGTCAGTCCGAGGCCGTCCATGCGGCGGCTGTGTTTCGCAATGAGCTCGGTGAACACCGGCTCGATGCGCTGCTCATCGGTGCGCACATTTCCGCTGTGATGGATGGCCGAACGAGCGACCAACAGCGTGTCGCCCACCAGACGCCGGCCCCAGAGCGCCAGACGCGAGCCGAGCGTCGAGTCTTCGGCGATCGCATCCGACAGCAGAGTCTCGATGACTTCGCGGCCGGTCTCGGAGTCGACGATACGCGCTGCCCTCGGCCCGACATCGCCGTCGATACCCGCCGCCAGCAGAATGAAGAAGTCGTCGAGGATGCCCGCGGTGATGTAGACACTGGTGAGCGACTCGTACCAGTCGGCCCCGCGAACGACCGCCGCATAGCTGTCGATGGCCGGCGCGAACGGCGCCATGACCACTGCAGGGTCGTCGACCAGCCGCCGCAGTTCGGCGATCAACCGCTCGTGTTTGTCGAGCGCGAAACCCGAAGCCGGCGAGAGCACTTCTTTGGCATTCACCGTGGGTGCGAGCATCAGAGCGCGGGCCAGAGCTTCGAAGATGGAGAGCTGGATGTACGCCGCCTGCCCGAGGTACGGCACCAGCTCGGGCGTCAGTTCGGCGAGGTTCACGCGCAGCGCCTGGTCTGCGGCTCGCCGAGGCTTCAGCCGCGGAACCTCGAGGCGCACCGCCGGGCGCTTGAAAACGTCGAACACGGCCCTGAGTCTACCGGCTGGCGCTGGGCACCGCCGAGCCGCTTCGGAGGGCATTCATGCCTCTTCGGGAATATTCTGTTCGCGTCAAGCGTGTGCCGAAAGCGCGGTAAGCGCGGATGCGCGGCTAAACTATGCATAGCCCTGACACGAATCGGGGCCTCTACGCCTCAGCCAGGCGCCATCGCCGGCCACCCCGCCGCGCAGGTTACGCGTTCGGCTCGATCCGCTCAGAACCTCCCGGATCGAGACCTCACCGCAGCACCGCGCAGCACTTACGACAGACTCTCTCAGGCGTAGCCCACATCTATGACAGGGCAACCATTACAGTGACTTTCACCGAACCGCACTTCTCAGAAGACAATCACGCAGCACCTACCGACGCAGAACAGGCCGATGTCGACCTGATCGACGTCGAGCCTCTCGGCGCTGAACCCGCGGATCCCTCAGAAGACGACCTCATCGAGATCGACATCGTCGCACCCGACCCGCTCTCCGACTCGGCCGTTCTGCCCGAAACCACTTTCAGCGATCTCAAGGTCGAGCAAGACCTCGTCGAAGCACTCGCCTCGCATGGCATTCTGCACCCCTTCCCGATCCAGACCCAGACCATTCCGCTCGGCCTCGAAGGCCAAGACATCATCGGCCAGGCAAAGACGGGCACCGGCAAGACCTTCGGTTTCGGTCTGCCGCTGCTGCAGCGCCTCGGCCCGAACCCCGAGCCCGGTGTGCAGGCGCTTGTCGTCGTGCCGACCCGCGAACTCGCCGTTCAGGTGACCGAAGATCTGCAGCTGGCAGCCAAGAACCGGCCCACTACCGTGATCGCCATCTACGGCGGCAAGGCGTACGAGGGCCAGATCGAACAACTCAAGGCCGGCGCGCAAGTCGTCGTCGGTACCCCGGGTCGCCTGCTCGACCTCGCCGGGCAGCGCCTGCTCTCGCTCGCGAACGTTCGCGTGATGGTGCTCGACGAGGCCGACACGATGCTCGACCTCGGCTTTCTCGCCGACGTCGAGAAGCTCTTCTCCCAGACGCCGGCCGGCCGCCACACCATGCTCTTCTCGGCCACGATGCCAGGGCCGGTGGTCGCGCTCGCTCGCCGCTTCATGAGCCGCCCCATCCACATTCGCGCCACCGACCCCGACGAGGGGCTCACGCAGGCCAACATCAAGCACGTCGTCTACCGGGCGCACAACCTCGACAAAGACGAGGTCATCGCGCGCATTCTGCAGGCCAACGGCCGCGGCAAGACGGTCATCTTCACCCGTACCAAGCGCGCCGCCGCCCGCCTCGTCGAAGAGCTCGGTGACCGCGGCTTCAATGCCGCCGCCGTGCACGGCGACCTCAACCAAGAGCAGCGCGAGCGCGCGATGGCCGCTTTCAAGGCCGGCAAGCGCGATGTGCTGATCGCCACGGATGTCGCGGCCCGCGGCATCGACGTGAACGACGTCACCCACGTGATCAACCACACCATTCCCGAAGACGAGAAGACCTATCTGCACCGCGCGGGCCGCACCGGCCGCGCCGGCAAGACCGGCATCGCAGTGACCTTCGTCGACTGGGACGACATGCACAAATGGGCGCTCATCAACCGCGCGCTCGACATGGGCCAGCCCGAGCCCGTCGAAACGTATTCGTCGTCGCCGCACCTGTTCGCCGACCTCGACATTCCGGTCGGTGTCAAGGGGCGGCTCAAGCCCACACCGCCGGCCAAGGGCCCCGAGGCCGCAAGCAGCCGGCCGCCCCGTGCTCCCCGCGAGGGTGGCAGTGGGCGTGACGGTGGCTCGGGTCGCGGGCACGGGCAGAGCGGCTCCGGCGCGAATGCGGGCGCCGCTGCCGGTTCGGCCTCTGGTACCGCCGACGGTTCGGGCCGTCCTCCGCGTTCACGCAACCGCCGCAGAAGCGGTGGCGCATCCGGCTCGAACGCTTCGGATTCCGGCAGCTCCGGTTCCGGCGCTTCGGCGTCGGCCGGCGCAGGCTCGGCCAGCGCTGTCGACGGCGGCGGGATGACCGGCGGCACTACCGCGGTCAGCTTCTCGGGCGGCGCAGAGTCGTCTGCCGCGGCATCCACTCAGCCCGCGTCATACACCCAGCCCGCGGCGGCGACCGGCGACCAGACCGGCCACACGAGCAGCCACGGCAGCGAACACCACGACGGCAACAGCGCCCCGCGCCGCCGCAGCCGCTCGCGCAACCGCGCGCCGCGCGCCGAGTAGCCCGGCTTCCATGAGCATCCCGTCGCCCGATCCCGCCGCCGCGTCTCGCGTGGCGGGGCCGGGTGGCGTGCCGGGCAGTACGCAGAGCGCCCCACAACCCGGCGCACTCATCCGACCCGCCGCCTCCACCCCACCCGGCGAAGCCGGCCTCACGCCCAGCGAGATCGCGAAGCTGCACGCCCTCCGTCGCATGAAACTCATCGCGACGGCGCTGCTGGCCCTGATGGCGGTGATTTTCGCGGTGTCGTTCGCGCTGCAGGGGCGGTATCCGTGGCTTCAGTACGTGCGCGCGGCGAGCGAGGGCGGCATGGTCGGCGCCCTGGCTGACTGGTTCGCTGTGACGGCGCTGTTCCGGCATCCGCTCGGTTTGAAGATTCCGCACACCGCGATCATCCCGACCCGAAAGGATGAGATCGGGGCGAGCCTCGGCGAGTTCGTCGAAGACAACTTTCTGTCAGAGGCCGTTGTGCGCGAGAAGCTGGCCTCCGTCGGGGTCTCGCGGGTGGTCGGCTCGTGGCTGGCGAACCCGGTTAACGCCCGGCGCCTCACTGCAGAACTCGCGAGCGCCGCGCAAGGCGCGATGACCATGTTGAGCGACGACGACATTCGCGGGGTCATCGAAGGCCTGGTGCGCACGCACCTCGTCAATCGCGATTGGTCGCCCGAACTCGGCTCGCTGACCGAGAGAGTGGTGGCCTCGGGCAGCCATCACCTCGTGGTCGACCTGCTCGTCGACAAGACCGCGGAGTGGCTGACGCAGAACCCCGACTCGTTCAGCGAGCTCGTGTCGCGCCGTCTGCCGAGCTGGGTGCCCTCGTTCGTCGACCGCATTGTCGACGAGCGCGTGTACTACGAGGCCCTGAAGTTCGTTCAGGCCGTTCAGCAGGATCCCAACCACCGGCTGAGGCTCGCCCTCGACGATTACCTGCGACAGCTCGCCGTCGACCTGCAGTATGACCCCGTGATGCGTGAACGTGTCGAAACGGCCAAGGCCACGCTCATCGACGACCCCCGGCTGCGCGAAATCGCCTCGCTCGCCTGGGAATCGCTCAAAGACGCCCTCGTCGCCTCCCTTTCGCAACCCGACAGCGCGTTACGGCAGACCGTCGAATCGACCTTCGTCGACACCGGCAACAGGCTGCAGACGGATGCCCTGCTGGCCTCGAAGGTGAACGCCTGGGCCGCGAACGCGGCCGTCCACCTCGTTCAGAACTACCGGCACGACATCGCGGCGGTCATCGCCGAAACCGTCGAGCGCTGGGACGGCGAAGAGACGAGTCGCAAAATCGAGCTCCAGGTGGGCAAAGACCTGCAGTACATCCGCATCAACGGCACGGTCGTCGGCTCGCTCGCCGGCCTCGCCATCTTCACCATCGCGCAGGCGGCGGTCACGCTCGCCTCCTGACGCCGCCCCGGCGACTCAGTCTCTCTAGCCTCGGGGCCCTCCCGCGCCCTCCTCCGCGCCCCCGCACGCTCTCCCGACTCTCCCGAAGCCTCATCGGATTTGCGCAGAAGCACGGAATGGCGCGCGAGAGCGACCTTCCGCGCAAAATGGATGGCGAAAGGCCGTCAGGGAGTGTGCGCCACGGCATCTCCGGCGGGAGCTGAGCCCGACGCGGGCACGGGATAGACCGGGGTGGTGCCCGTGGCGCGTTCGACGATCTGCGAGAGCACCTCGGGCGAGGTGGTGTTCTCGCCCAGACGGTTGGGTTTGCCCTCGCCGTGATAGTCGCTCGAGCCGGTCACCGCCAGCCCGTACTTCGTCGCCAGCTCATGGAGGAGCTCTTTCGCGTCGGGAGTGTTCTGGCGGTGTTCAATCTCAAGGCCGAAGAGCCCGGCATCCACCAGCTTTCGCAGCCGCACCTCGGGAATGACACGATCGCGGCGGGTGCCCGGGTGCGCGAGCACCGGTACTCCGCCGGCCGCCACGACCAATTGCACGCCGACCAGCGGCGTCGGCGCATAGTGCGGCTGAAAATAGCCGGCCCGCCAGTGCAGAATGCCCTGGAACGCCTGACTCCGTGTCTCAGCGAGCCCCTTCGCCACCAGCGCATCGGCGATGTGCGGGCGCCCCACGGTTGCGCCCGCGGTGGTCTGCGCCAGCACGTCTTGCCAGGTGAGGTCGTAGTCTCGGCCGATGCGAGCGACGATTTGTTCCGCGCGCTTGAGCCGGGCATCCCGAATCGTCTCGGTCTCGGCGAGCAGGGCCGGGTTGGCCGGGTCGAACAGGTACGAGAGCAAGTGGATGCTCGCGTGATCGAGCCGCGTGCTGAGCTCCATTCCGGGAATCAGCGTGATCTCGAAGTCGTGCGCGGCTGCAGTCGCGGATGCCCAGCCCGCCGTCGTGTCGTGATCGGTCAGTGCGACCGCCTGAAGCCCTGCCTCTTTCGCCGAACGCACCACGTTGTAGGGCGTCTCGGTGCCGTCAGACGCGCTACTATGCGTGTGCAAATCGATGGGGCCGCGAAAAGCGGGCGCGTACTCGGGCATACCTCATGCTATTCCGATCTGCGGAGGCGCCCTGCCAGGGGCGACAATCCCGGCCCGGCGAGAGAGAATGGGGTATGGCTGACCAGACCGACACCGCCCCCCGCGCCACCTCGAACCGCTCCACCACCCCAGGCTCCGAAGCGTTCAAAGAGTACATTTCGAGCAACTGGGCAGAGCGAACGGATGTTCTGCCGCCCGCTCGCCCCGAAGCCGCCTTCGCGGCCGAACGCCGCGCGCGCCTTTCGGCGAAGTACCCTGGCAAGCGACTCATCATTCCCGCGGGGCGGCTGAAGCAGCGCTCGAACGACACCGATTTCCCGTTCCGCGCACACACCTCGTTCGGTTACCTCACCGGCTGGGGCTCCGACTCCGAACCCGGCTCTGTGCTGGTGCTCGAGCCTGTCGCCGGCGGCTCGATCCACGCGGCAACGCTCTACTTTCGCGAGCGCGCCGGCCGCAACTCCGATGAGTTCTACGCCAACCCCGAGATCGGCGAGTTCTGGATCGGGCCGCGACCGTCGCTCGCCCAAGTCGCCTCCGATCTCGGTGTTGCGACGTTGGGAATCGCCGAGCTCGACGCTGTGGTCGGCCTGGCCGATGAGAACACCCTGATCATCCGTGACGCCGACCCCGAACTGACTGCCCTCATCGACGCGCGGGTCGAGGCCAGCGTCGTGGAGGCCGAAGACGAGGCCGCGCTGCCGACCATCGCGTTCAGCGCCGCGGCCGGCGAACGCGACGAGGTCGACGAGTCCGCCCTGCTGGAGCAAGACCTGTCTGAGATGCGACTGGTGAAAGACGCCTACGAGATCGAACAGATGCGTCTGGCCGTCGCCGCCACCGCTCGCGGCTTCGACGACATCATCAGTGATTTCGCGCGCATCACCAGCCACGAGCGCGGCGAGCGCCTCGTCGAGGGCGTCTTCAACGGTCGCGCTCGCGCCGACGGCAACACGGTCGGGTACGACACGATCGCAGCATCCGGCCCGCACGCCTGCATTCTGCACTGGACGCGCAACGACGGCCCCGTCGTACCGGGCGACCTCATGCTCGTCGATGCGGGGGTCGAACTCGATTCGTACTACACGGCCGACATCACCCGCACCCTGCCGGTGAACGGCCACTTCAGTGCAGAACAGCGGATGATCTACGAAGCGGTTCGCGAGGCCGCCGATGCCGCCTTCGCCATCGTGCGGCCGGGCATCCGGTTTCGTGAGATCCACGCTACGGCGATGGGGGTCATCGCGAAGCGGACGGCCGAGTGGGGTCTGCTGCCGGTGAGCGCCGAAGAGGCGATCCAGCCCGAGAACCAGCAGCACCGCCGGTACATGGTGCACGGCACGAGCCACCACCTCGGCCTCGACGTGCACGACTGCGCGAAGGCCCGCCGCGAGATGTACCTCGACGGTATTCTCGAGCCGGGCATGGTGTTCACGATCGAGCCCGGCCTCTACTTTCAGCCCGACGACCTGACCGTACCCGAGAGCTTCCGCGGTATCGGTGTGCGTATCGAAGACGACATCCTCGTCACCGCCACCGGCGCCGAGAACCTCTCGGCGGCCATCCCCCGCACCGCCGACGACGTCGAGGCCTGGATCGCGTCGCGCGCCTGAAACCCGTGCTCGAGCCCGACACCTCCCGCTCGTGCCTGACACGCGCCCGACACGCCGGGGTCATGATGTCGGGGTTGCGCAAAAGCACCTCCCGATCGGATTCGAGGTGCTTTTGCGCAACTTCGGCGAAATTCGTGGGGTGTGTCGACGCGAGGTCAGGCGCGCGGATCGGCCGGTGGCTCGAAGGGGGGTGGAGGGTCTGAGGGATGCGCAGGTGGGGCGGGCGGGCGGTCTGAAGGATGCGCGGGCGGGGGGTCGGAGGGATGCGCGGGCGGGGGCGGCGGCGCGCCCCACGAAGCGCCCGGCGCGACGAGGTTGCGGGCCCGGTTCGCCACCTCAGGGTCGGCGATGATCTGGTAACTGGTCGCGATGACCCGGATGTTCGAGGTGAAGTCGCGCCGTCGCCGGTTCAGCGCATACGACACGATGCCGAACAGCACACCGAACCCGGCCCCGATCAGCACGGCCGCGCCCACGAACTCGGCCGACGTCGCAGTGGGAGAGAAGATCACCAGCAGCAGCCCGACGAACAGCCCCAGCCAGCCCCCGCTGAACGCCCCAGTGAGCGCACCGCGACCGTAGCTCAGCTTGCCCGTGACGGCCTCGATCGTCTTCAGATCGTTGCCCACGATGGTGAGCCTGCGCACCGGAAAGTCGGCCTTGGCCAGCAGATCTACCGCGGCCTGCGCCTCTTCGTAGGTCTCGTAGGTCATGACGACATCTCCCCGCGGCATGCGCGTTGGGAGCCTGGAACCCCGACCGACGCCGGGCATCTGGTTCGTCACAGACATCAGTCTTTCACGTGCATCCATCAGCTGGCGTTCAGGCATACAGATAGACGGTCTAAGTTAGTTCTGTGAGTGCCACCAGAGTCTTCGTCGCCAGATTGGCAGGGTGCACCGTCTTCGACCCCGCGGGCGACCGCCTGGGCAAGGTGCGTGACGTTCTTGTGGTGTACCGAAACAACGATTCGCCTCGGCTGGTGGGCCTGATCGTCGAGATTCCGGGCAAACGCCGCGTGTTCGTGAGCATCGGCCGCGTCACGAGCATCGGCAGCGGCCAGATCATCACCACGGGGCTCATGAACGTGCGCCGGTTCGAACAGCGCGGCGGCGAAGTACGCGTGATCGCCGAGATTCTCGGCCGCAAGGTGGTCTTCGTCGACGGCTCGGGCGAAGGCACGATCGAAGACGTCGCCATCGAGCAGTCCGGCCCCGGCGAGTGGAGCGTCTCGCAGCTCTTCGTGCGCCGCCCCAAGACCACAGCCAGCCCGTTCGGCAAGGGCCCCACAGTCTTCGCCACTTGGAGCGAGGTGCGCGAGAAGGGCCAGACCGGCCAGTCGCAATCGGCCGAGCAGCTCATCGCCACCTATGGCGACATGAAGCCCGCCGACCTCGCCAACACGCTACTCGACCTGCCGCAGGGCCGTCGCCTCGAAGTCGCCGAAGAGCTGCCCGACGGCAGACTGGCCGACGTGCTCGAAGAGATGCCGGAGAGCGATCAGGTCGAGATCATGAACCAGCTCGACGACGCCCGCGCCGCCGACGTGCTCGACCAGATGCAGCCGGATGACGCGGCCGACCTCATCGCGCAACTCTCCGAAGCCCGGGGTGAAGAGCTGCTCAAGCTCATGCAGCCAGAAGAGGCCGATGACGTGCGCATGTTGCTCGCCTACGCGCCCGACACCGCGGGCGGGCTGATGACCACCGAGCCGATCATCGTGTCGGCCGATGCAACGGTGGCCGAGGGTCTCGCCCTGATCCGCCGCCACGAGCTCGCACCCGCGCTCGGCGCCGCCATCTGCGTCACCTTGCCGCCGTACGAGCCGCCTACCGGCCGCTTTTTGGGCATGGTGCACTTTCAGCGCATGCTGCGCTACCCGCCGCACGAGCGCCTGGGATCCATCATCGACGACGGGCTCGACCCCGTGACCGCCGATACCAGCGCTGCTGAGGTCTCGCGTATTCTCGCGAGCTATAACCTTGTCTCGGTTCCCGTCGTCGACGAGAACCACCGACTGGTCGGGGTGGTGACCATTGACGATGTTCTCGACTACCTGCTGCCCGACGATTGGCGAAGTCACGACGGCGACGTAACAACACCCGCACCCCGCGCTAGGAGGACAGCCAATGGCACGCAACTCGCCCACTAGAACTCCTGACGCCAGACTCGACGCGCCCAAGGGGCTGCGCACCCGCGTGCTGCCCGCGCGTCGCACCAGCCGCGACCGGTTCGGGCGCGGCACCGAGGCGATCGCCCGCGGCATGGGCACCCCCTGGTTCCTGGTCATTCTGACGCTCTTCGTGCTGCTCTGGATCGGATTCAACAGCTACGGCCCGTCGAACCTGCGCTTCGACTCTGCGGCCATCGGGTTCACCGCGCTGACCCTCATCTTGTCGCTGCAGGCATCGTATGCCGCGCCGCTGATTCTGCTCGCTCAGAACAGACAAGACGACCGCGACCGTGTGCAAATCGAACAAGACCGCCAGCGCGCCGAACGCAACCTCGCCGACACTGAATACCTGGCACGTGAGGTGGTTGCACTGCGCCTGGCGATGCAAGACATGGCGAGCAAAGACTTCATCCGCAGCGAACTGCGCGCCCTGCTCGAAGAGCTGACGGCCGCAGATGATGAGCCGCCGATCGGCCGCGAGCCGTCGGGTGGAGCTTCGACTTCGGCGACGGGGCGAGCAACCCGCGCACCGCGCGCCGAAGCGAAGCGCACCGAAGCGAAGCTGACCGGGAGTGCCTGAGCGCGGCGTGCCCGAGCTCGAATCCGCGGTTCGCGCCGCACTCGCCCGGGTGCTCGACCCCGAGATCCGTAAGCCCATCACCGAGCTCGACATGGTCGGCGACGTGGCGGTCGACCCTTCCGGCGCGGCCGACGTGAACGTGAAGCTGACGATCATCGGATGCCCGGCCGCCGACACCATCGAACGAGACGTTCGGGCGGCCACCCTCGGCGTCGCGGGGGTGACGGCCGCGAACATCCACGTCACCGTGATGACCCCGGCCGAACGCACTGCGCTCACCGAGAAGCTGCGCGGCCCTGGCGGTGCCCGTGCGATGCAGTTCGGGCCCGATACCCTCACCCGTATCTATGCCATCACGAGCGGAAAGGGTGGGGTGGGCAAGTCCACGCTGACGGCCAACCTCGCCGTGGCGCTGGCCGCCAAGGGTCTGGCGGTGGGGATCGTCGACGCCGACGTATACGGGTTCTCGATTCCGGGTATCCTCGGCCTGGTCGAGGGCGGCACCGCGCAGAAGCCGACCCGAGTCGACGACATGATTCTGCCGCCGGTCGGTTTCGGCGTGAAAGTCATCTCGATCGGCATGTTCGTCGACGACAATGCTGCCGTCGCCTGGCGCGGACCGATGCTGCACCGTACGATTGCACAGTTTCTCACCGACGTGTACTTCGGCGACCTCGACGTGCTGCTGCTCGATCTGCCGCCCGGAACCGGCGACGTGGCGATCTCAGTGGGCCAGCTGCTCCCCCACGCCGAGGTCATCGTCGTCACGACCCCGCAGCCCGCCGCGGCCGATGTCGCCGAGCGCTCGGGCGTGGTGGCGCGGCAGACCGGCCAGAAGATCGTCGGCGTCATCGAGAACATGGCGGGGTTGCCGCAGCCCGACGGCTCCGTGCTCGAACTCTTCGGTTCTGGCGGTGGCGCCGAGGTGGTGCGTCGCCTGTCTGGCGGTCAGGATGCCCCGGTACCCTTGCTCGCCTCGATTCCCCTGAGCGTGGCCCTCCGCGCCGGCGGCGACGTGGGCGCCCCCATCGTCATCACCGACCCCCTCGACCCGGCCGCCGCTGCGATCCTCCGCGTCGCCGACACCCTCGCGGCGCGCCCCCGCGGACTCTCCGGCCTGAAGCTCCCCGTCTCCCCCCGCCGATAAACATGGATCACGAAAATCGCCCTAACCCGCGCTCGTGGGATTTCGCGGGCGGGGCGGGGGTCAGTGGCCGGGGCCGCGGGAACGCAGGCGGGTCTCCTCGAGGTCGAGCATGCCCTGCGCCTCGGCGAGGATGCGCGAGGGGTACGCACCGCGGCTGCGCGCGTTGAGCAGCGCCTGCCGTTCCGCATCCACCACCACAAGCCGCAGCTCGCGGTAGAGCTGGTGCGGCGTCTCGTCGGTGCCCTCGGTGAGTTCGCGCGAACGCTCCCACGCGAGCTCGGTGCGCAAGAACGACGACTGCCGTACGCGCTCCACGACATCGGGGTCGACCGGAGACGTCTCGCCGAGAGCACCGGCCGGGTCATCCAGCAGCACCAGCCCGCTGTTGCTGATCTCGTCGAGCAGCCGCGCCAGGTCGCGCCGATCGACGGCGACATCGATGCCCTGGATGCCCACCAATCGAATCACGGCAGGCAGAGTGCTGCCCTGCACGACGAGCGTCACGAACGCCACCGTGAATGCGATCAGGATCAGCTGATCACGATACGGAGTGTTCTCGGGCAGCGATTGTGCTGCCGCGAGCGTCACGACGCCGCGCATGCCCGACCAGCCGAGCACAACGCCGCCGCGCCAATCGATTCCCTCGGTGCGCAACTGCTCGAGATCGGCTCGGCGCCGGGCGTAGGTGCGCGAGAGAAGTCTGAGCCTTCGCTTCTGCCGGGCATCCTTCACCGGCAGTGATCGCACGTGATCGAGCCGAAGCCAGAGGCTCAGCGTTCGTTTCTCCGCGTGCTGAGCTCGCAAGCGCAACCCGAGCACCAGCGGGCCGGCCCACACGAACCGCAGCACGATCAGGGCCACCGTCGCCAGCACACCGATTCCAACGGCCGGCCACACGCCGAGCTCACCCGGGTCGTCGGTGACGTGGTCGATCAGTGTTCTGATCTCGAGCCCGATCACCAAGAACACGCCGCTCTCGAGAAAGAACTGCACGGTTCGCCAGTTGATCCGGTCGCTGATTCTCGATTGCGCGTTGAAGCGGCTCGGTGCCGCGTGACCCGTGTAGAGGCCGGCGACGACCACCGCGAGAACACCGGATGCCCCGAGAGCCTCGGCCGGCATGAACGCAACGAACGGAACGGCGAACGAGATCGCGGTATCGAGCACCGGATCGTTCAGCTTCGAGCGCACGAACACGGTCACAAGGCCCGCTGCCAGACCGACGGCGATCGCGACGATCACGGCGTAGACGAAGTCTGTCACTCCCGCCCACGGTGTCGAGAGGGCGCCCACCGCGGCTGCCGTCGCCGTTCGCAACAACACCAGGGCGGTGGCATCGTTGACGAGCCCCTCTCCTTCGAGAATGGTCAGCAACCGCGGCGGAAGACCGAGGCGGCGCCCAACAGACGAAGCCGCCACCGCATCGGGCGGGCTGATGATCGCACCGAGCGCGATGGCAGCGGCAAGGTTCAGGTCGGGAAGCATCGTGTAGAGCAGAAAGCCGGTGCCGAACGCAGTGATCAGCACCAGCACCACCGAGAGCGACGTGATGGTGCCGAGGTTGCGGCGGAAGTCGACGACCGGCACGCTGATGGCTGCGGCGTACAGGATGGGCGGCAGCAGCCCGTCGAGAATCCACTCGGGAGCGATCTCTATCGCCGGCACTCCGGGCAGATACGACAGGCCCACGCCGACCACGACGAGAATGATGGGCGCGGCTACGCCCAATCTCTTCGAAAACGCGGCCACCGCGACGATGACTGAAACCCCGACGACCGCGTAGATCCCCAGTTCCATTACCCAAGCTTACGGGTGAGTCTGTGAGTACTCACACGAATGCGAGGGCCCGGGAGCCGGCCAACCTGTGGGGATGAAACGCGGGTTTAGGCTGAAAACATGAAACGGATCACACTCGGCACGAACGGCCCCGAGGTCTCCCGCCTCGGCCTCGGCTGCATGGGAATGTCGTCGGCATACACGGGAAGCGGCACCGACGATCAGGGCTCGATCGCGACCATCCATCGTGCCCTCGAATTGGGCATCACCTTCTTCGACACGGCGGAGGTCTACGGCCCGTATACGAACGAAGTACTCGTGGGCAAGGCGCTTGCCGGAAGGCGCGACGAGGCGGTCATCGCCACGAAGTTCGGCTTCCTTCAACACCGGTCAGACGGCAGCCGTGGGCTCGACGGCAGCCCCGAGAACGCCCGCCTCGCCCTCGAAGGCTCGCTGAAACGGCTCGGCACCGACTACATAGACATCTACTACCAGCACCGCATGGATCCGAAGGTGCCCATCGAAGAAACCGTCGGCGAGCTGGCGAAATTCGTCGACGAAGGCAAGATCCGCTACATCGGGCTGTCGGAGGCCGCGGCGGCCACCATCCGCCGTGCACACGCCGTGCATCCGATCACCGCGTTGCAGTCGGAATACTCGCTGTGGACGCGCGACCCCGAGGCCGAGGTTCTGCCGACCATCCGCGAGCTCGGCATCGGATTCGTACCGTACTCGCCGCTCGGCCGCGGGTTTCTCACCGGCACGATCCGCTCGCTCGACCAGCTCGATGAGACCGACTTCCGCCGCTCGAGCCCGCGGTTCGAGGGCGAGAACCTGGCGGCGAACATCCGCATTGTCGAGCAGGTCGACGCCGTGGCGGCCGAGGTCGGTGCGAAGCCCGGGCAGGTCGCGCTCGCTTGGCTGCTGGCGCAGGGCGACGACATCGCACCGATTCCGGGCACCAAGAGGGTGAGTTTCCTCGAAGAGAATGCGGCGTCGGATGCTCTGGTCTTGACCCCCGCGCAACTCGGCGCCTTAGACGCGGTGGCTGCCCCGGTCGGCGCCCGGTACACCGATATGTCGCCGGTCAACCGGTAGCGGTTGCGGTAGCAGTAGCGACATCGTCGAGCGTGGCTCCGGAGCGGCTCAGGTCGCTTCGGAGTCGTGCGGCACGGGCAGCGGCACGGCGATGCCGTCGGTTCCCGACGCGGCTGCAGCGTCGAGTCTCTTCTTGCGCTGCAAGTAGGCCGGTTCGGGGCGGGTCAACGTCACGGGCTCGGCCGCGGCATCTGGAGCCGACGGAATCGAAGCAGCCATCGGCGCGGCCGGCTTCACGGGCGCGGGGGCAGACTCGGCCGGGTCTTCGAGCAGGGCGTCGCGAATGATTCGGCGCGGATCGTACTGGCGCGGGTCGAGTTTCTTCCACTCGACCTCGTCGAAGTCGGGCCCCATCTCCTCTTTCATGCGTGTCTTCGCGCCGTTGGTGAATTCGCGCAACTGCTTCACGAATTTGGCCAGAACGCCGGCGTAGTGAGGGAGGCGCTCGGGGCCGATGACAAAGGCCGCGATCACGCCGACGATAATCAGCTTCTCGAAGGTCAACCCGAACATGAATACACACTACAGGGTTGATGCGGGCCGCCCCTGCGAGCCTTCCGTGAGGCCGAGTCAGACGTGCCTAAGCTACACAGTGGAGGCCACAACTTTTGTCTAAAGAGACCAACTGGAAGTACGCAGAAGACTTCGTCACCGAGCCCGCGGTCATCGCCGCCGCACGGGCGCACGCGATCGAACTCGGCGTCGAATCGGTGAGCCCTGGCATCGGCGCCCAGCTCGCGGTGCTCTCGGGCACGGCGGCTGCGAAGGCGATCGTCGAGATCGGCACCGGGGTGGGTGTTTCGAGCCTCTGGCTGTTCGCCGGGGCGCCGCAGGCCACCATCACCTCGATCGACACCGAGATCGACCGCCAGCAGTCGGCCCGTGCGGCCTACCTCGAAGCGGGCATCCCGGCCAACCGCATTCGGCTCATCACGGGCAGGGCACGGGATGTTCTGCCGCGCATGAACGAGAACACCTACGATCTCGTGCTCGTCGACGCCGACCCCGAGTCGGTGATCGAGTACGTCGAGCACGCGCTGCGCCTCGTTCGGGTAGGCGGCACCGTGCTCGTGCCTCATGCGCTCTGGCGCGACCGCGTGGCCGACCCGGTGCAGCGCGACGACACCGTGGCCGACTTCCGCAGCTTGCTGAGTGAACTCTCAGGTTCACCCGCCGTGATCACCGCGTTGTCGCCCATCGGCGACGGCCTGCTGCAGATCACGAAACTGATCGGCTGAGGCCCAGCACGCAGGAAGAACGCCGCAGACGCCCGCCGCGCACCAAAAAGCCCCGCCGAGCTTGCTCGGCGGGGCTTTTTAAGGCTTCGATCGGCGTGCCCGATCGAAGACCATAGGATCAGGCGGGCGCAACTACTCCAGCGAGGGCGTCGTGAAGCTCACGCGCCTCTGCGTCATTGACAGAGACGACGAGCCTCCCTCCCCCTTCGAGTGGCACTCGCACGATGATGAGGCGTCCTTCTTTAACAGCCTCCATCGGGCCGTCACCGGTCCTTGGTTTCATGGCGGCCATGCGGCATCCCCTTTCGTGGTGTCGTACTTCTATTATCGGTCATCCGGGCCGGGCGAGAAAACCTGGGGCATCCGCCGGGCTGACGCGTGGCTTACGGCGGCGTCCAGTCCGATCCGTCGACGCCCCAGCAGATCAGCAGCCAGCCCCACTGCGCCGCGAGAAACACGATGACGATCGCCACGCGGTAGATGCGCGACTTCGGCAGCGCAATGACGCCGAGCAGCGGGAACAGCGGCATCAGCAACCGGAACGTACTCGACTGCGGGAAGAACACCGCCAGCAGGTACACGGCATAGGCGATCAGCCAGAATCGCAGATCGATCGGCAGCCGCCGCACCGCCTTCGTCGCCATGATCAGCCCGAACGTCACCACGAGCAGCACCACCACGATGGCTCCGGCCGGTACGCCGAGCCACCAGTTTCCGCCCTGAATCCACGACGAGAACGGGATGAGTTTGGCGTAGCCGATGTACGTGGCCCGCCAGGCCAGCTCGGTCTCGGTGTACGCCGAGAAGAACCCCGTGGCGCCCCAGGCGATCAGGTTCCAGGCGATGCCCATGAGCCCGCTGAAGACCGTGACCGACCCCACGAGGATCTGCTGTCGCACGGGGAACGGTTCCCGCGCCCGAATCCACCACCGATACGCGAAGTGCAGCGCTAGGCAGAGCGCGAACGCCAGCCCGCTCGGCCGGGTGAACGACATGACGAGAATGATCGGAAACAGAAACGCGTATCTTCGCTTGACCAGAAGGTACAGCCCCAGCACGAGCAGAAAGAGGTACATCGACTCGGCGTATGCCACCTGGAACATCGGCGACACCGGCGCCATGCAGAACAGCAGTACCGCGAACATCGATGTGCCCGCTGGCAAGGCGACCCGCATCAGCTTGTAGAACACCAGAGCGGCGCCGAGCCCGAAGATCAGCGAAACGATGACCGAGACGTACTCCCACGGCGCCGTCGTGACGATCGAGATGCCGCGAACCAAGAAGGGGTATCCCGGCAGGAATGCCCAAGCGTTCTGCGCGATGTGGCCCGAAGTGGTCAGGGGCAGCTGGCTCGGGTAGCCCCAGTACGCGATGATCTTGTACCAGGTGCCGTCCCAGATCGACGCGTAGTCCCAATACGAGGGCTGCGCTCCCGTCCACGGGTTCTTGCCCTGCACGCTGGCCAGCACGAGCAGCATCACCGTGGTGATCACGCGCGCGCCCAGGTAGATCAGAACGACGTACAACCACCACGACAGCCGCCACCGGCCGGTTCGGGCTCTCAGGTGACCTGTGGCGCCTTGGATGCCCGCCGAGGGGTCACCCGAAGGCACCGCTTCGGCGTGGGAATCGACGGCCTGCGACACCGGCCCTACCCGCGCCTGGTCAGCCAGACCCGTAGGGCCTCTTCGCATTCGGTGATCTGCGTCAGCAGCACACGCTCGTCATCGGCGTGCGCCTTCAACGGATCACCCGGGCCGAAGTTCACCGCGGGCATCCCGAGTTCTGAGAAGCGCGCCACGTCGGTCCAGCCGTACTTGGGCTTGGCCACGCCGCCTACAGCCGCGAGAAACTGCTGAGCGAGCGGAGCGTCGAGCCCCGGCCGAGCGCCCTCGGCGAGGTCGACCACCGTGATGTCATACTCGCCGAACAGCTCGTGCATATGGGCGATCGCCTCGTCACCTGATCGATTCGGCGCGAACCGGTAGTTGATGTGCACCATTGCCTCGTCGGGAATGATGTTGCCCGCGACCCCTCCGCTGATGCCGACGGCATTCAGCCCCTCGCGGTAGACGAGACCGTCGACCTCGACCTCCCGTGCCTGATAGCCGGCCAGGGTGTCGAGGATGGGCGCGAGCTTGTGCACGGCGTTGTCGCCGACCCAGCCGCGAGCGGAGTGCGCACGCAGGCCGTACGCACGAACCTCGATGCGCAGGTTGCCGTTGCAGCCGCCTTCGATCTGCGAGTTGCTCGGTTCGCCGAGAATCGCGAAGTCGCCCGCGAACAGGTCGGGCCGGTTGGCGGCGAGCCGGCCGAGGCCGTTCAGGGCCGCCGACACCTCTTCATGGTCATACCACATCCAGGTGAGGTCGACCGAAGGGTCGGTGAGCTCGGCCGCGAGCTTCAGCTGAACGGCCACACCCGACTTCATGTCGACGGTGCCGCGGCCCCAGAGGTAGTCGAGGCCGTCGATCGTTTCGTAACGTGTCGGCACGTTGTTGTTGATCGGCACGGTGTCGATGTGCCCCGCAATGACAACACGCTGCCCGCGACCGAGGTTGGTGCGCGCGACCACGGTGTCGCCGTCGCGAATGATCTCGAGGTGATCGAACCCGGAAAGGCTGCCGACGATCGCGTCGGCGAGCGCGGTTTCGTCGCCCGAGACGGACTCGATGTCGCAGATCTGGCGAGTGATGTCGATCGAGCTCGCGCCCAGATCGAGCGCGGGTGCCTGGGTGTGGGTCTGGGCCATGCCACAAGCTTATGGTGAGCAAGCTGCATGCCACGTGTCATCCTGTCGCTCCACCGGCGCGAGCCCGCGAGAGAAGCCCTTTCAGCCGAGAGAAGCTGCTGCAACGGCTTCTCTCGGCTGAAAGGGCTTCTCTGGCGGGGGCGGCGGGAGCTCGCCGGGTCGCAGCCTCTACTACCCTGGAAAGATGAGCCTCACCGCGCCCGCCTCGCCCGCCCACTTCGCCTGGGGCTACGGCCTCGCCACCATCGCGGGCGACGGCACCGTGCTCGACACCTGGTACCCCACACCGCGTCTCGGCCGGCCGAGCGACGCCACCGAACCCTGGGTCGTACCTGCCGAGCTCGAAGACGTTCAGGGGCCGGATGCTCGTCGCAACGTTCGCACCGAGGTCGTAACCACCTCGATCGAACTGTCGAAGGCACCGCAGGGCACGTCTGACGCCTATTTGCGACTGCACCTGCTCTCCCATCTCCTGGTCGCGCCCAACACCCTGAACATCGAGGGCATCTTCGGCCACTTGCCCATCGTTGTCTGGACCAACGCCGGCCCCGTGCATCCGGCCGACTTCGACCGCCTGCGCCCCTCACTTCAGCGCGCCGGCATCGCAGCGCATGGAATCGACAAGTTCCCGCGCCTGCTCGACTATGTCAGCCCCGACAGAGTACGAATCGCGGATGCCTCGCGGGTACGCCTCGGCGCCCACCTCGCCCCCGGCACCACCGTGATGCACGAAGGGTTCGTGAACTTCAACGCCGGCACCCTCGGCGCCTCCATGGTCGAAGGCCGCATTTCGCAGGGAGTGGTCGTGGGCGACGGTTCGGACATCGGCGGCGGAGCATCCATCATGGGCACCCTCTCGGGCGGCGGCACTCAGCGCGTGTCGATCGGCGCACGCGCGCTGCTCGGTGCAAACTCGGGGATCGGAATCTCGATCGGCGACGACAGCGTGGTGGAGGCCGGTCTGTACGTGACGGCCGGCACCAAGGTCGTGCTCGTGGGTGCGGCGCCTCGCCCCGACGGCACGACTCCCACCGTCAAGGCGGTCGAGCTCTCGGGAGTGCCGAACCTGCTCTTTCGCCGCAACTCCCTCTCGGGTGCGGTAGAGGTTCTCTCCCGCACCGGCGCAGGAGTCACCCTCAACACCACCCTGCACGCCTGACCCGCCCACACCCCGGCCCGCGCCCCACGCCCACGCCCACGCCCCGGCTCGCGCCGCGCCCCGGCCCGCGCTCCCCCCGGCTCGCGCCCACGCTCCCCCCCGGCTCGCGGCGCCGCGCGACACGCGACACGCCTCTCAGGTTGCACAAAAGCACCTCAACTCGCCCGACAAGGTGCATTCGCGCAACCTCGACGAGCGACACGCCGACGCACGTCAGCGAGAAAGTCGTGCGTCAGCGGGCGGGGAACTGCCGCTCGGGGCTGCCGATGTAGAGCTGCTGCGGGCGGCCGATCTTGGTGGCCGGGTCGGTCTGCATCTCGCGCCAGTGCGCGATCCAGCCCGGCAGGCGGCCGATGGCGAACAGTACGGTGAACATGCGGGTCGGGAAGCCCATCGCCTTGTAGATCACGCCGGTGTAGAAGTCGACGTTCGGGTACAGGCGGCGGGAGATGAAGTACTCGTCTGCCAACGCGATCGCCTCGAGTTCTTTGGCGATGTCGAGCAGATCATCCTGAACGCCGAGGGCAGCGAGCACCTCGTCTGCGGCCTCTTTGACGAGCTTGGCGCGGGGGTCGTAGTTCTTGTAGACGCGGTGGCCGAAGCCCATCAGGCGAACGCCGGCTTCTTTGTTCTTCACCCGCTCGACGAACTTCTCGACGCCTTCACCCGAGTCGCGAATCTGCGCGAGCATCGTGAGAACGGCCTCGTTCGCCCCGCCGTGCAGCGGGCCGTACAGCGCGTTGATACCCGCCGAGATCGAGGCGAAGATGTTGGCCTCGGTCGAACCCACCAGCCGCACGGTCGAGGTCGACGCGTTCTGCTCGTGGTCTTCGTGCAGCATCAGCAGGCGCTCGAGAGCCTTCGACAGCACTGGGTTGATCTCGTACGGCTCGGCCATGGTGCCGAAGTTCAGCCGCAGGAAGTTGTCGATGAAGCTGAGCGAATTGTCGGGGTACAAGAACGCCTGCCCGAGGCTCTTCTTGTGCGCGTACGCGGCCATCACCGGCAGCTTCGCGAGCAACCGGATGGTCGAGATCTCGACGTGCTCAGGGTTACGCGGGTCGAGCGAGTCTTGGTAATACGTCGACAGCGCCGAGATGCCGGCTGACAGCACCGACATCGGGTGGGCGTCGTGCGGCAGCGCGTCGAAGAAGCTCTTCAGGTCTTCGTGCAGCAGCGTGTGGTGCCTGATGCGCTCGTCGAAGTCGGCCAGTTCGGTGGGCGTCGGCAGCTCGCCGTAGATCAGCAGCCAGGCCGTCTCGAGGTAGGTCGAGTGTTCGGCGATCTGATCGATCGGGTACCCGCGATAGCGCAGAATGCCGTTGTCGCCGTCGATATAGGTGATGGTCGACCGCGTTGCCGACGTGTTGACGAAGCCGTAGTCGAGCGTCGTGAAGCCGGTCTGCTTCGTCAAGGTCGAGATGTCGATGGATGACGCTCCGTCGACCGAGGGCAGAATCGGAAATTCGGCCGTGCCCCCCGGAAAAGTCAGCGTCGCCACAGCCGGCTCGGTCGCCACCGGCTCGGTGGCCACCGTTTCGTCGACCGCCGTTCCGGTACCGGTCTGGCCTTCGTCGTTGTACTGGCCGTCAGTGTCGTCCACGGCGCCTCCTTGAGAATTCGCGTTCACGCACTCAGCCTAAACGACGGGAAGGGTATCTCGATGCCGAGATACTTCGATGAGCCTCTGCGCGGCCGTTCTCACCCGCTCGTCGGTCGCGGTGAGCGAGAAGCGTACGTGGTCGGGGTAGTACGAACCGTAGAAGACGCCGGGCCCAGCGACGATGCCGAGGTCGGCGAGCTCGGCAATGCTCTGCCAGCAGTCGACACCTGCCGTCGCCCAGAGATACAGCCCCGCCTCGCTGCGATCGATGCGCAGACCGTAGGCTTCCAACGCCGGCTTCAAGACGGCCCTGCGGGCCCGGTACAGCTCCTTCTGGGCGGCCACATGTTCGTCGTCGCCCAGCGCTACCGTCATCGCCCTCTGCACGGGGGCAGGCGGCAGCATGCCGGCCTGTTTGCGCACGTTCAGCAACTGGGCGATGAGTCTTTCGTCGCCCGCGACGAACGCGGCCCGGTAGCCCGCCAGATTCGACTGTTTGCTCAGTGAATATGCGGCCAGCACCCCGGTCGCATCCCCCGCGCCGCTCGCCGCGCTCAGGCCGACGACCCGCGGGTCGAGGATGCTCGGCACAGGCTCCTCGGCCCACCGCCCCTCCCAGCCCAGCTCGGCGTAACACTCGTCGTTCACGATGGTCGCCCCGAGCTCGCGCGCCTGGGCGACAGCGGCAGCGAGCTGCTCGAGACTCAGCACGCTGCCGTCGGGGTTGCCGGGTGAATTGAGCCAGACCAGTTTCGTATCGGCCGGCCACTCGGCAGGATCATCCGCAGCCACAGCCCGGGCGCCGGCGATGGTGGCGCCGATTTCGTAGGTGGGGTACGCGGCTCGCGGATGCACGACCGCATCACCCTCGCCGAGGCCCAACATGAACGGCAGCCACGCCACGAACTCTTTCGAGCCGATGGTGGGCAGAACCTCTGTTTCGCGCAACCCCGGCACGCCCCGTCGCCTCGCGAACCAGGTGATGATGGCTGCGCGCAGCTCGGGCGTTCCGGCCGTCTGGGGATAGGAATGGGCATCGGTCGCCGCGGCCAGCGCCTCGCGTACCAAGACGGGCGTCGGGTCGACCGGCGAGCCGATCGACAGGTCGACGATGCCGCCGGGGTGCGCCCTGGCGCGTTCGACGAAAGGAGTCATCTGCTCCCACGGGTAATCGGGCAGCGCCGCAAGGCTCATGAGAAGCCGGAGGTTCTAGGCGAGGGCGGCCTGCGGAGGCAGGGCCGCGATGATGGGGTGGTCTTTTGCGATGACGCCGATCTTCGCCGCTCCGCCCGGCGAGCCGATGTCGTTGAAGAACTCGACGTTCGCCTTGTAGTAGTCGGCCCATTCTTCGGGCAGGTCGTCTTCGTAGTAGATCGCTTCGACCGGGCACACCGGCTCGCAGGCCCCGCAGTCGACGCATTCGTCGGGGTGGATGTAGAGCGACCGTTCGCCTTCGTAGATGCAGTCGACGGGGCACTCGTCGATGCAGGCCCTGTCTTTGACATCGACACACGGCAAAGCGATGACATAGGTCACGGTGGTGAAATCCCTTCGAAACTGATCATTCTCAGTCTATTCGCTCGCACCGACGGCCTCCTGCGCGGTGACGGGCTGAATCGGGGTCGCGCTTCGCGGGTCTGCCGTTCGCGTGAGGGGCCGTCGTGGCCAGGCCAGCACCACGAGAGAGATGACGGTGGGCGCGAACGTCCAGACGTAACCGTAGACGTTGGCCGGGATCAGCACCGAACCGCCCGGGCTCTGCAGTGTCAAGGCGACGACGATGCCCACCAGACCGACCGCCGCGAGCAGGGCGAGCGTGCGGGTGGTCAGGATGAGCCGCAGCCCGAGCAGCAGCAGAATGCTGGCCAGGCACCCCATGACCAGGCCGATCGGCAGGTCGAACCACCCGAAGACGCTGATCGTCGCCTGATTCACCACGGTGCCGAGCATGCCGAACACCACACCGAGCAACAACGCCACCACCCAGCTGCCCACCCGGACCACCCAGGATTCGCCGACCTCGGGAGCCTGTGAATCTACAGACATCACAATTGCCTTTCGTTATTGCCACTAATTTAGCGAGGCTACCTGAACGCGGTACCGTAAAAGAGGCAATGGTGCCGCGCCACTCCTTCGGCACCACTTCTCGCCCTTTTCCCACGGAGACCATTCGTGAAATCCAGAATTACCATGCTCGCAACAGCAGCGCTCGTCGCGACGCTGGTGCTGAGCGGATGCTCGGCGAAAACCACGAAGTCCGGAGACTCTGGGGGCGGCAGCCAGGCGATGACTCCGCAGGTGTCGGTCGCCCTCGAGCTCAGCGAGTCGACCAGCGACTTCGCGTTCTACCTCCGGCAGCAGGCCGAGCAGCTCGATGGCGGCACGGCCGAGTTCGCGGCGGCCTATCAGGCCGGCAACGACGACCTCGCCCGTTCGCTCTACGCCCCCACCCGCATGTTCTACAACCGCATGCTCGTGGTGTCTGGATCGTTCCCCGATCTGGCCCGCCAACTCGATACGCGTGAGCAAGACCTCACCCCCGGCGAAGCCTTCACTGGATGGCACGCCATTGAGAAAGACCTCTACCCTGTGGCCGGGCAGGCTCCCTACTCAGCCGAGCAGCGTGCGGCGCTGGCGACCCAGCTCGCCGCCGATACGCACACGCTCACCGAGCAGATGCTGAGCATCCGCCCCTCTGCCGACCAGCAGACGGAGGGCGCGGCCACCCTGCTGCAGACTCTCGGTGTCAACGCGGCCAACGGCGCCGAAGACTCCCCCTCGAGCACCGATCTGTACGATCTGCAGGGCTACATCGACGGGGCGCACTTGGTGTTCGAGGGCATCCGTGTTGTGCTCGTCACCCAAGATGCGGCGCTTGCCACCACGCTCGACCATGAGTTCAGCGGCGTACAAGACTCCCTCAACGCCCAGCACTACGGCGTGACGTTCAAGCGCTACGACCAGGTGAGCGCCGACGATCTGGCGTCGCTGAAAGACAAGGTCTCGGCGCTGGCCTCGTCGATGGCCCGGGTCACGGCGACCATGGCGCCCGCAACGGCGACGCCCACCCCCACGCCCGCCGGTTGAGTAGGCCTGCTGGGCCCTATCGAAACCGCGCCTCAGAGCACCAGGTTCGATACGCGGCAAGCCGTTACTCAACTCGCAGTATCAGGCGAAAAACGCCTTGCCGTAGTAGTCGCCGGCAGCGCTGAGCCCGGGAGGCACGGCGAAGACACCCGATCCAACGTGCCGAATGTACTCGTTCAGCCGATCGGAGGTGCCGAGTCGAGACTGGATGGTCACGAACTGCGCCGGGTCTTTCTGGTAGGACAAGAACATCAGCCCGGCATCCAGCCGCCCCACGTCGTCGATGCCGTCGGTGAAGTTGTAGCCGCGGCGCAGAATCTTGATGCCGCCGTTGTTCTCGTGTGCGGCGAGCGCGACATGCGCGTCGGCCGGAATCACCAGCGCCCCGTCGGCGCCTTTAGCCGCGAAATCGGGGGTGTCGAACTCGGCGGTGCCGGTGAGCGGAGCGCCCACCGACTTGGTTCGGCCGAACACCGCGTGCTGGTCGGCGATGTAGTCGGCGTCCCACGTTTCGATGAGCACGTGGATCTTGCGCGCGACGAGGTAACTGCCGCCGACCATCCACTTCTGGTCGGCTTCGTCGCCCACCCATACGAACTGCGTCAGGTCGGCATCGGTCGTGATGTTGCGCGTGCCGTCTTTGAAGCCCATGAGGTTGCGCGGGGTGGTCTGGCCTTGACCGGCGGATGCCCGGCCGAACCCCTGCACCGTCCACCGTGTGGTCGCGGTGGTTCTCGCCATGCGCGCGAGGTTGCGTATGGCGTGGTACGCCACCTGCGGGTCGGCGGCGCATGCTTGGATGCAGATGTCACCGCCCGTGAACTCGGGCGTGAGGGCGTCGCTGGCGAACGCCGGAATGTCGGTGAGCGCCGCCGGCTTGTACTTAGCCCAGCCGAACCGGTCGTCGAACATCGAGGGCGCGAACCCGAGCGTCAGCGTGAGCGCATTCGGGCCCATGCCGTAGGCCTCGCCGGTGTCGCCGGGAACAGCCTGGTCGCGGGCGGGCTCGACCGCGCCGACGGGTACGCCCTTCGAGTACTGCGCCATGGCGGCCGACCACTTGGCGAGCATCACCTGCAGCTCAGACGCCGAGGTGGTGGTCACATCGAACACCATGAGCACGAGGTGGTCTTGCGGCGGGGTCTGGATGCCCGCCTGATGTTGCCCGTAGAACTCGATCGTCGAATCGTTCGGCGTCGCCCCGGCTGTCGCCGCGTTCGCGGACTGGTCGCTCGCGCCGGTAGCGACGATGCCGATGGCGGCGCCGGCCGCAGCACTGGCCAGCGCCCCTCCGAAGAGGGCTCGGCGGGAGATGCCGGTCGTCTCCGCATGCCCTGGGCTCTTGGAGTTCTCGGAGTTCTCGGAGGTCTCGGAGTTCTCGGAGTTCTCCGGGTTTACGGGCACAGCCGGCGCGCCCTCGTCGGGCACGCCAGCCTCGTTGTCACCACGCTTTTGCACTTACGCTGTCGCCACCTTCTCGGAGATCTGCGAGAGCGGAGCCTGCAGTGCCTGGATGGCCTGGGTCAGCTTCGTCGCATCCGATGCCTTCAGCGCGTCGGTGTAGAGAACGTACCCACCGATGACGGTCGGGTCTTTGTAGGTGGCGAGCAGAGCATCCACCGCAGTGAACTGGTCGGCGATCTGCTGCGTGAGGGTGGGGTCGATTGTGGTCAGCCCGGGCTTCAGGTACTCGAACGCCTGCTCAGAACCTTCGACGTTGGCTGCGAAGTCGAGCAGGTCGATGTGGCTGTACGCCTCTTCTTCACCCGTGATCTTCGACGACTGAACCTCGTCGAGCAGACCGGATGCACCGTTGGCGAGCTCTTCGGGCTTGTAGGTGAGACCCGTGGTGAGCGTCTGCAATTGGCTGACGTCGGCGACGAGCTTGGTGCTCAGCGCCTTGGTGCTGGCGCTGATGGCCTGGGTTTCGAAGAGGTCTTTCTCGATGGGGTGAAAGCCCGTCCAGTCGGTACCCGGTTCGACATCGGCGATGCGCGCATCGATCTGGGGATCGAGGTCGGCGAAGCTCTCGGCGACCGGCTCGATGCGCTCGTAGAACGGGCGAGCCTCGGCGTACGCCTTTTGAGCGGCGGTCACGTCACCGGCCTGGATGGCGGTGTCGAGCGCTGCGGTTGCGGTGACGAGCGCCTGCGCCTGGTCTTCGACGTACGAACCGTAACCGGTCGTACCCTCGGCCAGCAGGCTCTGGGTGTCGCTCGCGGTGGTGGCTGCCGCACCGATCACGGTGAACGCCGTGTTCTCGGTGGTCGCTCCCGGGCAGTTCAGGTTGTAGGTACCGCCGGTGAGGGTGACGGTGAACGACGCCGGCTGAAGGCCCGCGACGATGTTCTCACGTTCGCCGATGATGCGCTTGTCGCTGAGCAGTTCGACCTCGCTGAGGCCCGCCGCGTCGGTGTTGGTGACCTCGAAGGTGACCGGGCCGGCGGGAGCGGTCGAGTAGTCGAGCGCGCATTCCGAGCCGGTGAGAGTGACCTTGACCTGAGCAGCGCCGTTCGAAACGGGCGCGCTGCCCCCCGTCGGTGCGGCCGTGGAGCCTGCGGTGCTGGAGCTGCTGCAGCCCGCCAGAAGCAGGCTTCCGGCGACGAGGCCGCCCATCAGAGCGAGCCGGGCGCCCTTTCGGGCGCGAGGAATGGTGGCGAATGTAACCATGGTTTGGAGAACTCCTAGATGCTTGTGCTGTGAGCAGGGGTCTTGTCGGTCTGAGGCTGTGAGCTGTCGGGGCCGCCCTCGGGGCCGCTCTCCGCGAGAGCAGCGGGGTCGATCGGGGCTACCTTTGCGCGCCGTGCCGCACGCAGTCCCCGCGCTCCGAACGCCGCCAGAACGATCGCAGCGATGGCGAGCACCAGAGGCAGGTACACCTTGAACAGCGCGGCTTCCGCCGCCGCGAGCTGTGCTTCTGAGAGTGCGGCAGCGATCTCCGACGCCTGCTGGGGTGCGACGGCCCACGAGAGCGACGGCGCGGTTTGGCCACCAGACACCGAGACCGTGCGTGCAGAAGCGAGCCCGCCACCCGAGAGCGTGAGGGTCGTCACCGACGTGCTCGTCGCATCCAGCAGCGTGTCACCCACGACCCACACGTCGACGGTCTGGGTGGCCTGCCAGGTGGCGTCGAACGGGCCGGGGTTCGTGACGCGGCTCACACCGACCGGGGTGCGGCCGCCATTCAGCTGAGCAAGGGCGTCGAGCGAGAGCGTCGTAGGCAGGCCCGTGACGGGGGTGTCGGTCGTGATCGAATAGGCACGGGCATCCTCGCCCAGATGGTTCTGGATGCTGGCGGCCGACGAATCGAGCGCGATGCTCGAAGTTGCCGCGCTCGAGGTAGTGGAGGGCACTGTCGATTGCAGCGCCAGTGTGCCTTGCGAACCCGTCAGTTCGACCGTGCCGAGCTGACGGCCGTCGGTGCCGGTGATGGCGATCGCACCGGCGGCGGAGCCCAGATTCGGCTGGTTCGCAGTGGGCACCGCGATGAAGAGCACAAGCGCGACGGCGGCGCACGCGGCTGCGAGGCCGAACTGCACCCGGTAAGCACGCTTGCCGGGGCGTTTCGAGTGCGGCCAGAGCACAAACAGCAGCACGGGTACGAGGTACAGCGCCCAGCCCAATACCTCGATGACACGGGGATCGGCCGGAATACCGAGCACACCGGTGACCAGAGCGGCCTGCACCGAGCCCGCCGGCGCCAGCCACGACAGGTCGACCGTTGCGTCTTGACCGACGGTGATCCAGCCCGCTTCATGCGCGGTGCGCAGCGAGCTCATCACCAATCCGGCGGCGACGAACACGAGAAAGACCCCCGTGATGGTGAAGAATTTGCCGAGATTGAGTTTGACCCCGCCGCGGTAGATGCCGTAGCCGATGCCCACCGCGAGCAGCAGCCCGAGCACCGCGCCGAGACCGGCTGTGAACGGGCTCACCGACGACTGGAACGCGGCGAGCAGAAAAACGGAGGTTTCGAAGCCTTCGCGCAAGACCGCCAAGAACGCCATACCGGCCAGCGCGAAGACCGAACCCTGAGCCAAAGCGCTCGTCGCCGTGGATTCGAGTTCGCTGCGCATGTTGCGGGCATGCCTGCTCATCCACACGATCATGAACGTGACCATGATCACCGCGACCGCGCCGATGATCGACTCCATGCCCTCTTGCTGCGCCTGGGGCAGGCCGACCGAAATGATCTCGAGGATGACTCCGACCGCGACGCTGAGCAGAATGGCCGCTATCACGCCCACCCACATCGACCGCAGGGAGTGCCCGTTACGCTTCAGGAATGCGGCAATGATGCCCACGATCAACGCTGCTTCAAGACCTTCGCGAAGACCGATGACGAACGTTGCAAGCACGAAGAGACTCCAGCAGGGTGGGATGCGGGGTGAGGTTCACTGCGGCAGACCAATGGTGGCCTAACAAAGGTAAGCCTACACTTACTAAGGGTCGCCTGTCTTAACATTCTTCGCCGTGGAATCTTCGAACATGCTCACCGTCGGTGGTGGCAGGGAGAATGTAGATGTGTACTTCGTTCTGTCAGCCGCTCCCGGCGATTCCGTGATTCTCACGCCGCTGAACGACGACGGCACCGCCGCCGGGCTTGCCGAACGGGTAGGGCGAGCCGACCTGCCCGCGAGCGTCGAGGCGGCCGAGAGCAACGACGGCGGGCCTCGGCCGCGGTGGGTCTGGCGCGACACGGCGACGGCGTACGCACCACTGCTGGCCGCTGGCGTTCGAGTCGAGCGCTGTCACGACCTGCGGCTGAGTCACGCCATACTGCGGGCCTCGAGCTTGACGGCCGAGACGGCGCTGGCCCGGGCATCCGTGTCGCAGTGGGATGCCGCCGCGCCGCTGCAGGCGCCTGGGGCGGCGGGGGGCGCCGGAGCAGGAACACGAGCAGGAGCAGGAGCCTGGGAGCACACCGCGCTCTTCGACCTGAGCGCGCCGCAGCCGGGCGACGACCAGACGCTGGCCTCCGCGCGGGCTGGGGCCGGCGAGACTGAATTCCCGGGGTCTGAACCCGGGGACGCTAGACCCGGGGAGGCCCGACCCGGAGAGTTTCGGCCTGCGGAGGCTCGGCCTGGGGAGACTCGACCCGGAGACGCTCGGCCTGCGGAGACCGGCACACGAACAACTGCCACCACGACTGTCACCAGAACGATCTCTGCGAACGAAGCCGACGACCTTGCCGAGTTTCGGTTGCAGCTCGACGCCATCAGCGCAAGCCCCGACCCCAACCGGCTGCGCCTGCTGCTCGCCGCAGAGTCGGCGGGCGCGCTGATCGCCGCCGAGATGTCTCATGCTGGACTACCCTGGCGCGAAGACGTGCACGATGAGCTGCTCACCGAACTCCTGGGCCCTCGCGTGGCCGCCGGGTTGCGCCCCGAACGTCTCGAGCGCCTCGCCGAGCGCATCCGGGTCGAGACGGGCGCCGCGCAGCTCAACCCCGACTCCCCTGCCGACGTACTGAAAGCGTTACGCAACGCGGGGCTGACTGCCTTGACGACCAGGTCGTGGGAGTTGGAGAAGCTCGAGCATCCGGCGATCGCACCACTGCTCGAATACAAAAAGCTGTCGCGGCTCTTGAGCGCGAACGGATGGTCGTGGATGGAGGCCTGGGTTACCGACGGCCGATTCGTGCCCGACTATGTTCCGGGCGGCGTCGTTTCGGGCCGCTGGGCCACCCGAGGCGGCGGCGCGTTGCAGCTGCCCAAACAAGTACGCCGCGCCGTCACGGCCGACGAGGGGTGGATGCTCGTGGTCGCCGATGCGGCCCAGCTCGAGCCGCGCATCCTCGCCGGAATCTCGGGCGATGCCGCCATGGCCGGCGCCGGCCGCGGCACCGATCTCTACGCGGGCATCGTGGCCAGCGGTGCCGTGTCGACACGAGCCGAGGCGAAAGTCGCGATGCTGGGCGCCATGTACGGCGCGACCACGGGCGAAAGCGGCCGGCTCTTGCCTCGCCTCGCGCGGGCCTATCCGACCGCTCTCGCCTTCGTCGAAAATGCCGCACGGGCCGGCGGGCGGGGCGACGTCGTGACCTCCCGGCTCGGTCGCAGCGCTCCGCGCCCGGGCGAGGAGTGGTGGGAGGCGCAGGCCCGCGCAGCCGAGGGTGCCGCGAACGACGCCGAACTCTCTCGCGCCCGCCAGCAGGCCCGCGACTGGGGGCGATTCACCCGTAACTTCGTCGTGCAGGCGAGCGCGGCCGATTGGGCGCTCTGCTGGATGGCCGACCTCCGTCGCACCCTCGCGTCGTTCGCGCCGCTCGCCGTACCCGGTCGCGCCGCACCACCGTTCGACCGCGAGCCGCACCTCGTCTTCTTCCTGCACGATGAAGTCATTGTGCACACACCCGCCGAACGGGCCGACGCGGTCGCAGCTGCCCTGCGTGCCTCCGCCGCCGTGGCCACCCGTCTGCTCTTCGGATCCTTCCCCATCGACGTGCCGCTCGTCGTCTCGATCGTCGCCTCCTACGCCGACGCAGCTTGACCGCTGCCCATCTCCCGCCCCGCCCCATGCCGCGCTCGTGAGGCACCTACGCCGCCTTGAGACGCGCACACCGGCCTCAACACGGCGCAGCTGTCTCACTCGCCGGCGTCGAGCATGCAGAAGCGCCCCGGTCGAAGATGACCGAGGCGCTTCTGCGGCGCACGAATTACGTGCGAGCGAACGAGAGTTACGCGTTCGCGTTCTGCGACTTGACGCGGGAGGCGCTGCGCTGGCGGGCCTGAGCCGAGAGCTCGACCTTGCGAATGCGCACCCACTCGGGCGTGACCTCGACGCACTCGTCTTCGCGAGCGAATTCGAGGGACTCTTCGAGGGTGAGCTTGCGCGAGGGCGTCATGCGCTCGAACGTGTCAGACGTCGACTGGCGCATGTTGGTGAGCTGCTTCTCTTTGGTGATGTTCACATCCATGTCGTCGGCGCGTGAGTTCTCGCCGATGACCATGCCTTCGTACACCTCTTGCGTCGGCTCGACGAAGAACGACATGCGCTCCTGCAGGTTGACGATGGCGAACGGCGTGACGACGCCCGAACGGTCGGCGACGATCGAGCCGTTGTTGCGGGTGACGATCGGCCCGGCCCAGGGGCCGTAGCCGTGCGAGATCGCGTTGGCGATACCAGTGCCGCGTGTGGTGGTCAAGAACTCCGTACGGAACCCGATGAGCCCGCGCGACGGAACGATGAATTCCATGCGAACCCAGCCGGTGCCGTGGTTCTGCATGGTCTCCATGAGACCCTTGCGCGAGGCGAGCAGCTGCGTGATCGACCCCAGGAACTCCTCGGGAGCATCGACGGTCAGGTGCTCGAACGGCTCGTGCGTCTTGCCGTTGACCTGCTTGGTGACCACCTGCGGCTTGCCGACGGTGAGCTCGAAGCCTTCGCGGCGCATCTGCTCGACGAGAATGGCGAGAGCCAGTTCTCCACGGCCCTGCACCTCCCACACGTCGGGGCGGCCGATGTCGACGACCTTGAGCGAAACGTTGCCGACCAGCTCGCGGTCGAGACGGTCTTTCACCATACGGGCGGTGACCTTCGAGCCCTTGGTGCGGCCGATCATCGGCGACGTGTTCGTGCCGATGGTCATCGAGATGGCGGGGTCGTCGACCGTGATGATCGGCAGCGGCCGAACGTCGTCGGGGTCGCTGATGGTGTCGCCGATGGTGATCTCGTCGATACCGGCGATGGCCACGATGTCGCCGGGGCCGGCCGTCTCGGTGGGAAAGCGCGTGAGCGCTTTTGTAATGAGCAGTTCGGTGAGCTTGACGTTCTGTACCGAGCCGTCGTGACGAACCCAGGCGACCTGCTGGCCCTTCTTGATGTGGCCGTTGAAGACACGCAGCAACGCGAGGCGGCCGAGGAACGGCGACGCATCGAGGTTGGTGACGTGGGCCTGCAGCGGGTGCTCGTCGTCGTAGACGGGAGCCGGAACGTGCTTCAGAATCGCTTCGAAGAGCGGCTCGAGGTCGTCGTTGTCGGGCAACGTGCCGTTCTCGGGCTTGTTGTTCGACGCGGCGCCGTTACGGCCCGATGCATAGACGATCGGCACGTCGAGCACAGCGTCGAGGTCGAGATCGGGGTGATCGTCAGACATGTCGCTGGCGAGACCGAGAAGCAGGTCCTGGCTTTCGGCGATGACCTCGTCGATGCGGGCATCCGGTCGGTCGGTCTTGTTGACCAAGAGGATGACCGGAAGGTTCGCCTCGAGCGCCTTGCGCAGCACGAACCGCGTCTGCGGAAGAGGGCCCTCCGATGCGTCGACGAGCAGAACCACGCCGTCGACCATGGAGAGGCCGCGCTCGACCTCACCACCGAAGTCGGCGTGACCCGGGGTGTCGATGACGTTGATGACAATGGACTTGCCATTGGCGTGCTTGCCGCTGTAGAGCACCGAGGTGTTCTTCGCCAGGATCGTGATGCCCTTTTCACGTTCGAGGTCATTCGAGTCCATCATGCGGTCTTCGCCCTCGAAATGGGCGTCGAACGAGTTGGTCTGCTTGAGCATTGCGTCGACAAGCGTCGTCTTGCCGTGGTCGACGTGGGCGACAATGGCTACGTTACGTAGGTCATCGCGGGTGGCTGACGCCATGGATGATCGTCCTCAAAGTAATGCGGACTCACATCTTTAGTCGAGCCCGACGAAATAAACGGCGTCGGGCCGTTGAGCAGCCCGACGATAGGAACTGCGGGCGGCGACGCCCGCGGAAGCGCTGTCAGACCCTGAGAGCTATACCGGCCCCGGGAATCGCATTCAGCAACTCTTTAGTATATTCCTTCTGGGGGTTATCGAACACCTCGTCGGTTGTCGCCCGCTCGACGATCTTGCCGCGCTGCATGACCGAAACGTGGTCGGCGATCACCCGAACCACCGCCAGGTCGTGCGTGATGAACAGATACGTCAGGTCGAGTTCGGTCTGCAAGTCAGAGAGCAATTGCAGAATCTGCGCCTGAACCAGCACATCGAGGGCCGACACCGCCTCGTCGAGAATGACGATCTCGGGCTTCAATGCCAGCGCCCGGGCGATGGCGACACGCTGGCGCTGCCCACCCGAGAGCTCGTTCGGGTACCGGCTCGAAAGACTCTGCGGCAGCGACACCTGTTCGAGAAGCTCGAAGACGCGCTCCCGGCGAGCCTTCTTGTCACCCACCTTGTGCGTGTTCAGCGGCTCGGCGATGGTGTTGCCGATGTTGCGCAGCGGGTCGAGCGAACCGTACGGGTCTTGAAAGACGGGCTGCATCTTGCGCCGCAGCGACAACAGGGCCTTACCTTTGAGCGGTGCGGTGTTGATGCCGTTGATTCGAATCTCGCCGTGCGTCACGTCTTCGAGCCGCAACAGCATCTTGGCGACGGTCGACTTGCCCGATCCTGACTCCCCCACCAGCGCCATGGTCGTTCCGCGCTGGATGCTGAACGACACATCGTCGACGGCCGTGAACGGCTCTTTGGCACCGCGGATCTTGTAGACCTTCGTCAGGTTCTCGACCACGATCGCGTCTTCGCGCGGCTTGGCTGCAGCGAGCAGATCGGCCCTGGCCTCTGCGGTTTCGATGAGGTCGAGGCCCTCGGTGACGTCGGTCGCCTTGTAGTCGAGCTCGGTGAGCTTGTGCGACGACGACTGGATGCGCCGCGAAGCCAGGCTCGGAGCCGCAGCGACCAGACGCTGCGTGTACGGATGCAGCGGGTTGGCGAGAATCTCACGCGACGGGCCGGATTCGACGACCTGCCCCTTGTACATGACGACGAGGTGCTCGGCGCGCTCGGCAGCAAGCCCCAGGTCGTGCGTGATGAACAGCAGCGCCGTTCCGATCTCACGGGTCAGCTTCTCGAGGTTGTCGAGAATGGTGCGCTGCACCGTCACGTCGAGAGCCGATGTCGGCTCGTCGGCGATGAGCAGCTTCGGCCGCGACGAGAGCCCGATGCCGATCAGCACCCGCTGACGCATACCGCCCGAGAACTGGTGCGGAAACTGCTTCAAACGCTTGTCGGCGTCGGCGAGGCCGGCCTCTTTGAGCACCTGAACAGCGTGCTTCTTGATGTCGGCCTTGCCCTTGGCGATGCCGTTCGCCTTGATGGCCTCCTGCACCTGAAAACCGACGCTCCACACCGGGTTGAGGTTCGACATCGGGTCTTGCGGCACGAAGCCGATCAGCTTGCCGCGAATGTCTTGCATCTCTTTCTCAGAGATCTTCGTCAGGTCGCGGCCCTCGAACAGAATCTCGCCGCCCGTCACCATACCCGAGCCGGGGAGCAGACTGATGATGGCGTGCGCCGTCGTCGACTTTCCCGAGCCCGATTCGCCCACGATGGCGAGCGTCTCGCCGGCGTGCAGGGTCAGGCTCGCCCCGCGTACGGCGGGAACGAGGCCGGTCTGCGTTCGAAAGCCCACCTGGAGGTTGTTGATCTGCAGGAGAGGCACCCGGTCATCCGTTCGGCCCTCGGCCGCAGAGCTCGGCAGTGTGATACTCATCGAAGTGCTCTCGCTTTCGGGTCGAGCGCGTCTCGAATCACTTCGCCCATGAGTATGAACGCGAAGACGGTGATCGAGAGGGCGAGCGACGGGTAGATCAGGGTCTGCGGGTTGGTGCGCAGGTCACGCTGGGCCTGGTTGATGTCGTTACCCCACGACATGATGCTGCTGCCGAGCCCGACACCGAGGAACGACAGCGTCGCCTCGGCGACGATGGCCGCGGCGAGCGAGATCGTCGTGATGGCGATGACCGGTGCGATCGAGTTGGGCAGTACGTGGCGGAGCAAGATGCGCAGGCTCGAAACACCGAGAGCCTCCGACGCCATCACGAAGTCGGAGTTCTTCACCCTCAGAATCTCCGCCCGCAGCACTCGAGCCGTGGCCGGCCAGGCGAAAAGACCGATGGCGAGCGAGATGGTCCAGACGCTTCGGTAGTTCACGAGCACCGACATGATGACCACCGCGGCCAAGATGTAGGGAATCGAGAAGAAGATGTCACCGATGCGCGAGAGGAAGGCGTCGGTCGCTCCACCGTAGAACCCCGCGAACGCACCGAAGATGATGCCGAGGAAGGTGGTCAGAACGATGACGATGATGCCCACCGCGAGAGACGTCGACGTGCCATTGATGATGCGCGAGTAGACGTCGCAGCCCTGCTTCGTGAAACCGAGGATGTGACCCGAGGTCGGGCCGCCATTCGAGTTGATCAGCTGGCAGTCGTTGTTCGGCGGAACGTTGGTGAACAGCCATGGGAACAGCGCCACGACGCAGACCAGGAGGATCAGCGCACCCGAGATCCAGAAGATCGGGCGACGACGGGCGTCACGCCACGCATCGATCCACAGATTGCTGGGCTTCTCCGCGACCTTGACGACGTCGATCGCAACCAGCGGCGTCTCCTCCAGAGGAGCGACGAAATGATTCGACGACGGCGGGGATGCCTCGCCGACCGTACGTTCAGTGAGGTCATTTGACATAGCGGATCCTTGGGTCGAGCAAGCCATAGAGCAGGTCAACGATGAGGTTGACGACCAGATAGAGAAGCACCATCACGGTCACGAACGAAACGACCGTCGGCCCTTCACTTCGGATGATCGCCTGATACAGCGTGTTTCCCACACCGGGAACGTTGAAAATACCTTCGGTCACTGTGGCTCCGACCAGCAGCACACCGAAGTCCGTCGCGAGGTACGTCACCACGGGGATGAGGGAGTTACGCAGAATGTGAACCGGAACGATGCGGTTGCGGCTCAGACCTTTGCCGTAGGCCGTGCGCACGAAGTCGAGGCTCGACGTTTCGATCACCGATGACCGGGTCAGCCTCACTATCTGCGCGAAGCTGATGCTCGCCAAGACGAGCGCCGGCAGTATCAGGTCTTGAATCGGCGCACCAGGGCCCACCGTCGTTCGGGCCCAGCCGAGCTGAACGCCGAAGACGTACTGCGCGACGAAGGCGATGACGAAGATGGGCAGCGAAATCAGGATGAGGCTGACGACGAGAGACGACCCATCGAAGAGTTTGCCCTTGCGGAGCCCGGAGATCAGGCCCACGAGAATGCCGAAGACGGTTTCGAAGAAGAGCGCGAGAACCGCGAGTCGAAGGGTCACAGGGAACGTTCGAAGCAGAATCTCACTGACGGGCTGACCCGAATACGACATTCCGAAGTTTCCTTGGAAGATTCCGCCGATGTAGATGAAGTACTGAACAATGAACGGCTGATCGAGGTGGTATTGAGCACGCAGCTGGGCGACCAGAGCCGGGCTGGGTGTCTTGTCGCCGAAGAGGGCGAGAATCGGGTCTCCCGGCATCGCGAAGACCATGAAGTAGATGAGGAACGTTGTTCCGAAGAAGACGGGGATTGCTTGAAGCAAACGCCTGAGTATGTAGCCGGCCATGCAGGATCAGCCTCGAAACGGAGAGTAAGTGCGCATACGGTTTGGGGGGGCCTTATCGAAAGTCAGAGCGAAAGGGGCGGTAGCGCGATGCTACCGCCCCTTTCGGTTAGCGGGGTGAGACTAGCTCTTAGTGATCGCGTAGTACAGCGGAACCGAGTTCCAGCCGAACTGAACGTTCGAGACACCCTGGGCGAAGCCGCCCGTGACGTTCGAGTACCACAGCGGAATCGCGGGCAGGTCTTTCAGCAGAATGACCTGGGCGTCTTGGTAGTCCTTGATCGCCGCGTCGGTCGACGTCTCTGAAGCCGCCTTCGTGAAGAGGGCGTCGACGGCGGGGTTGGTGTAGTGACCGTCGTTCGAGCTGGCGCCCGTCTGGTACAGCGGAACCAGGAAGTCGCTCAGCGCGGGGTAGTCAGCCTGCCATCCGGTGCGGAAGCCCGTCTGGATGGGGTTGGCGGTGTCGGTGACCAAGGTGCGGAACTGGGCGAACGTCGGGGTCGGCGAGCCGGCCGCGTCGATGCCCAGAACGTTCTTGATGCTGTTCGAGACAGCATCGACCCACGCCTGGTGCGGGCCGTCGGCGTTGTAGGCGATTTGAAACGTTCCCGACCACGGCGAGATAGCGTTGGCCTCGGCCCACAGCTTCTTCGCGTCGTCAGCGTTGTACGTCAGCACGGAGTTGCCCGAGAGCGAGTTGGAGTAGCCGTCGAGCACGGGTGACGTGAAGTCTGTCGCCGGAGTGCGGGTGCCGTCGAAGATCACCTTGGTGATCGTCGGGCGGTCGATTGCTTCAGAGAGCGCCTGGCGGCGCAACTGGCCCTCCTGGCCCTGGAAGTGCGGAGCCGCGACACCGATGGTGAACGACTGGAACACTGCGGACGGCTGGTTGATCGCGCGGTCACCGAGGTCGCTGGTGAAGGTCGAGATAGCCGAATCGGGAATCTCGTCGATCACGTCGACGTTGTTCGCCTGGAGGTCGGAGTATGCCGCGTCAGACGAAGCGTAGAACTTGAACGTGAGCCCACCGTTCTGAGCCTTGCGACCACCGGTGTAGGTGGCGTTCGGAACGAGATCGATCTGCACATTGTGCTGCCATGCGCTCGAAGACGCCAGCTTGTAGGGGCCGTTTCCGATCGGGTTCTGGCCGAATGCGGTCATGTCTGCAAAGGCGTTGGCGGGCAGCGGGTCGAAGGCCGTGTAGCCGAGCTGCAAGGGGAAGTCGGACTGCGGAGCGTTCAGCTTCACCGTGAAGGTGGTGGGGTCGACCACAGTAAGGCCGGTCAGCGGGCTGTCTACCGTGTCGCTGAAGCCCTCGATCGGGGCGAAGAACGACTGGTTGACCTGAGCGTTGCTGAACAGGGCACCGTACTGCCATGCGTCGACGAACGACTTGGCGTCGACGGCTTCGCCGTCGCTGAAGGTCTGGTTCGGCTTGATCTTGATCGTGTAGGTCTGCGAGTCGGTCGTCGTGATCGAGTCGGCCATGTCGTTGATCGGCTTGCCGGTTGCGTCGTAATACACAAGGCCCGCGAAGATCGAGTCGACGATTTTTCCGCCGCCGGTCTCGTTGGTGTTGGTCGGGATGAGCGGGTTCTGCGGTTCCGACCCGTTCGTCGTAATGACGGCGGACAGGTTCGCGCTGCTGGTCGGCGTGCTGCCGCCTCCCGATGCGCATCCCGTGAGCACGAGCGCACTGGCTGCTGCCAGAGCGACGACGCCCACTCCAATTCGGTTCTTTCTCAAGGTTTCCTCCTGTGCAAACTGGCAAATCGAAACACTCGACTTCTGGCCGGTGATTTCGAATGAATGTGTCGCTCCGCGGTGCGTGTGAATGCCTCGCAAATCGAGCCCACCGTGGTGAACGGAGTGCTCGATGACTAACGAGTACCCTAAAAGGGGTAGGCCCCAGAACCAAATGTGAGCGAAAAAAGTTACATACTAGAAACTAAAATCACTGATTTGTTGTGCACATTGCACAATAACGATGGTTTTAGTGCAGAAAACGCAAGAAAGTGGCGGAGTGAAAATGGAACCTTCGGCCCCCCGATTCGACCCGCCACCTGTCTTCAGCACAGGCAGAATCGGGTTCGAAATCATCGTGGTGCTGGCCCTGTCATTGGGTGCATCTGCGGTCTATTCGATTGTTCAGCTCATCGACCTGCTGACCAGGCCGACGGCCCTCGGTTCTCAGACCGCCACGATCAACGGCGCGCTCAGCGATCGCGCCTGGCTCGACCTGACCTACCAACTTCTCGCCATCTTTTTCGCCATCGCTCCCGTTCTGCTGGTCTTCTATCTGCTCACACTCTCGGGCGACAACCCATTCAAACGATTGGGGTTCGACGCGACACAGCCGCTGCGCGATCTCGGCCGCGGGTTGTTCTTGCTGCTGCTCATCGGCATCCCGGGTCTCGCGCTGTACTTCGCAGGGCGGGCCTTCGGCTTCACCGTCAATGTGGTTCCGGCGCCGCTCGACTCGCAATGGTACACCGTGCCCATCTTGATACTCTCGGCGTTGCGAGCCGCCCTGACCGAAGAACTCATCGTGGTGGGGTACCTCTTCGAGCGGCTGGGGCGCCTCGGCTGGGGCAAGTGGACGATCATCGTCTCGACCGCGGTGCTGCGGGGCAGTTATCACCTCTACCAGGGCTTCGGGCCGTTCTTCGGCAACCTCGTGATGGGCATCGTCTTCGGCTGGTTCTATACGCGGTGGGGCCGAACCGTGCCGTTGGTGATTACGCACTGGATTCTCGACATCGCCTCGTTCGTCGGGTACGCCTGGGCGGTGTCAGTGTTTCCGCAACTGTTCAACGTGCCCAGCTAGCGCCTGCTCGAGGTCGTCGGCTGTCAGGGCCGGCGCTCAGTGCCGGCTGCGGCCACGCGCGCCGCGGATGATCAGCCCGACCACCCCGAGAAGAACCACCAGCCCCGCTCCCCCGACCAGCAACGTCGCCGTGGCGGGGCTCAGACCCTGTGTGGCGGCCGCCACCGGAGGAGCAGTGGTCGGTGCCGCGGCGAACACCGGAACGGGCGGAGCCGACGTCTGAAGGCTCGACACGGTCACCAGCACAAGCGCCGTTGCGAACTCATTCGGGCGCGACGAGGCGAACGAACAGACGACGCCGCTCTGGCCGAGCGGGAAGACCGCCCCCGACGCGACGGCGTCACCGGCGATCGAACAGCCGGTCATCGTCAGACCGGTCGGCACTGTCGGAGTGAACGTGGCGGGTGCTCCGGCCGCTGTCGAAGCGGTCACGTCGAGAGTGGCCGGCAGAATTCCGGCACCTGTGAATTCGGCACTGACGATGCGGGCTCCCGTGAAATTCGCGCCCGTGATGGTGGCGCCGTTGAACGTTGAGCCCTGCACGTCGGCAGAACTCAGGTCTGCGTTCGTGAGGTTCGCGCCGTCGAAGTCTGACTGAGCGAGATGGTCGCCGCTCAGATCGGCGTTCGCGCACTGGCTGCCGCCGGTGACCGGCCCGTCGGCGCTGTGGTTGATCACGCAGCCGTCGCTGGAGTAGACGGGCGTCGCCGCCAGCGCCGAAGTTGCTGCGCCGAACGAAATGGCGAGCGTGAGGCCTATTTTCAGCAACGTAGTCATCACGTCAATGATAGCCGAATGAGTATTGCTCGCCTTACTCGAACGCCTCCGGCGGTGGGCAGGCGCAGAAGAGATTCCGGTCGCCGTACGCCTGATCCACTCGCCGTACCGGCGGCCAGTACTTGTTCCTGATCAGCGCCTTCACGGGGAAGACGGCACGCTCGCGGTCGTACGCGTGCATCCACTCGCCTTGTGCGATCGACTGCGCGGTGTGCGGCGCATTTACCAACGGATTGTCATCTGCCGGCCACACTCCGTTCACCACCGAGTCAGCTTCAGCCTTGATCAAGATCATCGCGTCGATGAACCGGTCGATCTCGGCCAGGTCTTCGCTCTCAGTCGGTTCGACCATCAGCGTTCCGGCCACCGGAAAGCTCATCGTGGGCGAGTGGAAGCCGTAGTCGATGAGCCGCTTGGCCACGTCGTCGACGGTCACTCCCGTCGCCTCGCGCAACGGCCGCAGATCGAGAATGCACTCGTGAGCTACCAGCCCGTTGTCACCCGAGTAGAGCACGGGAAAATGATCCCGAAGTCGAGCCGCCACGTAGTTCGCGGCGAGTACGGCTGCCTCGGTGGCCTGTTTGAGCCCGTCAGTGCCCATCATTCGCACGTACGCCCAGCTGATCGGCAGGATGCTCGAACTGCCGTATGGCGCTGCCGACACCGCTCCACCGGCGTGAACGACCGAGCCGCCACCGGCCACGTCTCCATCGGCCGAGCCGCCACCGGCCGCCTCTCCCCCCGCCAGGTAATGCTCGGCCTTCTGCGCGAAGTCGTGCCCGGGCAAAAACGGGGCCAAGTGCGCCTTCGCGGCTACCGGCCCGACACCGGGGCCACCGCCCCCGTGGGGAATGCAGAATGTCTTGTGCAGGTTCAGGTGCGAAACGTCGCCGCCGAACTCGCCGAACCGGGCGAAGCCGAGTACCGCGTTCAGGTTGGCTCCGTCGACATAGACCTGCGCGCCGGCTTCATGCACCAAACGGCATATCTCCATGATGTCGTGCTCGTAGACGCCGTGGGTCGACGGATACGTGATCATGAGTGCGGCCAGCGCGTCGGCGTGTTCTGCGATTTTGGCTCGCAGGTCATCCAGATCGACGTTGCCGAGCTCGTCGCACGCGACGACCACGACGCGCATGCCGGCGAGCACCGCCGAGGCGGCATTCGTGCCGTGGGCGCTCGAGGGAATGAGGCAGACGAGCCGGTTGTGCTCGCCCCGGGACTGGTGATAACCCCGGATGGCCAGCAAGCCGGCGAGCTCACCCTGGCTGCCGGCGTTCGGCTGCAGAGACACCGAGTCGTAGCCAGTCACTTCGGCGAGCCACGATTCGAGCTGATCGATCAGCTCGAGATACCCCTCGACATCGGCACGGGGGGCGAACGGATGGAGCCCGGCGAACTCGGGCCAGCTCACCGCCTCCATCTCGGTGGCGGCGTTCAGCTTCATCGTGCACGAGCCCAGCGGAATCATTCCGCGATCGAGCGCGTAGTCGTAGTCGGCGAGGCGCTTGAGGTAGCGCATCATGCTCGTCTCCGAGCGGTACGTGTTGAAAACCGGGTGGGTGAGAAAAGCGCTGGTGCGCCGCACGCCGGCCGGCAGGCTCGGCTGGCGCTTGCCGCCCGTGGCCCCGTCGGTACCGCCGAGCGCCGCGGCGACCTGCCGCAGGTCGTGCGCGGTGGTCGTTTCGTCGACCGAGATACTGAGCGTGTCGTCATCGACGACATGGAGCAGGTATCCACGCTCATACGCGCGATCGGCGGCCGCCCGAGCGCTGCCGGGCAGCCGCACCGTGATCGTGTCGAAGAAGTCATCGTGAACGAGGGTGTGGCCACCGGATCGCAACAGGGCCGCCAGCTCGACGGCCCGGCCGTTCACTTCACGGGCGATCGCCGTCAGCCCCTCCGGGCCGTGGTACACCGCGTACATACCGGCCATCACGGCGAGCAGCACCTGCGCAGTGCAGATGTTCGACGTGGCCTTCTCGCGGCGGATGTGCTGTTCGCGCGCCTGCAGACTGAGGCGATAGGCGCGATTGCCGACAGCATCCACACTCACCCCCACCAGACGACCCGGCAGCTGACGCTCGAGCCCCTGACGAACGGCCATATACCCGGCGTGCGGGCCGCCGAACCCCATCGGCACACCGAAGCGCTGACTGGTGCCGACGGCGACATCAGCGCCGAGTTCGCCCGGTGACATCAGCAGGGTCAGCGCCAGCAGATCGGCCGCCACGACAGCGAGGCCGCCTTCAGCGTGTGCTTGGGCGATGACGGCAGACGGATTCCAGACCCGCCCAGAGGCGCCCGGATACTGCACGAACACGCCGAAAGCGTCGGGCAGGTCGGCGGCCGAAACCGTCGCCAGGTCGAGTTCGACGAGTTCGATACCGACGGCCTCGGCTCGTGAAACCAGGAGCTGCTTGGTCTGCGGCAGCGCATCCGAATCGACCACGAAGACCGTCGACTTCGACTTACTGGCTCGGCGAGCGAGCAGCATGCCCTCGACCACCGCCGTACCTTCGTCGAGCATCGACGCATTCGACGTGGTCAGGCCCGTCAGCTCGGCCACCATGGTCTGAAAGTTGATGAGCGCCTCGAGCCGCCCCTGCGAGATCTCGGGCTGGTACGGAGTGTAGGCGGTGTACCAGCTCGGGTTCTCGAACACGTTGCGCTTGATCACTGCGGGGGTGATCGTGTCGTAATACCCCAGCCCGATGAGCGAGCGTTTCACAGAGTTGCGGTCGGCGAGAACTCGAAGCTCCGCAGACACCTCACGCTCGCTCGCCGGGCTCGGGATGACCGACCGTTGCCCTAGGCTCTGAGTCTGAATCGACTGCGGAACAGCCGCCTCGACGAGCTTCGTGACCGTGTCGTAACCGAGCACCTCGAGCATTCTCGCCTGCGACTGCAGGTCGGTTCCGATGTGGCGTTCGACGAAGGGTGCGCTCATGAAATCAGGCTCCCGCTCGGTCGGTCTCGGCGTCGGTGAGCGCGTCGTCCCCGAGCAGCGCCTGGTATTCGCTGAAGGTCAGCAACTCAGGCAGCTCGGCGAACTCCACCCGGATGAGCCAGCCCTCGCCGAAGGGATCGCTGTTGACAAGTTCGGGCGAGTCTTCGACCGCGGAGTTCTTCTCCACCACGATGCCGTTCAGGGGCGCGAACAGTTCGCCGACCGATTTCGTCGATTCGATCTCGCCGACGACGGTGCCGTCGGCGATCTCGGCGCCGACCTCGGGAAGGTCGACGTACACGACATCGCCGAGCTGACCGGCAGCATACGAGGTGATGCCGATGGTGGCCGTCGCGGGGCCGTCGTCGGAGACGGGCTCGAGTCGAATCCACTCGTGCTCGCTAGTGAATTTGAGGGCGGAGTACTCGGTCACGGTCAGTCTCTCTTTCTGCGGTAGAACGGCACGGGGGTGACACGAAAGGTCAGGCGTTTGCCCCGAACATCCACCGAGAGCTCGGTATCGGTTTCGGCGAACGCCGGGTCGAGGTAGGCCAGAGCGATCGGAACACCGAGCGTCGGCGAGAGCACGCCACTAGTGATCTCACCGATCGCATCGGCCGAATCGTCTGTAGCGAACAGGGGGTAGCCGGCCCGCGCGGCGCGCTTGCCGTTGCCGACGAGGCCGACGAGCACGCGCGGCGGCGGCGCTGGTTCTGGTGGTTCGTGCATGTCGGAGCTGGTGCTCGGGTCGCTCGTGGCCGCCGCCTCGAGCGCGGCGCGGCCCACGAAGTCGCCCTTGCTGAAGTTCGGCACCCGGCCGAGCCCGGCTTGCGCTGGTGTGGTGTCGAGGCCGAGTTCGTGGCCATAGAGCGGCATGCCCGCTTCGAGGCGCAGGGTGTCGCGCGAAGCGAGCCCCGCCTGGGTCAGTCCCAACGGTTCGCCGGCCGCCATCAGCTCACGCCACAAGGCGGGCGCGAGTGCCGCGTCGACATAGAGTTCGAAGCCGTCTTCTCCGGTGTATCCGGTTCGGGCGACGAGCAACGGCTCACCCGCATACGAGGCCTGCAGCGACCAGTAGTACTTCAGAGCGGCGAGGGGATGTGCATCCGGAGCCTGTTCGGCCGCCTCGGCGAACGAGATACCCGCGGTCGCCAGCACGATGTGACGCGCGCGGGGCCCCTGCACCGCGATGAGTGCGGTGTTGTCGCTCTGGTCTGTCACCTCGACGTCGAACCCGGTGCTGCGTTCGCGAAGGGCCTCGAGAGCAGCGAGATGATTGCCCGCGTTCGCCACGACCAGAAAGGCCGAGTCGCCGGTTCGGTAGACGACGACATCGTCGACGATCGTGCCGTGTTCGGTCAGGAGCAGGCTGTACTTGGCCTGCCCGAGCGCGATGCTCGAGAGCTTGCCGGCCAACGCGTAGTCGAGAAAGGCCGCCGCTTGGGGGCCCCTGATGCTGAGCTCGGCCATATGCGAGAGATCGAATATACCGGCGGCGGTTCGAACTGCCGCGTGTTCGGTCAGATCGCTGGAGTAACGCACCGGCATCTGCCAACCGGCGAAGTCGGTGAAAGTGGCGTTCGCTTCGACGTGTACGTCGTGGAGTGGAGAGAGGGTGAAGTCTGCGGTCATGAGTTCTCCTGATCATTACCGGCTGCGTATTGTGGCAGATCGGTCTCGGTCAGCAGGGCCCGATCGGGCCCTACGAACTCCCCCTCTGTCATGGTGCCTGAGAGTTTCACTCCCCCTGCTGTCACGCATGTACTGTCGCGCGCACAAAGGGAGCTTTCACCGTGGGCGAGCCGTCTGGAAGAGAGCGGCTGCTTTTCAGAGTGGCCAGTTCAGCGCGGTACTTCAGACCTGAGAGATTATTGGAGAGAATTGCTCCTTCGGTGCCCGTTTCGTGGCTCAACACCACATTCGGGCTCTCCCGCGCCGACCTTTCGGCCGACAGTATTCAGTTGTGGGTTATTCGTGCCAGCTTAGCGGGCAAGACCCTACGACCGAGGAGAATGATCGCCGCGGGCGCGTCGAACGACGTAGAACAGCACCGCAGACAGGGCCGCGAGAGCCCCGACACCCGCCACGATGGTGAGCGGCAGCGCCAGCCCCGAATCATCGTTCGAGTCGGCAGGAACGGCCGAGAGAATGGTCATCGTGGGCTCTGGCTCTGAGGTCGCCGTTTCTGCTCCGCCCGTTTGGCCGCCTTCGCCGACCTGACCCGACGGAGCCGTCTGGCCTGGCTGGGGTGTCGACGAGTCGCCCACCTGAGACGCCGCAGCCGGAATACCCGACCATGCCGCGCCGCAGTCGGGCGGCCCGCTGTACGCAGGAGCCGCTACCGTGACGGCCTTCGGTTGCCAGGTGAACGAGTAGGTGCCCGAGATCGGATGCCCGTCATCAGCGACCACTCGCCAGGTGACGTCGTATCGGCCGGCCTCACCGAGTGCGACCCCGGTGCTGGCATCGCTGCCCGTGACAGTCACACAGCCGGATTCGTGGTGGCCGCCATCGGCGTCTGTCACCTCGATGGCGAAGCCGCTTGTGCTCGAACCCAGGGTGAGCAGTTCATCGCTGAAGGTCACCGTCACGGTGTCGATGGGTTTCGTCACCACCTCGCTGTTGTACGGGCGCGACGAGACGACGTTGTCGTGAGCGAACGCGGGCGCAGCCGCAGACGCAGTACCGACGCCCGCCAAAACGAGCCCTGCCAGCAGCCCGAGCCCGAGAAGTCGCGGGGAATCGAGGTGGGGAATTCGCACAAACCAACGATAACCGGCAGCACCTTTGCAGCACGGTAGAGCGAGCGGATGCTCAGCGGACTAGCGGGTTTGACACACCGACGCGGGGGCTCGGCACGAGACCTCGTGCCGAGCGGTCACGAACGCTCACGCACGGTCACGAGCTGGCGTTGAAGCTCAGAATGATGCTGATCAGGCCGATCACTGTCGAGGCGACGCCGATCCAGAGCCCGAACAGAGCGAGCAGGCGCCCTGACCCTGTGATGCGCGACTGACGTAGCCCGAGAAAGCCGACGACGGCTCCGATGATGCTGATGAGCAAAAACGGATTGAACAGAAACGAAACGATGCTGAGCACCAGACTGGCGATGGCCAGGCCGTTGGTGCGACGGACGACAGGGGAGCCAGAGGGAGTTGTCATGGCCCTCAGAGTAATGCACCGACTGCCTCAGTCGGCGGCGGGTTTTTCGCGCGGCTGCGGAAAGCCGCAGAAGAGCGACTCGGGATCGAAAGCGGTGATCAGCTGCGAGACCCGCGCCCAATCGCCAGGAGCGAACGACCCACTGGTGCGCGAGGCGTCGTATCGCAGATCGGCCTCGCTCAGAAAGTGTCCGCTGGCGGTGGGCTCGAGCACGCTTCGCAGTTCGGTGAGCCAGGCCAGATTGGCCGCATCGTCGGCGCTGTCGTTCCACATCACGTACGGCACGACCAGGCTGCGGTCGTGCATCCCGAATGCCGCCTCGCCCTTCGGCAACAGCTCGGCTCCGTGGCCGTTCTTCGGCATTCCCGAGAGGATGTATGAGGCTCCAGAAGGTGCCCGTGTGATGAGCTCGGCAAGGGGCTCGAGCGCATCGTGAATGTCGAGCGGGTTCCAGAAGGTGTCGGCGAGGTAGCGGTACCCTTCGGGGTAGGTGGCGTCGACGGGTTCGTGCAGCGAGTCGAAGGCCACCGGCAGCGCCTCGAGGTGGTCGAGGGCAGGCACCCCGGGGCCCGGGTCGTCGGAGAAGGCACGGAGGGCTTCTCGAGCCGCGCCGGCATTGTCGGTGAAGGCAGTGGCGGCTACTCCCACCACGAACGGCACCGAAGCGGAGGTCGCCCCGGGCCGACCCGGGCCGGCCATGACGAGCGAGACTTCGACGTTGCTCGGCAGCGAGGCAGAAACGCGGCTCACCCAGCGGGTGACGGCCGAGAGATCGGTGAGCGCGAACATCCACGTCGACAAACGAATCGCGCCTGGCAACGGCTGCAGCTCGAGTTCGAACTCAGTCACGATGCCCGGAAACCCGGGGCCCGAACCACGAGCGAGCCAAAACAGATCGGGGTTGGAGGTAGCCGAGGCGACAACGATCTCACCCGAGGCGAGAACCACCCGCAGGCTGCGGATGGAGAAACACGACGGCAGCCAGTGACCCCAGTTCACACCGAGGCCCCCACCGAGCAAGAACCCCCCGAGCGCGGGCGTGCCGCAATGCCCGACGGGGAACGCCAGGCCGTGCGCTACCAGTTCTTTCGACAGGCGTTCGCCCCTGACCGCGGGGCCGACCGTCGCCGTGCGGGCCTCGACGTTCACCGAGATGCCGTCGAACGCAGCCAGGTCGACGAGCACACTCGCCTCCCGCACCGACGAGGCGATCCAGCTGTGGCCGCCCGAGCGGATGGCGACCTTCGTGCCCGACTGTGCCGCCGCGCGCACGATAGCAACGACGTCGGTCTCGGTCTTCGGCGCGACCACAAGGTCGGGTTCACCGCTGAAACGGGGATTGTCGACACTGAGCTTGTTGAAGAGGCCCTCGTACACCGCTTCGGCGAATCCCGGGTCGTCGCGCGTCAGCCGCGAATAGCCGGCGGTCGCCTGGGAGTCGGGCAGGGTCGGCACAGGGTCAGGCATGGTCGTCATGCTATCGGTCAGCGCAGCACACGACCTAGAGCCTCGTTTGGGCGACAAAGGCCCAGGCCACGCAGGCGCCGATCACCACAACCGCCACGGCGAGAGTCGCCCAGAGGGCCGCTCGTTCGCGCCACACGACTACACCATGCCGAATCGCTCGGAATGGATGCGGCCACGCGCGATGCCGGCCGCGACGAGGTCGCGCTCGACAGAGTCCATCAGCGTTTCCGGGCCGCAGATGCAGAAGGATGCCCGGCTGGCGTCGGCCGCCAGAAGCGCGAGATGGCGCTGCACAAAAGCGGTGTCGAGGTGGCCCGACTCGCCCGGCCATCCATCGCCCGGATGCGACAGCACGTGCACGACCGTCAGCGGTAGTCGCTCCGCCACCTGCTCGACCTGGGCACGGCAGGAGATGCTCGACTCGTCGCGATTGGCCAACCACAGCTGAGCGGGGCGCTGCGAGCCCTGATCGGCCAGTGTTTCGAGCATGCTCAGCAGGGGCGTCACACCGACACCAGCGCCGATCACGACCAGTGGGCCCTCGTCGGGCAGCACGAATGCGCCGAACGGGCCGTCGAGATACACGAAGTCGCCCACCTCGAGCTCGGCGATCTCGCGCGTGAACCCCTCGTGCAGCTTGATGGTGAAGGAAATTCGCTCGGGCCGAGCGGCACTCGACGAGATGGAGAACGGGTGATAGGTCATCGAGAACGGAGACCGGCGAGCCTGCAGCCAGGCGAACTGACCGGCCTCGAACTGAAAGCCGTGCGGGCCGTATGAGGTGGCATCCACCAAGCGGATCGTCACCGTCGTAGCCCCGCCGGCCTCGGGCGAGATTGCAGCGACCACCCATTTTCTGTGCCGCCGCAACAGAGGCTTGATGAACCGCACCCAGATGCCTAACGCGATGAACGAGACACTGAGCACCACCCAGAGAGCCTGCTCCCAGGGTTCGCGCACGTAGTATCCGACCAAGAGAACATGCGTCAGCGCGAAGATCACTACGAGCAAGCCGAGCACCGCGTGCGTGAACTGCCAGGTCTCATAACGCACGTGCAGCCGTTGCCGAAAAGCCGACAATGCGATCAACACCAGCAGCGCGACGCACGATGCCACGGCGAACTTCGCCCGGAGCGGCGACGTGAACACGTCGAGCAGCCCCAGGAATGACGAGTCGAACAGAAACAGAATGATCGGATGCGCGAACACCAGCGCGGTCGCGAGGTAGGCCATCTGGCGGTGGAACCGCAGCACCAGGTCCATGCCCACAGCGCCGGTCACCACACGACTTCGGGCAGCCATCAGAAACTGCAGCCCGAACATCGAGAGGCCGACAAAGCCGAGGGCAACCGAGAAGTTGATCCAGAACCCGCGCCCGGGGTCGAGATCGATGAGGCTGAGCGGCAGCGGCAGTATGACGAGCAGAATATAGAGCAGAACCCAGATCGCGAAGGCGCCAGGGGTGCGCAAGCGAACCGACATTCGGCGTCGCTTCAGGTTCTGCGCCCCCGGCACCGGTTGGGCGGGCCTCAACAGCCCTGGCTCGACCAGACCCGACTCCCCCGCTGACGACACTCTCTCCCCTGCCACGCCCCCCACAGCGCGAGGCGCGCTGCCCGTTTCCGTCGAAATCTACCATGTGGTACACCCCTTGGTCTGGGGCCCTGCACAATCGGATGCCAAGGGTTTAGCGTTGGAACATGATCGAGTGTGTCGTCGAGGGCTGTACGGGCGACCCCGTGGAGCGCCTCACCGTCGATTCGAACGGCTTGCTGCTGATCTACGCGATCTGCCGCGACCACGCCCTTCAGGTACGTGACGGTTTTCAGGTCAGGCAGCCCGCAGACTCCAGCCGCGGCCTGATCGGCCCCCGGTCGATGCCGCTGCCCTGAGCTGCCTGGCTGCCTGAGCTCTCTGAACCGCCTGGGCCGGCGTTCGCGCCTGAGGGGGCCGGCACGTGAGCGACGTGAAGTTCTGCCGCGGCAACACGCAGCCTGTTGTCGCGAGTCCACAGCGAGGTTCCGGGGGTCAGGTGCACTGCCGCCAGCAGGTGCGCATCAACCAGCCCGAGACCGCGGCCGTGCAAGTGATGGTGATCGACAAACGCTCTGACTTCGTCGTTGTCAGCTACCGCGACGCGCGGCAGATTGACAAGCAGGCCGAGAAACTCCTCGCGCCGTCGAAGTGAACCCATCGCGAGTTCTCCGATCACCATCGGATGCTGTGCAACCCTGGAGCTGCTGAGCAGCGAGACGAGTGCGGGTTCTGGCCTGTGCAGATGATCGATCCAGATCGAGGTGTCGACGAGAATCATCGATCAGGCGGCAGTTGGCCTTCTCGGCGATGATTCGGCACCAGGATCGCTGCCGCCGAGAAGAGCAAGCCTCCGTGCGCTCTCTCGTTCGATGAGAGCTTCCAGCCCTTCTCGCACGAGAGCGGATCTCTCTGTGGTGCCAGTCAATTCGGCGGCTCTCGAAACGAGCTTGTCGTCCAACGTTATGGTCGTTCGCATGTCACTCCTTCTGCATCAAAAATAGCATCATTCGGTGCAGTTGTGGGTGCCCCCGAGTCAAGCGACCGAGAGAGCGATCTCGCCCGGCACGGCGGAGTCGGCGCCGAAGACCAGGTAACGGTTCGCGATCTTGTCGGTGAAGAAACGGTCGTGACTCACTACGACGACGGCGCCGGGAAAGTGGGCGAGAGCCCGTTCCATGACTTGGATGCTCGGCAGATCGAGATGGTTGGTGGGCTCATCGAGCAACAGCACCGAGGCGCCAGAGAGCAGACATTGCGCCATGGCCACCCGCGCCCGCTGACCGCCCGAAAGGTTGCCGATGCGCTGCTTCAGGTCTGCCTCAGAGAACTGGAACATCGACAGGAACCGGCCGACGGATTTGCGCGTAGCCGTCAGCGCCAAGCTGTCGGGCAGGGCGTTCACCGCGTGAGTGAGAGTGTCTGCCTCATCGAGCTCGGCGAGCATCCGGTTGTATGACACGACACCGACACCCTTCGGCCAGTCGACGAAACCCTCGTCGGGGCGCTCCTCGCCGGCGAGAACGCTCAGGAGGGTGCTCTTGCCGCTACCGTTCGCGCCGAGCACGGCGATGCGATTGCCCCGCCTGATCTCGAAGGTCAGGTCGGTGAAGAGCGTCTTCGCGCCAAACGATTTGCTCAGCGATTCGACTCGGCACAGCACGTCTTTGACGTGCAGGCCGCCGTAGATCTCGGTGATGATCTGGTCTACCGGACGCGGCGAGCGCGATTTCTTGATGGTCGAGAGCTGCTTGTTCAGCCCCCGGCTGGCCCCCTTGGCCGCCTCCCGCCGGTCGGAGATTCCTTCCGCCTCGAAAGCGAGCAATTCAGACTCGTGCACGAACTGGGCCTCGAGCGTCTTCAGCCGAAACTGTTTCTGCACCACGTACTCGTCGAAGTTGCCCGGATACTCGTGCAGATGAAAGTTCTCGAGCTCGATGATGCGTGTGACCACGGCGTCGAGAAAGGTTCGATCGTGCGACACGATGATCGCGGCGCCGCGAAAGTCGCGGAACCAGGTTTCGAGCCACTCGACGCCGGCCACGTCGAGAAAGTTGGTGGGCTCGTCGAGCAGCAGAACGTCAGGGCTTTCGAGAAGTATCTTCGCGAGCGCCGCCCGGTTTCTCCACCCGCCCGACAACTCGTCGATCGGGCACACTCGGTGCGCTTCGTCGAAACCCAGGGTGGTGAGCGCCTTGTCTATACGGCGGCCGTAGTCCCAGCCGTCCTGGCGTTCCATCTCTTCGAAGAGCGCGGCCTGGCGCTCGATGAGGGCGTCGAGCGCGGGTCCGGCCGTCGGGTCTTTGGCAACGGCCGCGTCGATCGCGGCGAGTTCGTCTTCAATGAGGTGGATGCCCGCAAAGAGCCCATCCAGAACGTCGACGATCGACGCTTCACCGTCGAGCTCGGAGAACTGCGAAAAGTAACCCAGCTTCAAGCCCTGCTCGAGGGCGATGGTGCCGGCATCCGGAGCCACCTGTTCGAGCACCAGCTTCAACAGCGTGGACTTTCCTGAGCCGTTACGCCCGATGAGGCCGACCCGGTCACGCGCTTCGAGGCGGAAGAAGGCCTCGCGCAACACCTGAGTGTTCTCGAAGCTCACGCTGACGTCGTTCATTCGGATGAGACTCATGGGGGGGCCTTTGTTCGTGGGTGCCCGCCGTTCGGCTCGATCCCAGCACTCAGCGCGTCGACACGTGTGGAATTCTACCGGCCGACGCGCCAGTTCACAGGACGGCTACCACCGCTTGGCGCACTACTCGCAGGCGACGCCGTCATTGTCTCCGTCGAGCCCAGCTCGATATCCCGGCTGCCCGCGATAGATCGGTGCCGCGTGCGCGGCCCGCGCGGCGGCGCAATTCTCGTAGTAGACGCTAGACGGCTGGCCGGGAGACTGAGGCGGTGCCGAAGCGGGCGGCGGCGTTACGGGGCGGTTCGCAGCGAAGCTGTTCCACAGCGCACCGCCAGAGCCGTAGATCACCAGGTTGCCGTCGCTCTGCATCACCAGGCGCGCGCCACTGTGGCCTGCCGTACCAGAATTCCACACCGCGTTGCCGCCGGAGGTGTAGACAACTGCGTTGCCGTCGGTCTGCATGACCAGACGGTTGCCGTTGTTCGTGCGGCTACTCCACGGCGCCAGCCCTGCCGCGTAGACCACGAAGTTGCCGTCGCCTTGCATGACCGCAACGTTCGGTCCGCTGGCGAGCTGTGCGCCGGAGCTGAGCTGCTCGCCGCTGTTGAGGGTGTCTTTCACCGCGGGGGCGGCCGGCCTGCTTGCGGCGAAGCTGTTCCACAGCGCCGATCCGCCGCCGTAGATCACAAGGTTTCCGTCGTTCTGCATGACCGCATATGCGCCAGGATGATTGAACGTGCCGGAGTTCCAAGCAGCGCTCCCCGACGGTGTGTACAGAACGAGATTGCCGTCGGTCTGCATCACGATACGGCTGCCGACGGCGAACGTCTGAGTGTTCCATAGCGCCTGACTGCTCGAACCGTAGACAACCGCATTTCCGTCACCCTGCATCGCGAAATGCTCGGTGTGATCGCCGGAGGTCAACTGTTCGCCAGCCGTCAGCTGCTCACCGCCGTTCATTTTGTCGGCCACGGCAACCCCCTGCACCGCGCCGATAGATGCCGCGTCAGCGGTTGCAGGCATGAGCACGCCGAGCCCCACGACCACGGCGAAGATACCCACTAGCAAAGCCGGCACTGGTCCGCGTGAGCGAGATGGACGATGTGTATTCATTCTTGTTCCCCGAGGTCAGTCAATCGCAGGCTGCTCTGCCTGCGCGGTGCACGAGCCTCGCGCGATCGAGCCGCTCAAAGCAGGCTCACAGTATCGACACTGCATGCGGGCCGATAGTCCCCTGTGAGGGGGCGACGTACGGTCAGTGCTCGCCCTTGATCACGAAATACGAGCCTCGAATGACGCCGGCGAGTTTCGACTTCTGACGCGCGAACTTGAACCGTGGCTCGAGTTCGGCCGGTACATCCATGCCCTCGGCGAGCTTGAACCCCACCGCGCGCTTGCCGGCGTCGTCGATGGTGTACATCACATTGATCGACAGACCCGACTCGTAGAACACATACGCCATTCGGATGCCCTCGACTTCGAAGGCGCTCACCTCGAGGGGGCGCGAGTCGATGACGAGTTCACGTTCATCCTTCAGGATGCCGCTGACCCACTCGAGCGTCTCCGGATCTTCGCTCGCCGGAGTGACCGCGAACACGTGGTCGTACTTGTTCTTGAAGTATCGTGCCTCGTTGGCACGCAGCCCGGCCAGCGTCTCGGCGAACGGGGACGACTCGAGCCCGACGGTGGAAACGTTCTGGAAGTCGACGGCGTACGACATTGGGCTCTCCTGATCTGCGGTGGTTCTCTCCACGGTAGCGCCTCGTGCTAGTGCGTCTGCTTCGTCACCACGAACTGGGCGCCGCTGCCGACCGCGATCTCGACGTCGACCTCACTGCCGACGGGAACGAACCGGAACAGGATGCTGCTGACCGCCAAGCCCGTGTCGTAGATCTTGTGCAGCCGTGCGTAATCCGCTTCCGACAGCATGAAGGTTCGGCCGTCGTAGTCGAGAGCGTAGGTGGTGGCAGCCATCCACGTAGAGTAGCCTGCCCTCGCTTCGTCAGGAAGACCGCGCCCGGCGGTCGCTACCTGTCTGCGCGTCGCAGTTGCGACCCCACGATCAGGAAGAAGGCGCCGAGCCCGCCGACGAAGGCGCTCACCCCGTATGCGAGCACCGACGTCATCAGCGACGTGCGCAACGATGCCCCCGTCGAAAGAGCCGAGCTCTGTTTACGCAGCTCGGCGGCCTCCTCGCTGCTGGAGTCGACACCGCGCAGGGCATCACTGATGTCGGCAAAGGTGCGGCCGCCCGCCCCGCGCTCTGCGTTGCGCTTGATGACGAGCGCCTCGACGTAGGCCGTCGCCGGGCCTTGTACGCGCTTCCCCGCGAGCGCGGGCGCATTGCCAGGAACCGTGATCCGTTCATCCCGCAGCTGCTTCGTGACAGTGAGCCACGCACCTGCTCCGACGGCCACGAATAACGAACCTGCAGCAATGGCGAGACCTCCGGCACGGCGAAGGGCAAAGGCAGTGGGCAACGACGTCATCGATGATCCTTTCGTGGAGTGGAACGCTGGTGAAGGACCTCGACCTCGGCACCCACCGCTTCGTATGTCGATCTGGCCCGCGCATCGCGGGTGATCAACACAGCGCCGTGCTCACGGGCGGCCAGAGCGACGAGCCCATCGTATGTCGCTCCGCCCGACACACCACGCTGCTCGAGTTCACGGTGAGAACGGCTCGAGGCGTCGGGCGAGAGCATGAACAACTCGGGGAAATTGTCGTCTATCAGCGCAACCGCATCTGCGGGAGCCACGCGCGAATCCCCCGGGAGGCGAGTGAGAACCGAGTACGTCTCGGCGAGCGCGTGCCCGCTGAGGCCAAGCACCCGTCCTACGGCCCAGGCGGAGACCGCACCGTGAGCCTCGTGTGCTTCGACGAGCAGAGGTATGGAGACGCTCGTGTCGAGCGCGAAACGCGTCAACGTCGCCCGGCATCGATCAACGCGAACATGACATCGTCAGAAACAGTGGTATCTGAACGAGCCACCAGGCGCCCACCTTCGGCCCGTGACAACCGGGCAGTGCGCCCGCCTGGCGTTACCTGTATTCCACCGCCATACGCCGACACGTCGACTTTAGAGCCGGGAGCGAGGCCCAACGCGTCTCGAAGGCTCTTGGGCAGAAGGAGCCGTCCTCCTGAATCGATCGTTGCTTCCATGGGATTAGCTTACCATTCAAATCCCACAAATCGACTAGCTCTCAGACGTTGAACCGGAACTCGACCACATCGCCGTCGTGCATGACGTACTCCTTGCCCTCGATACGCACCTTGCCACGCGCCTTGGCCTCCGCCATGGTGCCGGCATCGACGAGGTCGTCGAACGACACGATCTCCGCCTTGATGAAGCCCTTTTGGAAGTCGGTGTGAATGACGCCGGCCGCCTGCGGGGCCGTCCAGCCTTTTCCGATGGTCCAGGCGCGCGTTTCCTTCGGTCCGGCGGTGAGGTAGGTCTGCAGGCCGAGGGTGTCGAAGCCGATGCGGGCGAGCTGGTCGAGTCCACTCTCATCCTGGCCGGTGGAGGCCAGGAGTTCTGCGGCATCGGCGGCATCGAGGTCGATCAGTTCCGACTCGAGTTTCGCGTCGAGGAAGATGGCGTGCGCGGGGGCGACCAGGGCTGAGAGCGAGGCCAGGGCATCCGCATCGCCCAGCACGGCCTCGTCGACGTTGAAGACATAGATGAATGGCTTCGCAGTGAGCAGGCCGAGCTCGCGGATAGGTTCGAGGTCGATTTTCTTGTCGGAGGAGAGGGGCTTGCCCGAATCCAGAATCGCGAACGCCGCCCGGGCCGTTTCGAGCACGATGGGCTCGATGCGCTTGGTCTTCACCTCTTTTTCGTACCGCACGAGAGCCTTTTCGAGGGTCTGCATGTCGGCCAGAATCAGCTCGGTGTTGATGGTCTCGAGGTCTGACGCGGCATCGACCTTGCCGTCGACGTGCACCACGTCGGGGTCGGCGAAGCCGCGTACGACCTGGGCGATGGCGTCGGCCTCGCGGATGTTCGCGAGAAACTTGTTGCCGAGCCCCTCCCCCACGCTTGCACCCTTCACGATGCCCGCGATGTCGACGAACGACACCGGGGCGGGCAGGATGCGCTCGCTCGAGTAGAGCTCGGCCAGCTTCTCAAGGCGCGCGTCGGGCAGGCTCACCACGCCCACGTTCGGCTCGATGGTGGCGAACGGGTAGTTCGCCGCCAGAACCTGGTTTTTCGTGAGTGCGTTGAACAGGGTGGACTTGCCCACATTGGGCAGCCCGACGATCGCAATAGTTAGAGCCACGAGGG
>JAODBB010000127.1 GCA_025463745.1 Subtercola sp.
CATCATCGATCCTGGGTGCCGGCGACGACGTCGCGAACGAGACTCGCCGACCTCCGGCAGCACCGCCGCGACGGTTCGAACAGCTGAACCTCGACTGGTGCACCTAGACGCGAATCCGGTTTGCTTCGGCTTCTGCTTCTGCTTCCGACTCGGCTTCCCCTTCCACCTCCGGCTGCATTCCCCTGCGCGGTACTGCTGTGTCGAGTCGCGGCAAGATCGCGCAGCAGATCGCCGCCGGCCGAGGTGCCTGCCGCACCCGTCGAGCCAGCGGCGCCACTGTTGGCGGCGATAGTGGCCAATGCGATATCGGCCTCGACGAGACGATGTGTCGCGAGCGTGTGGGTGGCGACGGGCAACTGGGCTGTAGGTTCGCCGAAGAACTCTTCGACCGCTTCACCCAGCGGAGTCAGTCTTGCATCACCTGTCAACCCGCGGTTGAGCGTCTCGCGCATGAACTCCTGAATTACTCAAACTGCCGTCATGATCGGGCGCCATCCGACTCTCTCAGTTAGCGGTGAGGTTCGCCGCAGATCGAGGAGAGATCACTCATGAAGATTCGACGACCAATGATCGGTGCCATTTTGGCCGCAACGATTGCCAGCTTCGCGCTTGTGAACGGCCAGACAGCGAGTGCCGCTCCAGCGAACTGCTCTGGCCCAGACGCACCTCCGGCCTGCCACCACACCCCGCCGCCGCCACCGACGCCAGCTGTGCTCGAAACCGTGGCACTCTCGCCGATCGCCAACATCCCGAACGACTTCTGGGTTCAGATGGACAACGTGACGCTCGCGTCGGTCGCCGCATTCGCCGACGGCTCGAACACGACATTCCGGATGTCGATCAGCTGCAGCAACGGATTCTTCCGCAGCGGCCCGATGAGGGTCGACCGAACGAGTGGCGGCACGCAAGCCTTCTTGTCGTGGAAGACACGCGCAGTTGCGGGCGCGGCCTCCGGCTCGTGCTTCGCATCGACGTGGGATCAGGCAACTCTAGGGGTCGCCCACACGATCTACTCCGTCGATATCAACCCGCCGAGCGATCCGACCGGTGCGGGCTGGGACATCGAGTTCGGGCCGAATTCGTGGGGGCCTGCGCCCCACAGCAACTGACCGGGGCGAAGCGCTCTACGCCCCGCGCAACCGCTCCGCGAGGTACGCCTGCAGCTCGTCGATCGCCACGCGCTCCTGCTTCATGGAGTCGCGGTCGCGCACGGTGACGGCCGAGTCGTCGAGCGAGTCGAAGTCGACGGTGACGCAGAACGGCGTGCCGATTTCGTCTTGGCGACGGTAGCGGCGGCCGATGGCCTGGGTGTCGTCGTAGTCGATGTCCCAATACGAGGCGAGGTCGTCGGCGATCTTCTGAGCGAGGGGCATGAGCGCTTCGTTCTTCGACAGCGGCAAGACCGCGACCTTGACGGGGGCGAGGCGCGGGTCGAGGTGCAACAAGGTGCGCTTGTCGGTTCCGCCCTTGGCGTTGGGCACATCCTCTTCGTCGTACGCGTCGACCAAGAAGGCCATGAGGGCGCGGGTGAGACCGAACGACGGCTCGATCACGTACGGAATGTACCGCTCGTTGTTCGCCTGGTCGAAGAAGCTCAGGTCTTTGCCCGAGTGCTCGGCGTGGGTGCGCAGGTCGAAATCGGTTCGGTTAGCCACGCCCATCAACTCGCCCCACTCGTTGCCCACGAACTGGAAGCGGTACTCGATGTCGACGGTGCGCTTGGAGTAGTGCGCGAGCTTTTCGGTGGGGTGCTCGAACCACCGAATGTTCGAAGCAGTCATGCCGAGGTCGATGAACCACGCCCAGACGGCATCCATCCACGTCTGCTGCCACTGTTCGTCTTCGCCGGGCTTGACGAAGAATTCGATCTCCATCTGCTCGAACTCGCGGGTGCGGAAGATGAAGTTGCCGGGTGTGATCTCGTTGCGAAAGGCCTTGCCGATCTGCCCGATGCCGAACGGCGGCTTCTTGCGCGAGGTCTGCACGACGTTTGCGAAGTTGGTGAAGATGCCCTGTGCGGTTTCGGGGCGCAGGTAGTGCAGGCCAGATTCGTCGTCGACCACGCCGAGGTAGGTCTTGAGCATGCCCGAGAACTGGCGAATGGGCGACCATTGGCCGATCTTGCTTGGATGCTCGGGGTCGGGAATGTCGTCGAGTCCGTTGGCCGGGGGAAAGCCGTGCTCGGCTTCGTACGCTTCGAAGAGGTGGTCGGCGCGGTAGCGCTTGTGTGTCACGAGCGATTCGGTCAGCGGGTCGGAGAACACTTTGACGTGCCCCGACGCCTCCCACACGGCGGTGGGCAGAATGACGGCCGAGTCGAGCCCCACCATGTCGCGGCGGCTGCGGATGAACGCATTCCACCACTGCTTCTTGATGTTCTCTTTGAGGGCGACGCCCAGGGGCCCGTAATCCCACGCCGACCGAGTGCCGCCGTAAATGTCTCCCGACGGGAAGACGAACCCGCGATGTTGCGCGAGGGCGATTACGGTGTCGAGGCGTGACAGGTCGGCCATTGTTCTCCCTGATTCTTCGGTGCTGCCGGGTTTTGGTGTCCGGCTCCGCAATCTTACTGGCGCTAGATTGAGCACACGAAACGGGCCCGTGCGGGGTTCATGACATGCAGGCGCAGCCGGCTGGGAGCAGCAATGCCAGACTTTCTCCTCAACCTCAACATCGTCGAGGGGCCGGTCATCATCACGTTCGTGTTGTTGAGCGTCGCTTTTGTCATCTACCTGCTCGTTCGCAGGCCCACGGTGATCTGGCTGCTCTCGGCGTTGGTGGGTGTGCTGGGCGGTGCGTGCATCGCGCTACTGACCGTGTTTCTCACCGATCAGGTGTGGGATCTGTTCGGCACCCAGTTTCTGCCCGAAACAACCACGTGGATCGTGCTCACGTTCTCTGCCGTCGGCCTGGCCGTGGCGAGCCTGTTCAAAACGCGCTGGTGGCGCAAGATGCTCGCCGGCATCGCGATCGTGGTCTTCGTGCTGACCGGCACGCTCGGCGTGAACGCGAGCATCGGCATCACCAAGACGCTCGCCGCGCTCATCGGCGTGAACACCGAGAAGCCGCTCGATGTGCCCGATGCCAACGGCACGCATCCACCGACCCCGGGGCCGACCCCCGCCGGGCCGCTCTACCAGACGTGGTCGCCGCCGCCGAACATGCCGTCGGAGGGCACAGTCGGCACCATCGACATTCCGAATACGAACTCCGGATTCGCGGCTCGCAAGGCGCTCGCCTACCTGCCGCCCGCCGCGTTGGTCTCGAATGCGCCGGCGCTTCCGGTGATCATCCAGTTGAACGGCATGCCCGGCAGTCCGGGGCTCGACGACCCGAAGGCCATGCTCGACAAGCTCGCGGCCTCGAACAAGGGCCTCGCGCCCATTGTGATCAACCCCGATCAGCTCGGTGCCTCGAATGTCGACCCGATGTGTCTCGATACTGCTTCGCTCGGCAAGGTGGAGACGTACATCATGAAAGACGTCGTGCCGTACGTGCGAACGCACTTCAATGTGCTGCAAGACCCGAAGGACTGGACGTTCTTGGGCTTCTCGAACGGTGGTGAATGTGCGGCTTACTTCGGCGCGAAATACCCGAGTGTATTCGGCAACATCGTCGACATCTCGGGCGACGAGTACCCCGGCGTCGAAGACAACAGCACGGCGAAAAACTTCTTCGGCGGCGATAAGGCCGCTTACCAGGCCACGTGGCCGGCCAACATCATGGCGAAGGGCACCTACCCCGACACGATGGCGGTGTTCACGGTGGGGGCGCTCGATCAAGCATTCGCTGTGGGAGTCAAGAACACGTACGACGCGGCGGTGAAGGCCGGCATGAAGGCGACCTACACCGAGATACCGGGGGCCGGTCACGACGGTACTGCTCTCGATGGCGGGCTGGCCGTCGGTTACGCGGCCCTCTACCCGAGACTGGGGCTCAGCAAGCCGTGAGCGGACAACAGCCTCGTCTCGTCGTTACATGATGTGCCGCAGCGCCGCGAAGACCTCGCGCGGTCGCTCGATGATGCCCAGATGGCTGGCGTGCAGCAGCACGGTGAAGGAGGCCCCAGCGATGCCGGTGGCCAGTATCTCGGAGTGCCCGGGCGGTGTCGCACGGTCTTCGGCACCGACGACGATCGCGGTCTGCGCCGTGATCTCGGGCAACCGCGCCGTGAGGTCAACGGCGCCCATGGCGTGGCAGACCACGGCATAGGCGTCGAGGTCCATCTGAGTGAAGATCTTCATCAGCCTCTCGAACTGCTCGGGCTGCGACTGGCGGAACTCCGGGGTGAACCAGCGTGTGCCCTGGAATTCCGCCATCGCTGCGAAGCCCTTGACCCGGGCGGTCTCGGCCCGGGTCGCCCAGCTCTCGGGGTCGTGGTAGCTCGACGTGGTATCGACCAGGCCGAGAGCCACGACGAGGTTCGGATGCCCGATCGCAAGTGCCTGCGAAACGCATCCTCCCATCGACGCACCGACCACGGTCGTTCGCGAGACACCGCGATTCTCGAGCATCAGGGCGACCCGCTCGGCCATGTCTTCGATCGTGGCGGAGTCGCCGATCGGAGATTCGCCGTGGCCGGGCAGGTCGACCGTGATGAGCTGGTGATGGGCGCTGAAGAGCTCGATGATCTCCGGCGTCCACATCGCTCGGCTGAGTGCCAGCGAGTGCAGCAGAAGCACGGGCGAACCGCTTCCGGTGACCGAACCGGCCAGTTGTGCATCCGTGTCGAAGAAATCGCTCATCGTTCGGGCTACGGTGTGGGCGTCGTCGTGGGCGAGCCCGTCGGCGCGGCGGTTGCGTACTTCGACACGAAGGAATTGTCGATGTACTGGGTGATGTCGGTCGGAGCCGGCGTACCCGTCGTAGCCGCGGTGATCTGGAAGGCCTGGTTGATCAGCGCCGGATCAACCACAGGATCGGTCGACCACACATTCTTGAAGAAGTTGTAGGCGTAGGCAGCTTGCGTGGGGTCGGTATCGCCCGAATACTGCTCGATTGCGGCGATCGTGGCGGCCTGATCGGTCTGCAGCAGTTGCAAGCTCTGCACTTCGCTCTTCACAAATGCCTCAACCAGGTCAGGATGTGCCGTGAGGTAGTCCTTCGTCACGACGACGCCGGCGGAGGGAAACGGGATGTTCGACAGCTGCGTCAGCGCCTTGTACCCCTTCGTGAGTGCTGCTGCGGCCTGCGGCGGCTGAGAGAGGATGGCCGAAACCGCGTTCGATTGCAGCGCTGCAAGCTGACCGGGAATCGAGTTGACGTACACAGGCTGCACGTCGTCGCGGGTCATGTGGTTCTCGGCGAGGTAGGCCGTCAGCGCCTGATCGCTCTGCGAACCGGGCGTGGTGAGGCCGATCTTCTTGCCCTTGAGGTCGGCTGCCGAATTGATGTCGGAGCTGGTGTAGACCTCGAGGTTGAAGACGGGGCGGGTGATGGCCACGAACATGAGGTCCGAGCCCTTCATGATGGCCGCAGCAGAGTCGGTGGCGCTGCCGACGGCAATGTCGACGCTTCCGCTCAGCAGGGCCGGAATGATCTGGGAGCTCGAGTTGAGCGTGCGGAGGTCGACGTCGAGTCCGTTGTTCTTGAAGACGCCTTCGCTGATGCCGACGTACAGATCGCTGTACGACGCGCCAGGGGAGGAGTATGCGACCGAGACTTTTTGAAGCGGCACGCCGCTGCTATTGGTGCTTGTCGCTCCGGCCGCGCATCCCGAGAGCACGAGGCCGACGGTCGCTGCGAGCGCGAGAGCCAGTCCCCCTGCTCTGAAACGTTTAGCAGAACGACGCACCGTGGGGGGTGACACAGGCATGGTTGTTCCTTTCATGGTGACGGGTGTTGTCATGGTGATGGGTGTTGGTGATGGCATTGATGGCTGGCTGTGTGGAGTGAAGCTGCGATGAAGGGCGGGCTCAGCTCGAGTCGGCCCAGTAGGCGAACCGTCGCTCGACGAGCCCGACGAGCTGGTTGATCAGAATGGCGATGATCGCGATCACCGTGACGGTGGCCATCGCTTCATCCATCTCGAAGTTCGAGGTCTGAACCTGAACCAGACTGCCCAGGCCCACCGCTCCCAAGAAGAGTTCGGCGACGATCGCACCGACCAGACCACGGCCGACGGCCAGGCGGATTCCGCTCAGGATGTAGGGAAGGATGGCCGGGAACGCCACTGTTCGCAGCGTGTAGCCCCGGCTGGCGCTGAACACCGTGGCGACGTTCATGTAGTTGCGGTCGAGGTTGCGTGCGGCGCCGATGGTGCTCATCAGCAGCGGCACCGCGGCGCTCCACACCACGAGCACGATGCGCGAGGTTTCGTCGATGCCGAACCAGAAGATGATCAGCGGCAGAAACACAACGTACGGAACGGAGTTCAGAATGTTGATCCACGGGTCGACCAGTTCGCGAAGCACGGGTGCTCGCCCGAGAATGAGCCCGATCGGAATGGCGAACACGATGGAGATCGCCATTCCGATTCCGAACGAGGCCAGCGTGGCAGCCACGGGGGCCCACAGGGTGCCGTTGGTGAGCATCGTCCACAATGCACCCGCCGTGCCGATCGGTGAACTGCTGAAGGTCGAGCTGACGACCCCGCTGCTTGCCAGAATCTGCCAGATGAGCAGCCCGAGAACGATGCCGGTGACACCGAGAATGAGACTGCGGTTGCGCAGACGCTTCGATTTCGGCCGGAGCTTCTCGTACATGTCGGTCGGAGCCGCAGACTTCTTCTGATGACTGAGCTGCACTGTCGCGGTCATGCTGTCACCATCCTTTCTTTCGCCCAGGATTGACTCATGACCAACGAGAGAATTTCGTCGGCCTGCCTCAGGAACTCCGGGCTGCGCTTGAGTTCTGGCGATCGGGGCCGATCGAAGGTGACGTCGACGATTTCTGCCACGTGAGCGGGGCCAGCGGAGAACACCACGACACGATCGGCGAGAAACACGGCCTCGTACACGTCGTGCGTGATGAAGATTGCCGTCTTGCCGGCGGTTGCGCCGCCGGATTGCCAGATGCGGAGAAGCTCTTCTTGCATGACCTCGCGGGTCTGTGCGTCGAGTGCGGCGAACGGCTCATCGAGCAGGATGAGCTCCGGGTCGGTCGCCAGAGCGCGAGCCAGATTCACCCGCTGGGCCATACCGCCGGAGAGTTCGCTCGGATGCGCTTTGCCTCGCCCGGCGAGCCCGACCAGGTCGAGAAGCCATTCGGCCCTGGCCTTTCCGGCCGCGTCGTAGCGCTTTTGTGCCTTCAGCCCGTAGACGATGTTCTCCATCACCGTGAGCCACGGAAATAGCGACGAGTCTTGAAACACCATCGACCGGTCGACGCCCGGGCCCGTGATTTGTTTGCCGTCGAGTTTCAGCTCGCCCGACAACACGGGATGGAGGCCCGCGACGGCCTTCAAGAAGGTGGTCTTGCCGCATCCACTCGGGCCGACGGCCACGATGAGTTCGTTTTTTCGTATGTCGAAGTCGAGCCCGCTGACGGCGAGCGAGAGCTTGCCGTTTCGTTTGGAGTGGTGCCCGAGTTTCAGGTCGCGCACTTCGAGAAGTGCGGAGGAGTCGTTCATTTCATTCCTTCCAACATCTTTGGTGGATTGCCATCATTGGTGGATTCGCATCATGTGGATCAGGTCAGTGTGGATTCAGCGGTTCACTATTCAGGCCTCGACACGCAGCCGATCGGCGGGCGTTTCGCCCGACAGATCGAGCGAGAGGTTGAACAGCTTCTGGGCATTTCCGCCGAGTACGAGATCTGCCTCGGCGTCGGTCAGGCCGAGGTCGGCCGGCGTGCCGTTGTACGGCTGGTAATCGGTCATCGGAAACGGGCAGTCAGACCCGGCGAGTACGTGATCGACGCCGGCGACCTCGAGCAGATACTTCAGCGGCGGCCGCTCGAAGAGCACCGTGTCGTAGTAGAACCACTTCACGTACTCGATCGCAGCACTCAAGTTCGACGCATCCAACTCCGGCCAGCGGTGAAAACCGGCGAGCATGCGACCGTATTGGTAGGGAAAGAATCCGCCACCGTGAACCAGCACGATCTTCAGGTCGGGAAAGCGCTCGGGCACCCGCCCGGCGATGAGCGACAGCGCCGCCATCGTGGTCTCGAACGGGTTTCCCACCAGAATGTTCGCCTGGTGCTGCCGCATGCGCGAATCCAGTTCGACCGAGGCCGGGTGCAGGATGATCGGCAGACCGAGTCGCTCAGCGGTCGCCCAGAGGGGGTCGAAGTCGCGCCGGGCAAGGGTGCCGAGCTCGGGGTTGGCTGCGAGCATCCCGCCGACGGCGCCGTGTTCGGCTGCGAACTCGAGTTCCATGGCTGCTGCTCCGCCGTCGAGGTCGGGCAGGGCTGCGACAAAACGCGAGCGATTCGGCTCGTGCACCACATCGACGAACGTCTCGTTCAAGACGCGGCACCATTTGCGCTGCAACCGCGGGTCGAGGGGCATTTTCACCGCGTCCATCCACGGCCCGATGATCGAAACATCGATGCCGTGCTCGGTTTGGCGAGCGCGATGGCGATCGATGTCGCGAAGGTCGAGCGGTACACCGCGCCCGAGCGAACGGATGCCGTCGGCGACGAGGTTGAACTCGCCTCCCGAACTCAGCCGTTCGGAACGCAGACCCTCGGGAACGCGATCGAACGAGATCTGGGGAATGAGGTGGGTGTGGATGTCGACGTGCACGCGGCCGTTTCGGCGCCCGCCAGTGGCGGTCAGTTCAGTGTCGAGGCTCATGAGGGGTACCGTTCGTTCAGAAATGCCAGCACGTCTTCGTTGAATCGGGCCGGTTGTTCGATGTGGGGAAAGTGGCCGGCGTCGTCGTACACTCGCAGCGTCGAATCGGGGATGCGGTCGTGCATGAGGGCCGCATAACCACGCTCTCGCAGCGGGTCTTCGGCTCCCGCCACCAACAGCGTCGGCACCGTGATGTTCTCGTAGACGGTGTTGTCTTCTTGCCCGAAATGGCTGCGAACCTCCACGGCCGGCGAACGAAAACGGGCCGCTGCGAGCGACTCCCACGCGCCGGGAACGATGCTCACCTCGTACTTCTTCGTCACGTAGTCTTCGTCGGCGGCCCACTTCGGGTCGTGAAAAAGCGTGCTGATCAGGGTTCTCATGCCCTCGCGGGTGGCGTCGTAGTTCAAGATGATGCGGCGTGCTTCGTTGTCGGGGCTGAATCCGCCGCTCGATGAGAGCACCATCACGCTGACGTCGAAGGTTCCCTTGCCCTCGGCGACGCTGCGAATGAGTTCTGAGCCGCCCATCGAGCTGCCGATGAATGCGGCGGGGCCGAGATCCATCGCCTTCAGAAAGCGCGCCATGTGCTGCAGGCGGCGGGGCCGGCCGTTGACGAAGTCGTATACCTTGTCGGTGCCGCCGAATCCCAGCCAGTCAGGGGCGATCACCCGGTAGTGCTCTGCGAGGGCGTCGATGGATGCTCCCCAGCTGAGCTCGGCAGAGGCACCGAATTCGCCGCTGTGCAACAGCACCAACGGCCGGCCGGTGCCCGCTTCGAGGTAGTGGGTACGAATGTTGTCGACGATCAGAGTCTTGGAACCGGTACTCATCGATCAACCCACGGTCGAAAGCTCGAGCTCGGCCAGTCGCGGCTGCACGTGCTTGGCGTAGTTCTGCAGCCCGACGACCGTCTCGTCGTGCTCGAGAAAGCCCGACTGACCCATCAGCAAGAAGTGACCGATGCCGCCCACCCGGTCGTTGAAGCGCTTGATCTGCTCGTACACCTGGTCGGGGTTACCGGCGAAGACGATGCCCTGTTCGATCAGCGAGTCGAGGCTCGTATTCTCGGGAATCAGGTTTCCGGGCCCGCTGCTCTTCACCGCACCGATGTTGGCTCCGACCGACGCGTATCCCGGGGGGTTCTTGAACTGGATCGGCACCTTGTTGGCGCGCATGTACCAGAGCAGTTTCTCAGCGCCTTCGCGGCCCGATTCTTCGGTGTCGCCGGTGTAGACGAGGCCGGCATAGGCGAACCGGTCTGGCGCCGGAGCAGACAAACCGAGTTCTTCGCGGCGCGCCTTATAGGAGTCGTAGACGACTTTCGCACCCTTGTGCCCGCCGAGAAAGGTGGCGCAGACATAACCCCGCTCGCCGATCTCGGCGGCGCCGCTCACGCTTCGCGACGACATCCAGATGGGCGGATGCGGCTGCTGAAAGGGGCGCGGCCAGATGTTGACCGAACGGAACTGGAAGTACTTGCCTTCCCAGCTGAATGGGCCGTCGGTGGTCGTCCATGCCTTCTTGATGAGATCGTGGGCCTCCCACATGCGCTCGGCCATGCCCACCGGGCTCGCGTTCGAGGGCAGAACCTCGTAGGGAACGCTGCGCACGAAACCGACTTCGAGGCGGCCGTGCGAGAGATTGTCGACCAGCGCCATTTCTTCGGCGACCCGCACCGGGTCCGGCCGGTTGGCGATCGGGTTGCCCAGCAGCACGATTCTGGCGTTCTTCGTGATGCGAGCCAGGATTCCGCTGATCAGGGGCGCTGCAGGGTTCATGCAGGTCGCGGTGGCGTGATGCTCGTTCACCATCACGTTCAGGCCGAGTTCGTCGGCCACGACCCATTCGTCGAGGTAACGATCCCAGAGGGCGGCACCGATTTTCGGGTCGTACAGGCCGTTCGGCAGAGACACCCGAATCGAGTCATAGGTCGATTCGTCGGGCAGGTAGGGGTAGGCGGCCTCATTGAAGTACCACGTTTGCATGATGAAAAATCCTTACGAGTTCTGAAGAACGGAAACGCGGCTCACGAAATCTGCAACGAGTGAACCGAAGGCCTGGGGTTGTTCGCGCTCGGGCTCGTGGCCCGCGTGGAGAATCGTTTCGAGGGTCGAGCCGGCGATGGCGTCACGGTAGGCCGCGGGCAGCGCCGGGCTGATGAAGCCGTCGGAGTCGCCTTGCACGATGAGTGTGCGGGTGGTGATGCGCGGAAGGTGGCCCAGCAGCTTCGGGTTATGCAGGTAGGGCTTCCATCCGTAGAGCGCAGTCGCTTCGAGATTGCGAAAATGCACCTGCAACTGCTCGTCGCTCATGCTGGAGAAGTCGACGATGCCGAAGTCGGGGTCGGCGTACATCGCTTCGCGAACAACCTTCGGGGTGACCGCGTACATGTCGAGCACATCGAGCTCCAACGGGCCGCCCACCTTGACGCCGAGCGGGGTGCTCAGCACGAGCGAGCTGATCCAGACCTGTGACCGGATGGCCACTTCCGCCGCGATCCAAGCGCCGATCGAGCATCCGACGACCGCAACGGGGCCGTGCTCGGCCGCGATCTGCTCGATCAGGTCGAGGTAGATGTACGCCACGTCGTCGATGGCGTCGACGGCGGCCGGTCGTGCGGATTCGCCATAGCCCGGGTGGCTCGGGGCGAAGACGTGATACCCCTCACTCAGCACCTGGATGGTGTCGAGGCTCGCAGCCGCGCCGGTGAGGCCGTGCAGGAAGAGTACCGGTGGCCCACCTCCGGCCTCGAAAACCTCGAGGGGAATGTCGCGAACCTGCACCGTGTGGCGGTGTACTGACGAGCGTGCTGGCATCGTTGCCTCCTTCGTTCTTTGGAGAAACTACGCCCAATGAGCAAATAATGCAATACTTGTGCGTAATACGCGCAACAAGATCTAAATGGGCGAGAACGAAACGCGCTCACGGCGTTGCTTATGTAATTTTAGATTCACCGCTAAACTCGTGGCGCACAACTTGATCGAGACGAGAAAAAATGGATACAGCCGTAGCCAAGCAAGCCGGAGCACGACAAAAGACGCGATCGGCGTCGACGGTGCAGTCGGTTGATCGGGCATCCGAGATTCTGGATGTTCTCGTCGACCAGGGGCGTTCGATGACCGCCCTCGAGCTATCGCAGAAGACGGGCCTCGAGCGCACGATCGTTCATCGACTGCTGCGCAGCCTTGTGGCCAACAAGTACGTCGAACAGGCCGAATTCTCGCGCTACGAGCTGGGGCCGCGACTGCTGCGACTGGGCAACGCGTACCTCGACCGACTGCCGTTGCGGCACATCGCGCTGCCGTACGTCATCGACATCAGCAATGGCTTGACCGAAGACGAGCCGTGGATCGTCGGTGTGGCCGTGCCGGTAGAAGGCTTTTCGATCGTGGTCGACCGGCTCTGGCGGCCGGCCGCACCGCTCGACAGCCTGCTCGACACAGGTACGCGCATCCCGCTGCCCGACAGCGCCACCGGCCTCAGTCTGCTCGCCCGCTACGACGAAGCGACCGCGCGCGCGATCTGCGGCGAGGAGAAGTACGAATCGATCAAGGGGCGGCTCGAGAAGATCCGCGAGCGCGACTATCTGGAATTCAACTCGGAGTTGCGGCCCGGCATCAGCGCTATCGCGGCATCGATCGGCGATCGTTCGGGCCGGCCCGTTGGTGCGATCTCCGTGGTCGGCCTCAAACTCGAGCCGTACCTGAACGAGAACTCCGATATCGCGCAGCGGGTGGCGCGGGCGGCGCACGCCCTCACCACCGTCGTGGCGAACGCGGGCTAGAGGCTGCCGCCCGCGCCGTCGATGGCGGCCGTGGCCATGGTCTTGAGGTGGTCGATGACCTGCTGGATGCGCGCCTTGGCGCGGTCGGCGTCACGATCGGCCAGCGCTGCCGCGACGTCGGTGAAGCGCGCGGCGTCGATGGTGGGCTCCCAGTCGGTGCCCTCGAGGGCGCGCAGCCAGATGCCGTGCACCCCGATGCGACGATGAAAGTCGATGAGGTACGCATTGCCAGAGAGGGCGACAAAAGCCTCGTGGTACTCGCGTGCTGATGCCACGAAGGCGTCAAGGGTGGGTGCGACGCCGGTTCCACTGCGAGCGGCGCGTTCAGCGCTGCGCAACAGCCGTGCGAGTTGCTCGTCAGACGCCGTGTTGATCACGTGCTCGACGATCGAGAGCTCAACGGCGCCACGGGCATCCAGAGCCTCTCGGGCATTCTGAGCGCTCAGGGGAGTAATGCGGTAGGCGTCGTCGGAGTCGCGTTGCACGAGGCCCTCTGCCGTGAGCTTGGTGAGCGCGTAGTAGGCCTGGGCTCGGTCGGCATCGAGGCGCGACATCAACGCGTCGACCTCCAGCTCCTTGCCGAGCGGCAGTTCGCGGGTCAGAATCAGTTCGCGCAGCTTGGCGTAGGTCTGCTCTTGCAGGGCATTCTCGAAGCGACCGAACTTGCCGCGAAAATACGTGAGCGGCGAGCCCTCGCGGGCGACCGCGTTCTGCACTTCGGCCAGAAAAACCGTGTGGGTGCCGCCCGTTGCGAGCTCGGTGACCCGGCATTCGAAATATGCCAGCGCCTTGCTGATCAACGGAGACGAGGTCTGTTCGCGAATGATCTCGACACCGGCGAACTTGTCGCCGCTCTTGGTTGCGAAGGCGCTGGCGAGATCGGCTTGTTCGTCGGCGAGCACGTTCACGGCGAAGAACCCTGCTTCGCGAATGGCGGCCTGCGTGGAGCTCGATCGGTTCAGGCAGATGAGGAGCATCGGCGGATCCATCGAGAGCGACGAGATCGCGCTCGCGGTGGTTCCGAAGTCGTGGCCGTCGGCGTGCGTCGTGATGATGGTGACGCCCGTGGCAAAGCGCGAGATGGCGTCGCGAAACACGGTCTGGTCGGCGAAGTCGGGGCGCTGTTCTTCGGTCATGGTCGGCATCTCGTCGTTCTCTTTCTGCGATTCGGACTCTGTGATTCGGAGTCGAACGTCATGGAGTGGACGGCCATGGAGTCGACGGTCATGAGGTCATCGCTCATGAAGTCGTTCAGCACTGCCGCCGTTCGGGCATGACATCGTTCGGTCAAGACATCGTTCGGTCAAGAACCGGCAGAGCGCCCGAGGGCTGCAACGAGAGGTCGGGCTACTCTGCCGGCTCTTGCATTTTATCCCCTCTGAGGTGTATTGCACAACGATGTGTTCGCATTACGCAGTGCTTGTGCATTCATGAACCATTTGGATGTGCCGCTGGCCGCGCGACGTGGCGCCAGGCGAGCAGCTTGCCGTGTCGAGCGGCCGCGTGCCGCGTTGAGGCCGCCGCGCCGAATTGAGGCCGTTGCGCCGAATTGAGGCCGCTGCGCCGAATTGAGGCCGTCGCGACCGCGTTGAGGCCGCTACACCTGCCTCAACGAGGGCGCAGGAGACTCACGTCGGAGCGGGTGGGGTGGGGCGGAGTGAGCGGGGCAGAGCTGAGCGGGGTGGGACAGAGCTGAGCGGGGCGGATGTGAGCGGGGCGGGCGGGGCGCGCGGGGCGGAGGTGAGCGGGGCGCGGGTCAGAGGTCAGCGGGGCGGGCGGGGCGGAGGCGGAGACGCAAAAGCCCCCGGGCCTTGCGCCTCAGAGGGGCGGCCCGAGGGTCTTGCGGTTGAACGAGAGCGAGTGGCAGGAGTTGAACACTGCATCTTCGACCGGGAAGGTCGACAGTCTGACATTGAAATACACCCGCAGGCGGTAGTGCTGAGTAGAACTTAGCGGAAGGGTGTAGCAGTCGCAACCCATCGCTCGCGCGCAGTCGTCGTAGCCCAGTTGGCGCACCCCCGTCGGTGCAGCCCCGTCGTCGCCACCCAGCGCACCTGCGTCAGCCGTACAGCAGCTGCCGGATGACCGGCTCGAGATGTTCTGCCGCCTCTGCATGCCCGAGGTCAGTAGGGTGCAGGCCGTCGTCACCGATCTGTTCTGGCGGCCCGGTGAACCACCAGCCGTCGGCGATCGGGTCCACGTAGGGCAGGCTGTCGGAGTAGGCGGCGTCGGCGACCGCGTCGCGTGAGACCGTGATTCCGTCGGGCAAATCGGCGCTCACCCACGGGGTGCTCACCACCAGGATCTGGGCCTGCGGCGCGCGCAGACGGATCGTCTGCAGGGTGGAGAGGGCGGCATCGGTGATCTGTGATTGGGCGTAGCCCGCGTCGTTGTCGCTGCCCACGATGACCACCAGCGAGGCGTCGGCCGGAACCTCGGCGGCGAGGGCGGCGAAGGTCAGACCGTCGTCGCCGCGGGCGACATACCCCGAACTGTCGGCGGTGATCGCCTGCCAATCGGTGTTCAGGTCGGCGGAGATGAGAGCAGGAAAGCGGTCTTGCGGGCCGGAGTCTTGGGTAGAACCGCCGACGAACGAGTTGCCGAGGTAGACCACGAGCGGCGCGACTGTCGGAGGTGTGGTGCCGGTGGCCGGATCGGTGCTGGTAGCAGTGCTGGTAGCAGTGCCGGTCGCACTGCCGGTGGCGGGCCTGGTAGCGGTGCCTGGGGTCGTGAGCGTGGCCGCACCGGAATCGATGTGCGGCCGGCCGGGGCCCTTGAGCACCAGAACGGCCAGTGTGGCGGCGATGGCCGCGAGCACCACGACGGCGACCACGATCGCCACACGCGTGCGCCGGGTGAATCGTGCGGTAGTCACGAGCGAGAACCTACCGGATCGCGCTGGGAACACGAGCGGCGAACGGAGCATCCGGCTGCTGGTGACGACGAAACCGCGTGTCGGCGAACACGACGCGCCGACAGAGCGTTGGGCCGTAGAGCCAGGGGATTGACGATGCGCGAGTACTTGTGCGAGAGTACTCGGGTGTCATCCATTCGACTGTTCATACTCGGATCACTCGCCCAGCACGGTGAGATGCACGGCCACCAGCTGCGATTGCTGGCCGAGGAGGAGCATGTTGCACTCTGGACCGACATCAGCGTCGGTTCGCTCTATGGCGCGATCAAGCGGCTGGCGAGCGAGGGGCTCATCGATGTGGTGCGCGTCGAGCGCGAGGGCAACTTTCCCGAGCGCCAGATCTACGCCATCAGCCAGGCGGGGCTGCGTGTGCTCACGACGATGCGGCGCGATGAGCTGTCGAATTTCCTGCTGAAACCCGATCCGTTCGACCTTGCCCTGACACGGCTCGACCCCGACCGGCTGGATGATCTGCCGAGCGTCATCGAGGGCCGGGTGCTCGCGCTGAAGCTGGCGCTGCGCGAAGTCGCACGATTGAACGCTGGAGCTCTGCCCTACCTGTCGGTGGCAGAGAAGTTCGCTCTCAACCACCGCGAACACCGGTTGCAGGCCGAGATCGCGTGGCACGAACAACTCGTTGCGGCAGTGCCCGAGATCATCGCCGACGAGGTTCGTCGCAGGGAGGCGGGGCACACTGATCGCACCGATGGCACTGATCGCACCGATCGCACTGATCGCACCGATCCCTCTGATCCCACTGATCGCACCGATCGCACCGATCCCTCTGATCCCTCTGATCGCACCGATCCCACCGATCCCTCTGCCCGAAAGGCACCCACCCATGTCTGAATCAGCTTCCTGGCCTGGCGCTACGACACCCCGCGCCCCCACTCCGGCCGTGTCGAAAACGGCCTGGCGGGCCTTCATTGTGCTGCTCATCGGCATGTCGATGGCCCTGCTCGACACGACGATCGTGAATGTGGCGCTGCCGACCATCCGCACCGATCTGAACGCGTCAGAATCCACTCTCTCGTGGATCATCTCGGGGTATGCGCTCGCTTTCGGGCTCGCGCTGATTCCGGCCGGCCGCCTGGGCGACCGCATCGGGCACAAGTGGGTGTTCTTCGTGGGTATTGCGTTGTTCACGGTGGCGAGCTTCACGTGCGGTCTTGCGCAGACCGACACCGAACTGATCGTTTCGCGGGTGATTCAGGGGCTTGCCGGAGGTATTTTCGTGCCGTCGGTCACGGCGTACATCCAGCTGCTCTTTCAGGGCAAGTCGCGCGGCAAGGCGTTCGCCATCATGGGCGCGGTCATCGGAGTGTCATCGGCACTCGGGCCGATCATCGGTGGTCTGATCATCCAGGCGTTCGGTGAAGAGAGCGGCTGGCGGCTGGTGTTCTGGGTGAACCTGCCGTTCGGTGTGATCGCGTTGATCGCGGCGGCCATGCTCTTGCCGAAACGCTCTGCAAGCGACACCCGGGTCAAGGGCGGGGTGGACTGGATCGGCGTGCTGCTGGTGTCGGGCGGGTTCGTCGCTCTGCTGGTTCCGCTCATTCAGGGCCAGCAAGAGGGCTGGCCGCTCTGGACGTACCTGGTTCTCGCGCTCGGCGTGGTCTTGCTCGCGGCGTTCGGGTTCTGGGAACTCTGGTACACAAAGCGCGACCGGGTGCCGCTGGTGCCGCCGAGCTTGTTCCGGCATGCCTCGTTCACGGGCGGCGTGGTGCTGGCGTTGGTCTACTTCGCCGCGTTCACCAGCATTTTCTTCACCATCTCGATTCTCTGGCAATCGGGTTTGGCGCACACTCCGCTCGAGTCGGGTGTGGTGAGCATTCCGTTCGCGGTGGGCTCGATCATCACGTCGTCGCAGAGCAACAAGCTGTCGGCGCTCCTCGGCCGCAACGTGTTGATCATCGGCACGGCCCTGGTCTCGATCGGGCTCATCTGGATGTGGTTGGTTCTCTCGAACACGCAGCCGGCCGATCTCACCAACTGGCTGCTGTTTGCTCCGCTGCTCATCGCCGGCCTCGGTAACGGGCTCTTCATCGCGCCGAACCTGCAGTTCATCGTGGCCACTGTCGAGCGACAAGACGCGGGGTCGGCCAGCGCGGTGATCTCGGCGATGCAGCGCATCGGCAGTGCAGTGGGCATCGCCATCATCGGCAGTGTGCTGTTCGGCACTCTCACCATCTCGGGGCAGACGCCCGCCGCGGTGGCCACCGGGTTCACGAACAGTGCGGCATCCGCGATGCTCGTGAGCGCCGCGTTCGCGGTGCTGGCGTTCGCGCTGGTGTTCGCGCTGCCGAAGCGGGTGAACACGTGGGGTCCGGGGAATGGTGCGGGTGCGGGTGCTGCTAGCGGCGCCGCCCCTGGGGCTCATGCCGGTGCAGCCGCCGAATCCGGTGACGGATCCGGCGCCGCGAAGCATGCCTCATGATGGAATCATGGGCACTTTTCGACTCGGCACTCTGACCACTGTTCCCGTTTCGCAACACCGCGAGTTGGTGAGCGCGAGCGTCTTCACCATGCTCCGGATGCTCGACCTCGCCGATCGGGTAGGCGTGGCCTCGATCGATCCCGACCTCAGCGACACCGCGGCCACTCAGGAAACGTACGGGCTGCAGGCCGAGGCGCTCGCGAACTGCGTCATCGTCGCCGGGAGGCGCGACGGAGAGGAGCGGATCGCCGCCTGCCTCGTCTCGGCCGCGACCCGAGCCGACGTGAACGGGGTAGTCAGGCGCCGCCTCGATGTGCGTAAGGCGTCGTTTCTGGCGCGGCAGAGCGCGACGGAGTCGACCGGCATGGAGTTCGGCGGCATCACTCCGATCGGGCTGCCGGCCGAGTGGCCCGTGCTGATCGACAGCGTCGTGGCGGCGACCTCGCTCGTGGTGATTGGGTCGGGCATCCGCCGGTCGAAGCTGATTCTGCCGGGTGACGTGCTCACCGCGCTGCCGGGCGCCGAGGTTGTCGAAGGACTCGGAAAGCCTACGAGCTGACGGAACCGGCCCGCGTCGCCCTGACCGCGCCGGCGAGCCCCGCGACAGTGAAGGTCAGCGTGCCCAACGCGATCACCACGAGCGGCAGTTGCCAGCCGCCGGTCGCATCGTGCGCGGCGCCGATGAGGGTCGGCGAGGTCGCACCGAGCGCGTAGCCAACGCCCTGAATCATTGCCGAGAGACGACGGGCGTGGGTGCCGTTCATGGCGAGTTGCACGATGAGCATGAACACGAGAGTGATTCCGCCGCCCTGAGCGACGCCTCCCGTGAAGCCCCAGGCCAGCCAGGCCCCAGGGGCGAGCAGCAAGCCGATCGGGCAACTCAGCCAGAACGCCGCGATGATCGCCATCGTTCGGGGCACGCCGATGCGTTTCGACAGCAGCGGTGCTCCGAGCGCGCCGATCACTGCGGCGATCTGAAAGATCGACGAACTCGAGCCGGCCGTCGTCACCGAGAATCCCACCTCGTTCTCGAGAATCGTCGGAAACCACGCCGTCAGCCCGTAATACGCGAAAGCCTGCCCGGCGAAGGCGAGCGACAGCAGCACGGCCGACGCGTTTCGCCAGGTCTGCGGCTGCGTGCCACGAATGGCCGGAATCGACCGTGTGTCGATGGCGACCGTGTCGCCTGCCCCGGTCTCGATCAGCGGCTTCAGCGGCCCGACGGCGAAAGCGGCTCGGGGGCCGATTGCGCTCAGCCAGCCGACGGCCGCGATGATGACGAACCCCGTCCACGCGAGCAATGCCGTCTGCCAGCCGAACGCCAACGCGAGCGGCGCCGTCGCGATCGACGTGATCATCGAACTCACGTTGAGCGCCGAGGTGTACGAACCCGTGACGATGGCCACTTTCTCGGGCGGAACATCCCGCCGGATGATCACCGGAATCACCACGTTGCCGACGGTGATGAACGCCCCCATGATGATGGTGCCCACAAAGACCGCTTCGACACCACCGGCCGAGCGGATGACCGACCCCACCCCCACGCCCAGAATCGCGATCATCGTCGAGAAGTTCGCGCCGGCCTTGCCGATAAAAAGCGACGCGAACGGCGTCACGATGGCGAAGCACAGCACCGGAAGGCTGGTGAGCAGGCCGAATTGCGCTGCCGTGAGCCCGAGGTCTGACCGCATGATGCCGCTGATCGGCGCCACGGCGATGATGGGGCCGCGCAAGATGAATCCGATGAGCACAACGGCCACGACAACGGCCCACGGAAACGGGCGTCGAGTGGTGAGCTGCATTGTCGTTCCAGCCTAGCGTCGCGGACGTCGTTACTAACGCAATGAGAATTGCATTTACGAACCAACGGGAGTACTCTCGTGGAGTAATGCAACGAAATTTGCTTTAGGAGAATCATGTCGGCAGATGTCAGCACTGCGGTGGCCCGGCCCAATGGCGCAGGCGCGAGCATCCGTCACCGCCGCACCCTGCCGCCGATGGCGGCGTTTGTCGGCACGGCGCTGGGCTTCGCCGGCCTGTATCTCGCGGCTGGCGCGCCCACTTCGCTCTTCGTGCTCTTCGAGAGGGAGTGGGGATTTCCGTCGTGGGTGCTCACGGTGGCGTTCGCCGCCTACGCGATCGGCTTGCTTGCGACGTTGGTGGTCGCTGGTTCGCTCTCTGACTACCTCGGCCGGCGCCCGGTGCTCATCGGCTCGCTCGTTGTGGAGCTGGCCGCCATGCTCTTGTTCCTTTTCGCCACCGACATCACTGGGGTCATCGTCGCTCGGGTCATCCAGGGCATCGCAACGGGCGCCGCAACGAGTGCTTTCACCGCGTCGCTGGTCGAGGTGGCTCCTGCGCGATTCAAACGGCTCGGCTCGATCATCGGGGGCACCGCGGCCGCCGGCGGTCTGGGCCTAGGCGCTCTGCTCACCGGTATCGCCGTGCAATTCACCTCGAACGCCAATGTCATCGTCTTCACGACGCTGACGGTCATCATGGTGATCGGTCTGCTGGTCGCCATTTTCTCTGCAGAAACCGTGAGCCGCCGACGTGGCGCTCTCCGTTCGCTTTTTTCGAGGGTGACGATTCCGGCGGTCGCACGCCCGGAATTCAGGGCCTCGATTGCGGTGCACCTGGCGGCATGGATGCTCGCCGGTCTGGTTCTCGGCCTGGTGCCCACGATCATCCGCGACATCTTTCACATCGACAGCGGGCTCCTGACCGGAATCACGGTGTTTCTGGAGCCCGGTGCGGCGGCCGTCGCCGGGTTCGTGTTCGGGCGTTTCGCGGCACGGCGAACCACGCTCATCGGCGGAGTCGGGGTGTTCGCTGGAACGATCGTGATCGTCGCGGCGATCGTCTTAGGCGTTCTTCCGCTCGTGTGGGTCGGTGGGCTGATCGGTGGCGCCGGGTTCGGGGCGTCGTTCTCGGGCGCGCTGCGCACCGTGGGGCCGCTGGCGAACCCGCACGAGCGAGCGGGGCTGTTCGCGGCGGTATACGTCGTGGCGTATCTGGCGTTCGGCGTGCCGGTGATCATCGCGGGTCAGCTGATCGCGCCGCTCGGACTGCTGACGACGGTGCTTATCTTCGGCGCGGCGATCGTCGTGGCTGCGGCCGTGGGGGTCGGGGCGCAGCTGCGTATGGCGCGCCGCGCTGTTAGCTCAGAGGAAACTGGAACCCCGCGGAAGCTGTAACCCCGAGGAGCCGAAACCCCGAGGAGCCGAAACCCGCGAAACGCTACGAGCCGGGCTGCTAACCAGCCAGACGGGTCGGCCCCGAGGAGCCTTTGCCGATCTGGTCGGGAACCGAGCGGGCCACCTCGTGCAGCCACGGCCCCGGTGTCGGCCAGGAGCGGCCGGTCGGCAACCGCCGCAGCACGCGGGCCAGCGAGGTCGAGCCTTCTTCCCAGGGAATCACGCGGGTGGGCGCGGCCTGCGGCAGCACACCCAGCCACCAGTGCTTCCAGGTGGGAGCCAGCGACTCGGGGTCGACCACGATGTAGTAGTCGGGCATGCTGAGCGATCCGTTCTCGAGCGCCGACGACGCCAGCTCCACCTCGAGGTCGAGAGTGCCGAGCGTCGAGAGGTCGTCGAAGAATTCGACCCAGGCGGCGGCCACGTGGGCCAGCGGATCGCGGTCGTGCACCACGTAGGGAGCATTCGCTTGTGTGACCCAGCGCGTGGCCTCTTCGTCTGAGCTCAGGGCGAGTGATGCTGCGCGCACGTTGGCGTGCCGGGCCAGCGCACCGAACGTGTTCGGTGACTCGTTACCGACCAATACGAGGGTGGTGCTGTTTGGGCTCACCATGAACTGAGTTTACGCGCACGCCATGCCTTGGGCGCCGTGCGCCGCGCATCGGTCTGGTCACAGTCGGCCCCCCAGTTCAGGCGCCGAGCCGCTCGCCTTCGGCCGCCGCGAGGGCGTGTGCGGCCGCGAGTTCGGCCTCAGCACGGGGCAGTTGATCGGCGAGGGGCGCCACGGAGTCGGCGAGGGTGAGGCTCGTGGTGATGACCGAGACATCCATGCCGAGTGCGGTGCCCAGGATGAGCTGCAGCACGGGCACTCCATGATCCCAGTCGGCGGTGGGGGTACCCGCGTCGTATGACGCCCCCCGACTGGTCACGACGACCGCTGGCCGCCCCGCCATCGGCTGTGTGGCGACATCGAACGGGGCCGTCACGGCCGGTACGTGGATGTAATCGACCCACGCCTTCAGCGCCGACGGTATCGAATAGTTGTACATCGGGGCGCCGACCAACAGCACGTCGGCGGCGGTCAACTCCGCGATGAGCTCGGTCTGCAGGGCTTCGGCAGCTGGCGGAGGGGTCGCTCCGGCCGGTCGAAGGCGCGGCGGCCAATGCAATGCGGCGTCGGGGATGTGCGGGAGTGGTTGGGCGTGCAGATCACGATAGGTGACGGTGTTCGTCGCGTCGGCGGCGAGCCAGGCGTCGACGAATGAGCGCCCGATGGCACGGGAGCGCGATCGAATGGGGTCGGCAGACGAGTCGAGATGGAGCAGATGAGTCATGGCTTCACGCTATACCCGCCGCGCGCGTGCAATCGATGCGCTAACGGAGGATGGGCCGGCTCTCGAACACAACTGTGTCACGGGAGCCCGCCTATCCTCAGTCAGCGTGCAGTTGGGAGAAGCGGGCTAGCGCCCGTAGGCTGCCGCCGCGGGGCACTCGAAGGCGTCACGGCCGGCCGCGAGCCCGACCTTGTTCATGTACTGCACAACGATGACGTAGGCCTGGGGCAGCGTGGTCTCGGTGTACTGGATCGTATTGGTGTCGCAGTACTCCCGCGAGATCTGCTGTGCGGCCCGCAGATGCGGCCGGGCCATGTTCGGAAAGAGGTGGTGTTCGACCTGAAAGTTCAGCCCGCCCATGAACCAGTTGATGAACCAGCCTCCGCTGATGTTGCGCGAGGTCAGCACCTGACGGCGCAGGAAGTCGACCTTCGAGTCGCGGGGCAGAATCGGCATGCCGATGTGGTTCGGGGCGAACGACGAGCCCATGTAGACGCCGAACACCGCGAGCTGCACGCCGATGAAGGCGAACGCCATGCCGGGAGGAAGCAGCAGGAAGATCGCGGCGACATACACCCCGAGGCGCGAGAGGAGCATCACGATCTCGAGCGTGCGCTTGTCGACCTTGCCGCGCCCGAACACCGTGCGAAAGCCATGCACGTGCAGGTTCAGGCCTTCGAGCACCAGAATCGGAAAGAAGAACTTACCCTGGCGCTTGGTGAACCACGCGTAGATTCCGCGGGTCGAGGCGGCCTGCTCCTCGGTGAACGACACGACGTCGCGGTCGATGTCGGGGTCTTTCGTGAGGATGTTCGGGTTGGCGTGATGGCGGCTGTGCTTGGTCATCCACCAGGAGTAGCTGATGCCCACGAACAAGTTCGCGAGCATCCGCCCGACCCGGTCGTTGGCCTTGCCCGACTCGAAGACCTGGCGGTGCGAAGCCTCGTGCGCCAGAAACGCGAACTGAGTAAGAATGATGCCGAGTGCGGCTGCCATCAGCAGCTGGTACCAGCTGTCGCCGAGCAGAATCATGCCCGTGATGACGCCGCCGAGTGCAACGATCAGAGAGCCGAACATGAAGTAGTAGTACGTGGTGGCGCGGCGCAGCAGGCCGGCATCGCGAACCGTGCGCAGGAGGGCCGAATACTCGGTCGTCGGGTTCGATTTGTTGCCACCCGGCTTGGTGCGGGTGAAGGTGACGACGGGCGCTTTCGACGATGCGCTGGGAGACGCCAGTGGGCTGCTCATAAGTGAGCCTCATTCCGCAGATCGGTTCGGGTTCGAAAGGTCGAGCGGCCGAGGCATCTCGCTTTCGCGCAACTGGTAACCAAGGTCTGGGGCAGCCACTAGTCAAGTTACGGTATGGGGCTTCGCGGCGCGATGGGTGGCTGTTCAGGTTGGGCCTATTGGCGGCAAATCAGCAGGTTCGTCGGGTGCAGTGCGCCAGCGACTTGAGGGTGTTTAGTCGGCAGGGCGGTCACGGGGCGATCGTCCGTCTGCCGTGCATCCCGCCTCAGTGCGCCCTCGCTTCGAACGTGGCAGAGTGGGCCGCAGAACTGCGCGGGCCGAGACTTGCGCGTGAAGGGGCGAATCGTGACCGATCAGCAGAGTTTCATCATCGTCGGGGCGGCGCTCGCCGGGGCATCCGCTGCGAAGACACTGCGCGACGAAGGATTCTCGGGCGAGATTCGGATGCTCGGGGCCGAGCTTCACCGGCCGTACATTCGTCCGCCGCTCTCGAAGGGCTTTCTCGCCGGAAACGATGAGCTCGATTCGGTCTTCGTGCAGCCGGCCGAGTGGTACGCCGAGAATGACGTCACGCTCTCACTCGGAGTGACGGTCGACGCCATCGACCCCGAGGCGCAGTTCGTCTTTCTCGGCACCGGCGAGGCCGTGATGTACGACAAGCTGCTGCTGACCACAGGGTCGAGCCCGCGGATGCTCGATGTGCCGGGCACCGAGCTGACCGGGGTCTTCACGCTCCGCACGCTCGACGACTCTGAGGGCTTGCGCGCGGTGTTCAGCGGCGGCAAGAAGGTCGTGGTAATCGGGTCGGGCTGGATCGGCATGGAGGTCGCCGCCACCGCACGCACTCTCGGCAACGACGTCACCGTGCTTTCTCGCGACGAGCTTCCGCTCGCTTCGGTGCTGGGCGACGAACTCGGTCGCGTTTTTCTCGAGCTGCACCGCGAGAACGGAGTAGTCGTACGAACGGGAGTCGGGGTCGCTGAGCTGGTCGGTGACGGGGTCGGCGCGGTAACGGGTGTGCGGCTGACGAGCGGGGAGGTGGTACCGGCCGATGTGGTGGTGCTCGGAGTGGGTGCGGCCCCGAACATCCAGCTCGCCGAAGCCGCCGGGCTCGATATCGACAATGGCATCGTCGTGAATGCGGCGCTTCGCACCAGCGACCTGCAGATCTGGGCGGCGGGAGATGTGGCCAATGCGTACCATCCCGTGCTGAAGCAGCGGTTGCGCAGTGAGCATTGGGCGAACGCTCTGAACCAGGGGCCGGCGGCCGCGAAGTCGATGCTCGGGCAGTCGGTGTCGTACGACGAGATTCCCTACTTTTACAGCGACCAGTTCGACCTCGGGATGGAGTACTCAGGGTACGCGCCGCTCGTTCGCGGGGCATCCGTCGTGTATCGCGGAGATGTGGCGGCGCGCGAGTTCATCGCGTTCTGGCTCGCCGAGGGCCGGGTCGTCGCTGGGATGAACGTGAACGTGTGGGACGTGAATGAGGCGGTGCAGGGCATCATCCGCCGTGCCAACGTGGTCGATGCGGCGCGCCTGGCCGACTCGTCGGTGCCCCTCGACTCCCTCTGACCTCTTTAAAGAGAAAACATTCGCCTCGTTCTCTCAGTCTGATCGGTCTGGCGGCCGCGTTACGAGAGCACGTCTTTGGTGCTGAAGCGCCCGTAGGCGAGCGCGCCGAAGACCGCGACGTACGCCAGCTGGAGGAGGGCGTTCGAGCCGAACGACGACCAGTCGATGGGCTGACGCAGCAGGTCGGCGAAGTTCAGCCAGTAGTGGCTGAAGAGCCAGGGGTGCAGCCAGTCGAGTTGGGGGAGCGAGTCGAGTACCTGAGCGATGATCGAGATCACGACGGTGGCCGCCATCGCGCCGACGGGAATGTCGGTGAGGGTCGAAATGAACAGCCCGATCGCGGTGAGCCCGAGCAGCGAAACGATCACGTAGGCAGCGATGAGCAGCCCGCGCACGCCTGCCTCGCCGAGGCTCACCGTGTCGCCTGACAGCAGCGTCACCGGCCCGACCGGAAAGAGCGCGGCACCGATGAGCGCGCCCGCAATCACGATGACCAGCGTGCCGGCGATGACGAAGGCGACTGCCGCGACGAATTTCACAAGCAGCAGCCGGCCTCGGCCGACGGGTGCAACGAGCAGATAACGCAGAGTACCCGAACTGGCCTCGCCGGCAATGGTGTCGCCGGCGACGACGCCGATGGTCAAGGGTAAGAACAGCGGAATGCAGATGATCAGCGCCACGAGCCCGACGAACAGCCCGTTGTTGGTGATCTGGCTCAAGAAGGCCGGCCCGCGCCCCGGGGTCGAACCGGCAGACGAAATGCGCACAGCGACGGCGATCAGAATCGGGATGGCGGCGAGGGCGATCAACATCACCCACGTGCGCCGCCGGCGAAACAGCACCGACAGTTCCGACCCCATCAGCGCCCACCCCGCGGTGGGCTTCGCCCTCAGGGTTCCGCTGAGCGGTGCGGTGACGCCGGCGGCCGCTGAGTCAGGCGTGCTCGAGTCGGCCTCTGTCGGGCCCTGCGAGAGGTCACTGGACAACGTCGAACCCCTCCCCGGTGAGCGCCACGAAGAGGTCTTCGAGCGTAGAACCTTCTACCGAGAAGCCGCGCACGCGAACACCGGCGGCCACGAGTGCGGCGACGATGGCGTCGGGAGCGCGATCATCCATCAGCGGCGCAGTCAGAGTGACGTCACCGTCGCCGATGGATTCGCGGTGGTCGGGAACCAGCCCCAGTGAGCGCAGCACCTCTTCGGCGCCCAGATCGTCGGGTGTCAGCACGCGCACCCGGGTCTGGCCGGCCCGGCGCAGATCATCGAGGCTGCCCTGGGCGACGAGGCTGCCGGCCCGCATGACGGCCGCGTGGGTGCACATCTGTTCGATCTCGGCCAGAAGGTGGCTGGAGACGAACACTGTCGTGCCCTCGGCCGTGAGCGAGCGCACGAGGTGACGCACTTCACGCGTGCCCTGCGGGTCGAGCCCGTTGGTGGGCTCGTCGAGCACGATCAAGTCGCGGGGAGTCAGCAAGGCGTTGGCGATGCCGAGGCGCTGTTTCATGCCGAGCGAATACGCCTTGACCTTCTTGTTGGCCGCGTGCGTGAGGCCGACGCGCTCGAGGGCGTCATCAACACGCTTGCGCCGGGTTGAGCTGGTGACGAATCGGTCGGCAGAGTCGAGCCGCAGCAGGTTGGCCGTGCCCGAGAGAAACGGGTAGAAGCCGGGGCCCTCGATGAGCGCCCCGACGTGCGGCAGCACTTGGGCGAGGCGGCCGGGCAGCTCTTCGCCGAGCACGTTCACCTCGCCGCTGGTCGCGCTCGCGAGGCCGAGCAGCACCCGGATGGTCGTGGTTTTGCCCGAGCCGTTCGGGCCCAGAAATCCGAACACCGAGCCGCGCGGCACCGCAAGGTCGATGTTGTTCACCGCGGTCTGCTTGCCGAACGTCTTGGTCAGTGCATGTGTTTCGATCGCGAGTTCGGCCGTCGAAGCTCGCGGTCTGTCGGTCACTTCGCCGCGGCTGCGGCAGCGGCCTGCAGCTGGTCGGCAGAAACCGACCCGGCGAAGACGCGCCCGTCATCGGTGACCAGCACGTTCACGAGGGTCGTCGTGAGCACATGGCCGCCGTCGACCGGGCTGGTGAGTTCGCCGAGCAGCGGCGAGCTGGTCAGTGAGGCCGAATCGGCTCCGGCGGGCAGTTCGACGATGGCGTCCCAGCCTGATCCGGTGACGATGGGCTTCTGCGCATCGGCTGGCGCCGAACCGGGGGTGGCTCCCGTTCCGGAGGGCTCCGTGGGCAGGGTCTTCTCGGTGACGGTGGTACCGGCCGGCGGAGTGAAGCTGAACAGGTCTGCTGAGGGGGTGTCGAGGCTCAGCGAGGTGAACCCGGTCGTGAAAGCCGTGTCGGCGGCGCCACGAGCGGTGACGTTCACCTGCAGAGGAAGCCCGGTGGCGGAGTCGACCGCAATCGAGACGGAACCCACGAGGGTGTCGGTGGCCTGCGGCGTCAAGATCAGGTCGTAGGCCGAGCGGCCGGCGACGGTCACGTCACCGCCGACGGAGACGTTGGTGGTGGGGTCGACGGCGTCGAGAAACTTCTGAGCGAGCTGTTCGGGCGTCTGAACGGTGGCGCCGGGCTGTGTGGCGTCGGGCGCCGAACCGGCGTCTGATTTCGCCGGAAGGGTGGTGTGCACGGCCGTCTGCTGTGCGGAGTCGTACAGCCAGACATCGTTGCCGCCGCGTACGACGTCGGTCTCTGCCATCTGGTCGAGCACCTGAACACGCTGGTTGGTGGGCCCGTCGACGTACACCCGGGCGGTGTGCGTGCCGGTGAGCATCTCGAGGGCCGACGACACGGTGGCAGCCGAGCTGTCGGTGCTGGCTGAACCGCCCGAGCCGGCTGAACCGCCCGAGCCGGCCGAACCGCTCGTGCTGGCCGAACCGCTCGGTGAGGGTGTCGAGCTCGAACCTGAACCCGCCCCGAGGGAGCTCGCCGACACGCCGGCCGGCAACTCGGGCAACCCGAGGTTCGCCGTCTGCTCGACCGTGCCCGAGAACGCGGTGACGGTGCTGTTGCCGATCATCGCGAGCACGTCTTGCGGCGACTTCGTGGGCAGCGAATCGGTGGCATTGGCCGACAAGGGCACGGCGATAGCCACGCCGGCGATGACCACCGGAATGACGGCTGCGGGAACCCAGCGCTTCCACTTGCTTGAAGACACGCTGTTTGAAGACACGCTCTTACCTCCCCTGCTCACGCCCGGTGTGACCGAACGCCCTTTACGGTACTCCTCGTTTCCGGCAGTTTGCTTAGAGGTGCGCCGAAAGGTGGCGGCTACTGCGCTGGCATTTTGAGCGACATTCTCTTCGGTGTACGGTGTTTACATACGGCTTCGAGACAAGGATGATCGATGTACCAAGTGACTTCAACCGACGGAACCACGCTCGAAGTCGATCGCGCCGGCACCGGCCCTGCGGTTGTTCTCGTCACCGGAGCCTTCAATACGAAGGAATCGAGCAAAGACCTCCAAGCGGTGCTGACCGACCAGTTCACCGTGTACGAGTACGACAGGCGCGGCCGCGGCCAGAGTGGCGACACACCTCTATACGAGATCGCTCGCGAACTCGAAGACCTGCACGCGGTCATCCAATCGACTGGCGAGAACGCGTTCGTCTACGGTCATTCGTCAGGGGCGATCATCGCGCTCGACGCCGCGGCGAGCGGGGTGCCGATGGCCAAGATCGTCGCCTACGAGCCGCCGTTGCTCTTCGATCACCCGCCGGCGCTCGCCACCGTCGAAGCACTGCAGAGGCTGATCGATGCGTCAGACCGCGACGGTGCAGCGAAGCTGTTCATGGCCGGAACGGGAATGGCGCCCGAGCAGATCGAATGGGTGTCGCACGCGCCATTCTGGCCGGGCATGCTCGGCATCGCGCACACGCTGCCGTACGACCAGGCGCTCTGCGTCACGGGCTCGGCGTCGAGCGACTGGCTGAAGGCGATCTCGGTGCCGGTGTTGGCTCTCGCCGGCGGCACCAGTGCTTCGTGGGCCCAAGAGGCCGCCGAGCGTATCGCTTCGGTGGTGGATGGCGCCGAGTCTCGCATTGTTCCCGGCCAGAACCACGCGGTCGACCCCGCCGCGGTCGCGCCGGAGTTGCGCGCCTTCTTCGTCTGACGCCGCCCCGCCGCCGCCGCCCCCGCCCGGCGCTCGCGAGAGAAGCGTTTTCAGACGAGAGAAGCTGTCGCAACGGCATTTCTCGTCTGAAGATGCTTCTCTCGCCGGGCGAAGGGGGCGGGGCGGGGGAACTGACGGTAGCCCGGCGCTGGATGCGGGGCGAATTCCGGGTGATCCCTTCCTTTTGGCACCGGGTGCCATTAGTGTGTTTCCTGTCGCAGAATTTCGTCACAGCAGCCGAAATGTGCAGGAGGAGTTTCACTGATGAGCAAGAATCCGTGGTTCGAAACCGTCGCCGAGGCGCAACGCCGGGCGAAGAAACGGCTTCCGAGTTCGGTCTACGGCGCGCTGGTCGCCGGGTCTGAGCGCGGGCTGACCTACGACGACAACATGAAGGCGTTCTCCGAGCTCGGTTTCGCCCCGCATGTCGCCGGTCATCAGGCCGTGCGTGACCTCTCGACGAGTGTCATGGGCATCCCGATCTCGCTGCCGGTGATCATCTCGCCGACCGGGGTTCAGGCCGTGCATCCCGACGGCGAAGTGGCTGTCGCCCGGGCATCCGCCAACCGCGGAACCATCATGGGCTTGAGTTCGTTCGCGAGCAAGTCTGTTGAAGACGTCACGGCGGCGAACCCGAATACCTTCTTTCAGATGTACTGGTCGGGAACCCGCGAAGCCATGGTGCAGCGCATGGATCGGGCCCGAAAGGCCGGAGCCAAGGGACTGATCGCGACGCTCGACTGGTCGTTCTCGAACGGCCGCGACTGGGGCAGCCCGCAGATTCCTGAGCGCATGAACCTCAAGACCATGGTGAGCTTCGCGCCGAATGTGCTGCCGCACCCGAAGTGGCTCTGGCTCTTCGCCAAGACGGGCAAGGTGCCAGACCTCACCGCCCCCAACCTCACCCCGCCCGGCGGCGAGGCCCCCACCTTCTTCGGCGCCTATTACGAGTGGATGCAGACCCCGCCGCCCAGCTGGGACGACGTCGAATGGATGCGCAAGGAATGGGGCGGCCCCTTCATGCTCAAGGGCGTCTCACGCATCGACGACGCCAAGCGCGCCATCGACGCCGGCGTCACCGCGATTTCGGTGTCGAACCACGGCGGTAACAACCTCGACGGCACGCCGGCGACCATCCGTGTGCTCTCGTCGGTGGCCGAAGCGATCGACGGTCAGGTCGAGGTGGTTCTGGATGGCGGGGTTCGCCGAGGCGGCGACGTCGCCAAGGCCCTCGCGCTCGGTGCCAGGGCGGTCATGATCGGGCGCGCCTACCTCTGGGGGCTCGCCGCCAATGGCCAGGCCGGCGTCGAGAACGTGTTCGACATCCTCCGCGGCGGGCTCGACTCCGCCGTTCTGGGGCTCGGACACTCGTCGATCGGCGAACTCGGCCCCGAAGACCTCGTGATCGCGAAAGACTTCGCGCGCACGCTGCCGCAGCCTCAGCTGCAGCCGGCCGAGAAGTAGCAAGCCCCGAAGTAAGCCAGCCTCAACCAGAAAACAACTCAACCAAAAAAACAAGAACAGAGTAGAAAGAAGAACCACAATGGCCGGAAGACTCGAAGGCAAAGTCGCCTTCATCACGGGCGCTGCCCGTGGCCAGGGTCGCGCGCACGCCGTGAAACTCGCCAGTGAAGGGGCCGACATCATCGCCGTCGACCTCGCGGGCGAGATTCCGTTGGTGCCGTACGACTCGTCGTCGCTCGAAGACCTCAACGAGACCGTTCGGCTGGTCGAGGGTCTCGACCGCCGCATCATCTTCGAACAGTGCGATGTGCGCGATCTGGAGAAGATGCGATCGGTCGTCGATCGAGGGGTGGCTGAACTCGGGCATCTCGACGTGGTGGTGGCCAATGCCGGAATCTGTATTCCGGCCACGTGGGACGAAACCACGCCGGAGATGTTCCAGGTGACGATGGACACGAATGTGGTCGGCGTCTGGAACACGGTGATGGTGGGAGCGCCGCACTTGGTGACCGCGGGCGGGGGATCGATCATCCTCACCAGCTCGTACGCCGGCAAGAAGATGCAGCCGTTCATGATTCACTACACGGCGAGCAAGCATGCGGTGACCGGAATGACCAGGGCGTTCGCGGCCGAGCTCGGCAAGCATCACATCCGGGTGAACAGTGTTCATCCGGGCGCGGTGAACACGCCGATGGGTTCCGGGAGCATGATCGAAGCGATCACGCGCACGAACGCGTCGAACCCGCCGCTCGCGGCAATGGGTACGCCGTTCTTGCCGGTGTGGAGTGTCGAGGCCGAAGACATCGCGAATGCGGTCGCTTTTCTCGCCTCTGACGACGCGAAGTACATCACCGCGGAGCACCTGAGCATCGACGCCGGTTCGCAGTACTTCTAACCCCCGGCTCTTCGCTGCCCGTACCCCTCCCCCCCCCGCCGGTCCGTCGATTTTGCGAAGATGCACGCTAAATCCGCCGTTAGCGTGCATCTTCGCAAAATGGACGGACGGACGGACGGGCGGGCAGGGGAGGGCACGGGCGGGAGGGGGTGGGGGAGAAGGGGAAGAGGGGAGGGCGGGGCGGGTAACATTGCGGTCGGGAAACCCCAAGACGAGAAAGCCGCTGATGACTGATCTGCCACAAGATACTGCCGCGCCCACATTCGAGATCGCCGGGCACCCGGTATCGGCGGAGATTGCCAGATCGTGGCTGCTCGTGGCGGCGACCCGGCCAGAGACCTTCGACGCGGCCGCGTCGTCGCGCGCCGATCAGATCGTGCTCGACATCGAAGACGCGGTCGACCCGAAGCTGAAGCCGAAGGCGCGCGACGATGTCGCGGCGTGGCTGCAGGGCGGCGGCGAGGCGTGGGTGCGCATCAACGATCACGCCAGCGAGTTCTGGTCGGGTGATGTCGACGCGCTCAAGGGTCTGCCGGGGTTGCGTGGCGTGATGCTCGCCAAAGCCGAATACGGCGCTCACGTCACCGAGACGTTCGACCGCCTGGGCGGCAGAACGCCGGTCATCGCCCTCATCGAGTCGGCCCTCGGCATCGAAGAGGCGCGCGCCATCGCCGAGGCGCGCGGTGTCTTTCGCCTGGCGTTCGGCAGCGGCGACTACCGCCGCGACACCGGAACCGGCGCCGACGACCTCGCGATGGCCTACCCCCGCTCCCGGCTGGTCGTCGCCAGCCGCATCGGCGGGTTGCCGGGCCCGATCGACGGTCCCACGGTCGGTAGCAGCCACCCCGTGTTGCGTGAGCAGTCGGCGCTCGCCGTAACCCTCGGCCTCACCGGCAAACTCTGCCTCGACGTCGAGCAACTGCCCGTGATCAACGAGGTCATCAGCCCCACCCGCTCCGACGCGACGTGGGCGCGCGACTTTCTCGACGACTTCGAGTCGCGTGGCCGCGTCATCCGTGACGGCAGCGACCTTCCGCGGCTCGGCCGGGCGCAGAAGATCGACAAGCTCGCGCAGGCTTTCGGTATTCGCCCGCTGTAGGTCCGCCGCTGGTTGGGTTGCGCGGCGCAGTCGCGCGTATCCAAACCCCCAGGCTCGAACCGGTCTCGATACCTCCTACCGGCATCGTCGGCGTGGGCCATGCTGTGCTGCTATTCAACAGCGGCGGGAATGCCGGAGAGCCCGCGATTGCTGTACCTCGCATGCAGGTTCGCCTTTACTCGTCGTCGTTCTGCGGCGCGTGCACGTCGACGCGCGCGGTCATCGACCAGGCGGCAGCGCTGGTGAGCAACGTCTCGGTCACCGAGGTGAATGTGGCCGTGCATCCGGATGCCGCCGAGCGCGCCGACATCACCGCCACCCCGACGGTGGTCATCGAGAACGAGGCCGGCGAGCAGGTCTTTCGAGCCGAGGGAGTGCCGACCATCAATCAGGTGCTGACGGGTCTCGCGCTGGCGCTCTGAGCCCCGCGGCGGTCGGCCGCGTGCAAGCGGTCGGCGGTCGGCACGTGCAGCGCACTCCGGTGCACCGTTCAGCCGCGCGGTGATCTTCAGCGTGCGTAACTCACGAAACGGTACCGGATGCCCGTGGCAGACTCGAGCCAGGGCGACGCCGAAATGCGTGCCCAGGTGGCATCCACCGCCGGTGCGAGCGTGTCGCCGCGCACTCCCAGGTCGAGCTCGGTGACTTCGAGGCGGGAGGCCAGGGTCATCGACTGCCGGTAGAGCTGGCCGCCGCCGATCACCCACAGCAACTCATCGTCGTCGTCGGAAGCCGAAGCGGAGCCGGATGCCGGCGCCGCGCCGCCGCTGGACGCCGCGCCGCGCTGCGCAGCCCCGCCACTCGGAGCGGCACCGGTGTCGACGGCCACGATCGCGTCGCCGAACGAGTGCACGACCTCGGCGCCTACGACAGTCCACTCCGGGTCACGCGTGAGCACGAGATTGCGCCGCCCCGGCAGCGGCCGAAACCGTTCGGGCAGCGAATCCCAGGTCTTGCGGCCCATCAGCACCGCGTCACCGGTAGTGAGCTCTTTGAAATGGGCGAGGTCTTCGGGCAGGTGCCACGGAATCGTTCCGGCGTCGCCGATGATGCCGCCGCGGGCTTCGGCCCAGATCAGCGCAATGCTCATCGGAGCGCCCCGGCGTCGGCCCGATCATCCACTCGCTCGGCGCGAACGATGGGCATGCTCACACTGCGACCGGCGCTTTGATGGCCGGGTGGTGCTGGTAGTTCTCGATCTCGAAGTCTGCGTACTCGTAATCGAAGATGCTCGCAGGCGTGCGCAGCAGCTTCAGGGTAGGCAGCGGGAACGGCTCGCGGCTGAGCTGCTCGGCGACCTGTTCGCGGTGGTTGTCGTAGATGTGGCAGTCGCCGCCCGTCCAGATGAGATCGCCGACCTCGAGGCCGGCCTGCGCGGCCACCAGGTGGGTGAGCAGGGCGTAGCTCGCGATGTTGAACGGCACCCCGAGAAACAGGTCGGCGCTGCGCTGATAGAGCTGGCACGAGAGCTTTCCGTCGGCGACGTAGAACTGAAAGAAGGCGTGGCACGGGGCCAGCGCCATCTGGGGGATGTCGGCGACGTTCCAGGCCGACACGATCATCCGCCTCGAATCGGGATCTGACTTCAGCGTGTGCAGCACCTGGCTGATCTGATCGATGTGCTCACCCGTCGGGGTCGGCCATGACCGCCACTGCACGCCGTACACCGGGCCGAGT
>JAODBB010000159.1 GCA_025463745.1 Subtercola sp.
GTATGAGTGTGGATGGGCGTCGGACGCGACGGGTGAGCGTCGATCGGCGTCAGAGGTCGACGGATGCGTATGGATGGGCGTCGGTTGTCGACGGGTGCGCGCATGGATGAGATTGCCAGGCTCACCGGGGGGTTCGCCCAGAATACCGGGGTTAGGATTGTTGCTTCGCCTGCGGCGCCCAGTGAGGCCCCGGGCGGGCACGCCGGCGCTGAGTTCGCGCCGAGCTTTCGACACCGACCGTCACCCTCTGCGTTCGCGCGTACGTTCTCGCCCTCGGCGAGTACGTTGGCGCGCGCCTTGCCGGCGCCAGCACCCCTGGCATTCCCCCCCACCCCGAACGGCACGCGGAGTTTTGTGAGTATGTGCGACCCTAGCGCGCACAGGTCGGCCAAGTTTGAGGAACCTATGCACCGCGAAACACCCAACCAACCCGAACGACGCTCCACCGCCCAAGACGACACCACCGCCAAGCACAGCAGCCGCATTCACGACGGCACCGCCGCCGAACTCGGCAAAGACACCACCCCTGCCGAACACGGCACAGACACCGCCCCCGCAGAGCGCGGCACCACCGCCGGGCGCGCCACCACCGCCAAGCACGGCAGCAGCACTCTAGACGGCACCGTCACCACGCGCGACACCGACACCGCGCAGCGCAACGTACCCGCCACGGCAACCCGCCGCACGATCCACCCGCCCCGGAGCCGTCGCCGGTTCTTCGGCCAGAAGATGCTGATCGCCTCAGCGATCATCGCGACCGGCCTGGTGGTCGGAACGGGGTTCGCTGTGCAGGCCTCGGTCAGCTCCGCGGCGCAAGCGGCAGCCACCCAGCGCACCCAGCAAGCCCTGACCGACACCGTCACGAAATCTGCGGTCGTCGCGAACGCCCAGAACACTCTCTCTCGCGCCGAACGCGTGGTGCGCTCGGCCCAGGCGAAGGTCGATACAACCAATCTGTCTACGTCGGTCGCCTCGCTCGGCGACTACGGCCGACTCGACCCGCAGACCGTGAAGAACCTCACCGTGCAGACCGAATTCGAGTCGCAGAACGTGCAGGCTGCCGCCGATGAGGCCGACCGCGTGGCCGCCGAAGCCGCCGCTGCGGCCGCAGCGAAGGCCGCCGCCGATGCCGCAGCCGCTGCACAGGCCGCGGCCGAAGCGCTCGCCGCTGGCAACACCGTCGACGGCGCCAAATCCACCGCCGCGAACCTGGCTTCCTCACAATACGGCTGGGGATCCGACCAGTTCTCCTGCCTCGTCTCGCTCTGGCAGAAAGAGTCCGGATGGTCGTACGAGGCCTCTAACTCCGACAGCGGTGCGGCGGGCATCCCGCAGGCCCTGCCTGGCAGCAAGATGTCGTCGATCGCCTCTGACTGGGAGACGAACGCCACCACGCAGATCACCTGGGGCTTGAAGTACATAGCGTCGTCGTACGGAACCCCCTGCTCGGCGTGGTCGCACTCGCAGTCGGTGAACTGGTACTGACACCCGTCGCTGGTTGAGGAGCACGCCGCACAGCAGCTCGCGTATCGAAACCCGCACACGTTCGCGGGGTCGATACGCCCGCTGCGCGGAGCTACTCACCCGGCGTCAGACGAGCACGCGGCGTCAAACGAGCACCCGGCGTCAGACGGGCACCCGGTGTCAGACGAGCACGCGGTGTCAGACGAGCACGCGGCTCAGATCGTACGCGTTCGGCAGGTCGAGCTGCTCGAACGTGCACGAGCGCGCTTCCCGTTCGGGCCGCCAGCGGTCGAACTGAACGGTGTGCCTGAACCGCGACCCCTCCATCTGGTCGTAGCGAACCTCCACCACCTTCTCTGGCCGCAGCCGCACGAACGACACGTCTTTGCCGCTCGAGAACCGGCTGCGTTCGCCCTCGCCCTTCACCGGGTCGCCGTTCGCATCCCGCTCCACGAGGGGCGCGAGTTCGTCGATCAGCTCGAGCCGGCGGGCATCGCTGAAGGCCGACGCGCCGCCCACGCTGCGCAGCTCGCCGTCGGCATCGTAGAGCCCGAGCAGCAGTGAGCCGACGCCTCGGCCGCTGGCGTGCATCCGGTAACCCGTCACCACTGCGTCGGCGGTGCGGTGATGCTTCGTCTTCAACATGATGCGCTTGTTGGGGGCGTAGGCGGCGGCCAGCGGTTTCGCCACCACGCCGTCGAGCCCGGCGCCCTCGAATTCGGTGAGCCACTCGCGCGCGAGTTCGACGTCGGTGGTGCACTGGCTGAGGTGCAGCGGATGCCCGATGCCCGCCATCAGCGCCTCGAGTGCTTCTCGGCGCTGGCCGAACGGCGTCTCGAGCAGGCTCTCGTCACCCTGACCCAGCAGGTCGAAGGCGACGAACATCGCGGGGGTCTCTTCTGCGAGCTTCTTCACCCTGCTCGCGGCCGGGTGGATGCGCTGGGTCAGCGAATCCCAGTCGAGCTTTGCGTGCCCGGCCTCGCCTTTCTGCACCACGATCTCGCCGTCGAGAACGCAGGGGCCCGGCAGTAGTGTGCTGAAGGCCTCGACGAGTTCGGGAAAGTACCGCGTCAGCATCTTCGAGCCGCGGCTGCCGAGCTCGACGGAGCCTGGGCCACGCGTGCCGTCGAAGTAGACGATGG
>JAODBB010000211.1 GCA_025463745.1 Subtercola sp.
TGCCACCGGCCTGGCTGGACTGGACCAGAACCCCCAGACCCCGCCACCCAGCAACGCACCCGAACCCGCCTGAAACCCCTCCAAATGGCCGACCTCCCGGCCCGCCGCGAACCCTGGCAACGCAACGCCACCACCGACACGGCCGATATGGCGGATACACCATGACCCGCACGAGCGCGGGACTCTGCCCACAGCCCAGCGGCCGGTGCCGCGCTGCTGCCAAACTACTCGGCGAGAGGCAGGTCGAGGTACCGAGCGTATCCGCGCGCCGCCGAACGAGCGGCAGCCTCGCGGGCGGCGCTCAGGGGCGCGAAAGGGTCGAACGAGACGGACACGATCTTCGGAGTCGCGCGGCGAGACCACGTTCCGAGCACCTGCCCACCGCCGACGATCGTGGGCAAGAACATCCCGTTGCCGCCAGGAACGATGCGATTGGAGTGCACGGGGTCGAGCGCCGCACTTCGATCGCCGTACCCGAGCAGGTATTCGTCGAAGCCGGGCAGCAGATGCACCGCGCGCGAGGCTGTGGTGCGAGCTACGGATGCATCGAGCATCCCGGCACCGACCCAGTATGTCACCCCGTCGAGGTCGAGAGACTCCAGGTCGGCGCCCGCGATTTCAAGCCCACGAGCAGCCTCTTTCGTCAGCACCTTCGACCACCAGAGAAAGTCTTTGACCGTGGCAGGCCCATGGCTGGTGAAGTACCGCATGACCAGTTCGCCGACGCTTTCGTCGCGCGAGAGCGTTCGGGGCGAGGGAACCCATTCCTCGAGCAGCACCAAGGCCTGCGCGTTGCCCTGCATCGGGCCGAAGCAGAGGGTTTTGGTGTGGCTGAGGTACCAGAGCAGGTGGCTTCCGCGTTGCCCGTCGGGCGATACCCCGCCTGCCCTGAACTCGTCGAACAGGGCGTTGCGGGTGAGGGCGTGCCCGCCGGCGAGAACGTTCTCGGCGATCATTCGGGCGCGGGTGAAGGCATCGGAGTCGAGCCCGAGTGCGCGATGACGCGTTTCAGCGCCGGCGATGGTGCGGCTGGCGGTGAGGTCGAGCATCCAGCCCAGGTCTTCGCCGGCAACGAAATGCAGGGTGCCGCGAAACGGCCACGAGCGCACGAACTCGCCGCGGTTGAGGGCCGCGTCGACGTCAGCGAGCCTGCTGCCCGGGGAGCGGAGGCCGATCGACCATTTCGCGCCCGGCAGGTCTTGGGCCTGCATGGCGGTCATCCGCCGCACCACGTCGCGCGGCGATCCGGTAGCCGAGCTGATCCACTGACTCGCGAGCCGCAGCCGGGTCAGCGTGTCACGGTGTGTCTTCTTCATGCCGGCCCTCAGATAGTGCGACAGATCAGAGCAAACCGGCGGCCCGCAGCTGCTTCGCGAGCCCGGCGCCGTCGGGAGCGTACATCCAGAGCGCCTGCGACTTCTCTGACATGTCTTCTGACTTCGAGCGACCGCCGGCGAGCACTGCTTCGCTGGGGGAGAGCTGGCGAATGGCGATCGCCGCCACGTTGCCCGGGTGCTGCTCTTCGAATTCGCCGTAGATCTCTTCGTCGTGCTGACCGTCGTCGCCGACGAGCAGCCATATCATGTCAGGAAACTCTTCGGCCAGCCGGTGCAGGTTGTCGCGTTTGTGTTCGCGCCCACTGCGGAAGAGGCGGTCGTGGGTGGGCCCCCAGTCGGTCAGCAGCAGCGCACCCGAGGGGTACAGGTTGCGCGACAAGAAGCGCGTCAGGGTGGGCGCAACGTTCCACGCCCCTGTCGACAGATAGATCGTGGGCGAACCCGGATGCTCGGAGGCCAGCCGATCGAGCAGCACCGCCATGCCGGGCGTGGGCATCCGCGCGTGCTCGTCGAGCACGAACGTATTCCACGCCGCCAGCAGCGGCCGGGGCAGGGCCGTCACCATGACCGTGTCGTCGATGTCGCTCACCACACCGAATTTCGCTGTCGGGTCGATGACGAACACGGGCGCTTCGACAACCTGGGAGTCTTCGGCTTGCAGCTGAATGGTGTGCCAGCCGGGTTCGAGCGAGACGGCGAGTTCGGCATCCACGACGCCGCCGCGATCGGCCTTCACCTGGTGGACGATGCCGTCGACGGTGACCGTCACCTCGACCTCGTTCACAGGAACGCTGGTGAAGCTGCGCCAGCCGCGCACCGTCTCGTCGCGCCGCCCGATCAGGGGCAGCCGCCTGCGGTCTTTCTTGTCACGGGTCAGCAGCACGCGGCTGAGCACCCGAATCCAGGTGGTCGAACCGTAGCCGGTGTACGGGATGACCGTGGTGTGGTAACCCCGTTTTCGGGCTCGGTTCTCGCGAAATTCGTGAAAGGCGTCTTCGATTCGGGCCGCCCTGTGCAAGATGAGTTCAGGGGTGACCTTGTTCGTGGGAAAGGTCGCTGCCGGCTCGTTTGACACCCGCACAGTCTGTCAGATGAGGCTGGGTAGTTCAGGAATCGCCGACACACTGGTGACAAAAAATCGAAAATCAGTCGAAACCGGGCCGAATTACCTGTCAAACGCTAGAGAATTTACACAGACTCGGTGACTCGTACCCCGATCAATCCTCGGCTGCGAGTAACATGAGGGTTACTTGTTACAACGAAGGGGATTGGCCAGAAAAGTGTCGCTCAGTAAGCTCATCGACGAAACCCTGCTCGAGATGGTCAACGTACGAAACGAG
>JAODBB010000177.1 GCA_025463745.1 Subtercola sp.
CATCGACAACGAGAAGTACCAGCTCAAGCCGCGCGACTTCGCCGCCGCCGAGGCCGCGGGTACCTCGATCGCCCCGTACATCACGCTGCTCAATCAGATCAGGCGCGAGCATCCGGCGCTGCAGCAACTGCGAAACCTCGACATTCACGCCAGTGACGACGACTCGATTCTCGTGTACAGCAAGTTCATCGCGGCAGAGTTCACGGCGAACGCGGTGCCAGACGGCATCATCGTGGTGGCGAACGTCGACCCGTGGTCGGTGCGCGAGACCACCGTGCGGCTCGACGTGACGAAGTTCGGCATCGAGCCTGGGGCGCAATTCAGGGTCACCGACCTGATCACCGGGGCCACCTGGCAGTGGGGCGCCGACAACTATGTGCGGCTCAACGCGTTCGGCGAGCCCGTGCACATTTTGCGGGTGCACTACGGGCCAGACGAGCAGGATGCCGCAGCCGACGCCGTGACTGAGGCGACGCCGTGATCTCCTCAGCCCCACCCCTCACCTCGAACGAAGGCGATTCCTGATGACTCAGATCGACGGGCTTACCACCCTCAGCATTCCGCAGGTGCCCGATTCGGTGCTGCAGCAGGTCGCCACCGGGTCGTACTTCGATCCGCACAAAGTGCTCGGGCAGCACCTCGTGCAGGGTGCTGGTGTAGCTGACCCCATCACGGTCATCCGCACGCTTCGCCCGCTCGCTTCGGAGGTCGCCGCGGTGCTCTCGAACGGCGCGCGCGTGCAGCTCACCCATCTCTATGGCGGCATCTGGCAGGGGTTCACTCTCACCGGCATCAACGACTACACGATCGACGCGAGCTACGACGACGGCTCGACCTGGAGCGCCGACGACCCGTACCGCTTCGCCCCAACCCTCGGCGAGCTCGACCTGCACCTGATCGGCGAGGGGCGTCACGAGCAGCTCTGGGACGTTCTCGGCGCGCACTACCGCACGCACTACGGCGCCGAGGCCGCGTTCACCGGCACCGCCTTCGCCGTATGGGCGCCGCACGCCCGCGCCGTTCGCGTGATCGGCGACTTCAACGGCTGGGACGGCACCCGCCATTCGCTGCGCAGCCTGGGCAGCTCAGGCGTCTGGGAGATCTTCATTCCAGACCTCGAACCCGGCAGCAACTACAAGTTCGAGTTGCTCGCCCAGCACGGCGGCTGGGTCAGCAAGGCCGACCCCCTGGCCCGGCGCACTGAGGTGCCGCCCCTCACGGCCTCGGTCATCACCGACTCGTACTACACGTGGGGCGACGGCGAGTGGATGCGCGCTCGTGCCGAGCGCGACCCGCACAACTCTCCCATGAGCGTCTACGAGATGCACCTCGGCTCGTGGCGCCCGGGCCTCGACTACCGCAGCATTGCCGACGAGCTCATCGACTACGTACGCGAGCTGGGATTCACTCACGTCGAGTTCATGCCGCTGGCCGAGCATCCCTTCGGCGGTTCGTGGGGTTACCAGGTGACCGGCTACTTCGCGCCGACCGCGCGCTTCGGGTCACCGGATGATCTGCGGTACATGATCGACCGCCTGCACCAGGCGGGCATCGGCGTGCTGCTCGACTGGGTGCCGGGGCACTTCCCGAAAGACGAATGGGCGCTGGCGAAGTTCGACGGGGAGGCGCTGTACGAGCATCCCGACCCCCGGCGCGGAGAGCAGCCGGACTGGGGCACCCTGGTCTTCAACTTCGGCGACTCGAAAGTACGCAACTTTCTCGTGGCCAACGCACTGTACTGGCTCGAAGAGTTTCACATCGACGGGCTGCGGGTCGACGCCGTTGCCTCGATGCTCTACCTCGACTACTCGCGATCGTCGGGCGACTGGCTGCCGAACCAGTACGGCGGCCGCGAGAATCTCGAAGCCATCAGCCTGCTGCAGGAGGTCAACGCCACGGCCTACCGCCGTTACCCCGGCATCGTGATGATCGCCGAAGAGTCGACCAGCTGGCCGGGCGTCACCCACCCCACGAATCAGGGCGGACTCGGCTTCGGGCTCAAATGGAACATGGGCTGGATGCACGACACGCTCGGTTACATCGAGACCGACCCGCTCTACCGGTCGTACCACCACGGCGAGATCACCTTCTCCTTCTTGTACGCGTTCAGCGAGAACTTCATCCTGCCGATTTCGCACGACGAGGTCGTGCACGGCAAGGGCTCTCTGCTCTCGAAGATGCCCGGCGACCACTGGCAGAAACTCGCGAACCTGCGCGCCTACCTCGGTTTCATGTGGGCGCACCCCGGCAAACAGCTCCTCTTCATGGGCCAGGAGTTCGGCCAGCCCTCCGAATGGAGCGAAGAGCGCGGGCTGGACTGGTGGATTCTCGACCAGCCCGTTCACCGTTCGCTGCTGCACCTCGTGTCTTCGCTCAATCGCGTCTACCGCGAGAATCCAGCCCTCTGGCTGCGCGACAACGAGCCCGGCGGGTTCGAGTGGATCGACGGCGGCTCGAGCGAGAAGAACCTCGTGTCGTTCCTCAGGTGGGATGCCGACGGCAACCCCATCGCGATCTTGATGAACTTCTCGGGCGCCCCCGTCGGCCCCTACCGAGTGGGTCTGCCCTTCGGCGGCGTGTGGGAAGAGATCATCAACACCGACGCCCTCGAATACGGCGGTTCGGGCGTCGGCAACTTCGGCTCGGTGCAGGCCGAAGCCGTGCCCTGGTCGGGCCGCCCGGCCTCAGTCGAGCTCACCCTCCCGCCCCTGGCGGCCCTCTACCTGAAGCCCGCCCGCCGATAGCCCGACTCCCCACTCCACTTCCGTCGGAGCACAGCCGATGTGGCAACCCATGTAGCGCCACATTCCACGTACTCCGACGAAAGTCGCCGGCAGCCAACGGAAACTGATCGCAGCTAACCGAGGATGAGTGGGCAGACACCGATATATGAGTCGCTCCGGCACGCTCATCCTCAGTTAGCACCCCTACGGGTAGAGCGTCACCCCGGCCTTCCAGAGGCCCCGGCTCGCGTGCAAACGAAGGCCTGCTCAGGCACCGTATTGCTTGCCCGAAAGGGCCCTCCTCAAACCTCCTCCGGCCTTCCAGAGGCCCCGGCTCGCGTCAATACGAAGGCCTGCTCTGGCACCGTATTGCGTGCCCGAAGGGGCCCTGCTCAAACCTCCCCCGGCCTTCCAGAGGCCCCGGCTCGCGTCCAAACGAAGGCCTGCTCAGGCACCGTATTGCGTGCCCGAAAGGGCCCTGCTCGAACCTCCCTCGGCCTTCCAGAGGCCCCGGCTCGCGTCAATACGAAGGCCTGCTCAGGCACCGTATTGCGTGCCAGACAGTGCCCTATTTGGCGTCCTGCTTCGGGAAGACCACCTTTTCGATGATGATGATGGCCGAGGCCGCGATGGGGATCGCCACGAGAGCGCCGAGCACGCCGGCAATGGTTCCACCGGCCACCGCGCCGATCACCACGACCGCGCCAGGCACCGCCACCGCGCGGTTCATGATGCGCGGGCTCAGGAAGTATGCCTCCACCTGCATGTAGATGAGGTAGTAGATGGCCGCCACCAGTGCGGTCAGCGGCGAGGCGAGGAGACAGACCAGCACAATGATCACAGAACCGGAAATCGTACCGATCAACGGGATCAGCGACAGCAAGAAGGCGATGAACGCGAGCAGCACCGGCAGCGGCGCTCCGATGATCGTCAAGAAGATGAAGCTCAGGATGCCGTTGACCAACGCCAACGCGATCTGACCCACCACATACCGGCCGACCGCCTGGGTGATCTGCTCGGTGATGTCGGCGAAGTTCGCACGCTTCGTCGCAGGCACGAATCGGTAGGTCACCCGCTTCATCGAACGCAGCGAGGCGAGAAAGTACAGCGTCAGAATCAGCACGATGACCGAACCGGTCACCCCGCTTGCGACCCCCGCGCCCACGGCCAACAACCCACCGCCGAGCGAGAGCACCTTGTCGGGGCTCAAGAAGCTCTGCAGGTTCTTGACGACGTCGTCGACGCTCACTACACCCGAGAGCTGCTGTTCGAGGCCCTTGAACCAGTCGGAGTTCTGCAAGTTCGTGATGTATGTCGGAAAGTTCGTGATGAGGTTGCTGGTCTGCGACACGATGATCGGGATGATCGTGAGCAATAACGCGGCCAGAATCAGCACCACGACACCGAA
>JAODBB010000194.1 GCA_025463745.1 Subtercola sp.
TCGTGCCGGCCCGGAACTGTTCTTCGACGGTCTCAAGCGGCTCATTGTCGACGAGCTCGACCGGAGTGGTTGCCGGAATACTGAACGGATTTCCCTCACCCGCCATCAGCGCATCGAGAATCTCGTCGATCTTTTCGGCGAGCAGGGCCGATTGCTCCTTTTCAAGAGCGACGCTGACGAGTTGACCGCCGGTTCGCACTTGCAGATAGAACGTGCGTGACCCCGGTCGGCCGACGGTGCCGACGACAACGCGGTCGGGCCAGGCGAACTCATGAACGATTGTGGGCATACGAATATTTTAGGCGCCGGATGCTTCCACTGGCGCCTGCACACCGGCACCGCCACCCACCGGAGCATCGGTCTGCGGCGCACTCGCACGAAGCCACGAGAGGTCACCCGACTCGGTGTTCGTGGCGACAACATCGGGGCGGTTGGCCCCGTACCGCACGATCGACACCGACGCCGGACCCACGGTGATGCGCTGGAACAGGTCGAGGTGCATGCCGAGCGCGTCGGCCAGAATCGACTTGATGATGTCTCCGTGGCTCACCGCTACCCACACGGCGCCGGGCCCGAATTCGGCCTCGAACGCCGCATCGTGGCGCCTGATCGCAGCGACCGACCTCGCCTGCATCGCCGCCAGTGACTCGCCGTCAGGAAACACGGCGGCTGACGGATGCGTTTGAACCACCGACCACAGTTTCTCCTTCGCGAGCTCGCTCAGTGGGCGGCCTTGCCACTGCCCGTAGTCGCACTCGGTGATACCGTTCTCGATCGGGGTCGACGGCGAGCCGGACTGCAGGTCGAGGATGGCCCGCGCCGTCTGCCGGCACCGCTCCAGCGGGCTCGAGACGACTCCGACCAGCGGCACCACAGCCAGGCGCTCGCCCGTGCGAACCGCTTGTTCGCGCCCGACCTTGTCGAGTTTCACGCCGGCCGTGCGCCCGGCCAGCACTCCGCTGACGTTCGCCGTGGTGCGGCCGTGCCGCACCAGAATTACTGTCGCCATGTTCACGAGCCTAACCACTGCGGCCGGCTCGCCGGCACCGAGGTCGCAGCACTGCCGGCAGTCGATGCGCTCACGTTCGAAGGAGCTCGCTCGATGTATTCCAGAGCTGTTCGGCACTCGCGGGGTCGAGTGCCCATTCCTTCACTCCGTGAGGATGATCGGCGAGAAGCGCGTCATTCGGCACCATGTAGGCCTCCTGGCAGTCATCGAGATAGTGGCCCCCAGTGCGGGCGAACTCCGCGGCCGTTGCCGCGACGAGGCTAGTGGCGGCTCCCTGCTCGACCGTCTTGTAGGTGAATAGCCCGGCTGCGGCGAGGCTGTCAAGCGACTCTCGTTGCCGGGGCGTGAAGTTGCGCTGCAGTCCCGTTGCGATGGCGCCCGGATTGACGGCATTCGCGACGATTCCATCGGAATGCCAGCGTCGCGTCGCCTCGAGCGCGAACAATGAATTCGCCGTCTTCGATTGCGCATAGGCGATTTGCGGGTCATAGCTGCGACGTTCGAAATGAATGTCATCGAAGTCGACGCCCGAACGCATGTGGGCCGTCGAGCTCAGTGCGACGATTCTCGCGCCGTGTCTCTCGGCTGCCCCGAGCGCCAGCGCATCATGCAGGCCAGTGGCGAGAGCGAAGTGGCCGAGGTGGTTGGTCGCGAACTGCAATTCCCATCCGTCGGATGTTCGTTCGAGGCCGCCCGTCACGATGCCGGCGTTGTTCACGAGCAGGTGCAGCCGGCCCTCCCACCCCTCCACGAACGAGTGGATGCTCGTTCTGTCGGCCAGATCGAGTGCGGCGACGTGAATCGTGTGAGTACCGGTCGTGCGGGTGACCATCTCAGCTACGGCGGCCCCGGCATCCACGTCGCGCACGGCGAGCGTCACCTCTGCACCAGCCGCCGCCAGCGCACGAGCCGTCTCGACGCCGATGCCAGAGGAAGCGCCGGTGACGACCGCCCGGGTACCGGAGAGATCGATGCCCTCGAGAACGTCGTCGGCCGTGCTCGAGGCCGTGAATCGAGTCGTGATCAAGGTGGGAGATGTCATGGGCCAACTATACGTACTAGACACTATTTGTAAAGTAGGTATCTGATCTGTATGCTCTTCGTATGAGTACGCAGCCGTCGGTTCCGGATGCCCCGAGCCAAGAGAGTTCGAGCCGACGCGAATCTGTACTCGACTCCGCGCTCCTCACCTTCGCGCGCTTCGGCTACCGCAAGACATCGATGGACGAGATCGCGCGGGCGGCCGGCATTTCCCGGCCCGGACTGTACTTCTTGTTCATCTCGAAAGAAGAACTCTTCCGCGCCGCCGTGACGCGCGTTCTGACATCCGATCTAACGGCGATCGAGGTGACACTGGCAGATCGCTCGCGCCCGTTGCATGACCGGCTTCTTGAGGGTTTCGACCGCTGGGCGGGTCGCTACATCGGCCCGTTGAGCGCAGACATCGCGGTCGTGATCGATGACAATCCGATGCTCCTCGGCACGATTGTGCACGACGCGCCACGACGCTTCGCGGAACTCATCGCGAACACGATCGTGGCGGAATCCATCAGCACTGCGGCACGACGGGCCCCATCAACAGCACCCACAGCAGTGGCACAGACCCTGATCAGTGTGTCGATCGGCCTCAAGTATCAGGTCGACTCACGCGAAATATATCTCGAACGCCTCGCGCTCGCGATCGATCTCCTCATCACCTGAGAATCGACGCTCTGCGCGCGTCGCGAGAATACGGCGTCGAGAAGTTTATTGTCGCGCCATCGCGATTCGCAGGCGCTCTTCGGGGTCGATGAGGTGGTCGTGGTCGTCGTCGCCGAGGTCGATCTGCACCCAATTGATCCTGCCGGTGAACCGGCTCGTCGAACCGGTGTAGTCGGCAGAGACGGAGGTTCCGGATTCGTAGCCGACATCCGTGGTCTCGTCTGCGGAGAAGACCATCGCCTGGGTTGCGGCGACCCTGCCTGTGCCGACCGCCACGCCGTCGTCGTAGAGGGTGACGTTTCCGCCCTTGCCGAGACCACCGCCGTCGTAGGCGAACTCCATTCGCACCTGGTGCTTGCCTGGTGAGACCGCAGAGTCGGCCACTGTCGCGAATTCCTGGATGCCGAGCACGTTGTAGACGAACGTGACGAAGCCGTCTTTCACGAACAGACTCCAACCACCGAAACGGCCGCCCTGCGCGATGATCACCCCTGCGAGAGGTTTGTCTGACGTGACGATCTCTGCGGTGACGGAGAACGATTTGTTCTTGATGCTGACAACGCTGTTCTCCGAAAGCCGACCCATGCCCGAGTAGAGCAGCTGGCTGTTGCCGCGGATGAGGGTCGGCCGCCCGGCGACCTCTGGGGTCGCCCGTTCGACGCCGCGGTCATCGATCGGCAGAACGTTGTACTTCGTTGCTTCGATGATCCACAACCGTTGCAGCTTCGCCAGCAGGTCGGGGTTCTCGGCCGCCAGGTTGTGGGCTTGACTGTAGTCCGTCGCTGCGTCGTAGAGTTCCCACACATCGTCGTCGAACTGCGGCAGGGATCCTCCCACCATCACCCACGGGGTGCGGTGTTTCGTCACGGCACTCCAGCCCTTGTGGTAGATTCCGCGGTTGCCGAACATCTCGAAATACTGCAGACTGTGGCGCTCCGGCGTCCCGGGCTCATCGAAGGTGTAGAGCATGCTCGTGCCCTCCATCGGTGTCTGCATCACCCCGTTCACCATGGTCGGTTCGGGCAATCCGGCTGCTTCGAGGATGGTCGGGGCGATGTCGATGACATGGGTGAACTGTGTTCGCAGCCCGCCCTTCTCCGCGATGCCCTTGGGCCAGTGCACGATGGTGCCGTTGCGCGTACCGCCCCAGTGAGAGGCGACCTGCTTCGTCCACTGGAACGGAGTGTTCATCGCCCATGCCCAGCCGACCGCATAGTGGTTATAGGAAGACGGCGTACCGAGTTCGTCGATCTTCGACCGCATGAATTCCGGGGTCTCCAGCGCAGCCATGCCGTTGAAGTTGGCCATTTCGTTGAAGGCGCCGTTCAGCGTTCCTTCGGCCGAGGCGCCGTTGTCGCCGACGATGTAGTAAATGATGGTGTTGTCGAGTTCACCGATCTCTTCGATCGAGTCGATGACTCGGCCGATGTGGTGATCGGTGTGCTCGAGGAACCCGGCATACACCTCCATCTCGCGTTCGAGCACCGGCTTGAGGTCGTCGGGCATGTCCTCCCACGACGGGATCTCGGCGTGCCGGGGCGTCAAGAGAGCGTCATCTGGAATGACGCCCATCTCTTTCTGCCGCGCGAAGGTGCTCTCGCGTAGCGCATCCCAGCCACCCGCGAATGTGCCCTTGTACTTGTCCGACCACTCAGCCGGCACGTGATGCGGGGCGTGGGTCGCGCCAGGTGCGAAGTAGACGAAGAACGGCTTGTCGGGCATCAGTGCCTTCTGCGTCTTGATCCAGTTCACCGCGTGATCCGCGAGATCCTCTGTCAGGTGGTAGCCCTCCTCTGGGGTCGACGGCGGCTCGACGGGGGTCGTTCCGTCGTAAAGGGCCGGCTCGTATTGGTTGTTCTCGCCGCCGATGAAACCGTAGAACGTCTCGAAGCCGCCGCCCGCCGAAGGCCAGGCGTCGAACGGTCCCATGGGCGATGACTGCCACACGGGCACTTCATGGCATTTGCCGAACTGGGCTGTCGAATACCCGTTCAACTTCAGGGTCATGGCCAGCGGTGCCTTTGTATTCGGCCGCACCGAACTGTTGCCTGGAGCCGATGTCGCTGTCTCGGTGATGCTGCCCATGCCGACGGAGTGATGGTTGCGACCGGTGAGCAGGGCCTGCCGAGTGGGCGCGCAGAGAGCCGTGGTGTGAAACCGGTTGTACTTCAGACCCCCGAGGGCCAGCTTCTCGGCGTTGGGCGTGAAGCACGGGCCCCCGAACGCACTCGATGCACCGAACCCCGTGTCATCGACGAGCACGATGAGGATGTTCGGGGCGCCCTTCGGGGGCAAGAGCGGTTCTATCGGCGGGTACGACGTGTCGGGATCTTTCGCGTCGTAGGTCGTGAGACCCGGAGCCGGCCGGTCGGGTATCGGCAGCAGAGAGCGAGAATGACGATCAGTGACCATGGTGTTTCCCATCTCCAGAGGAGGCTCACGAGCCCCAGTGAGTACGGCATCGATGAAGGCGGCGACTCTGCCGCAATCGTCAGGATGCTCCCGGCAACAGGGCGCGTCAAGAGTCGAAACCACACCTCATCCTTCCTGGGTGAGACGTGCGAGTCACAGCGTTGACGTTCACCAACTCCATCTGCCCTCCGGGCCCGAAAGCGAGCACACTGGGTCTCAACGACGGAGGAATGACATGTCTTCGCAATCTGAAATGGGCCGCATTGCAACGTCTGTTCGGATGGTTCAACGGGCAAGTCGCCTATTGGACCGCGCTCTGGCTCGGAGTCGTCATCCTCGCCCTGCTCGGCTGGATCGCCTTCGGGAGTCGCGGCGCGCCCTGGTACTGGCGACTCTGCGGAGCATTCGCAACGGCCTGTTTCGGACTACTCGTGATCCTGCTCAAGATACTCGTCTCGTGAGCGATCACCTTCTCACCTAAACGGAGCGCTGGTAGGCGCGAAAGGCGCTCGTGGCGAGCCCCGTCATGACGACGACGAGGGCCGCGAGCAGGCCGAGGTGCGCCCAAATGGTTGCCCAGTCGGGTGACGACTGCAGCGCGCCACGCCCTGCGATGACGGCCCATTCGAACGGGTTGAAGCGCGCGACATTCTGAACCCAGATCGGCGACAGAGAGGCGTCCATTATCGCGGAGCTGAGGAACATCAGTGGGAAGGCCAGCACCTGCGAGATGGCGATGAGCGCGGTTTGCTGCTGGGCGAGGAGGGCGATCGCGTTCGAGAGGGCCGCGAAGACGAACGTCAATAACACGGCAGAGAGCAGCAAGATCAGGAGTCCGAGAATGCCGCCACCGAATCGTGCTCCAGCGAGCCACGCGACCCCCAGAACGACTACCGTCTGGATGATCGTTAGAACAGCCTGATAGAGCATATTGGCGACAATCAGGCCACCCCGGCTCGTCGGTGAAGTCAGGAAGCGGTCCATGACGCCGCGATCCATGTCTTGGATGTAGGAGGTGCCGGCCCAGGCCGCGCCGAAAAGCGCCATCATCATGACGATGCCAGGAGTAAGAAAGTCCAGGTAATTGTTCCCGCCGCTGAACCCGGGGATATCGACGACGGAGGTGAACAGTGCGCCGAACAGCAACAGCCAGATGATCGGCTGGATGAGGTTGATGATCAGGTAGGCGGGCATCCGCATGAATGCGCGGAGCTGCCGAGCGGTCAAGAGGCCTGTCTGGGTGACTGTGGTGATCATGATGCGTTCCTTTCCGTTGCCGAGCTTGTCGACGCGCTGACAAAGCTGCGGCCGGTGTACTTGAGGTAGACATCGTCGAGGCTGGGCCGCGCGACGGTCGCAGAGGTGACCCCCAGGCGCGCTGCATCGAGAGCCCCGAGCACGTGGGGGAGCGCGACGGCGCCGACCGTGGCACGGCCCCGCAGGGTGCGTCCGTCGACGAGCACGTCGCTCAGGCCGTTCGCACCCGAGAGCGCAGTGAGCGCGGCATCCAGGTCGGTATCTGGCGCGAGCTCGACGAACACCGCGTCGCCGTGCAACCCGTTCTTGAGTTCATCGGGCGTGCCCGTGATGACGATGCGGCCGTGATCGACGATGGCGAGCTTGCTCGCCAGCCGATCGGCCTCCTCGAGATAGTGCGTCGTGAGGAGTACGGTCATCTCTTCGAACATGGCCATGGCCTCGAGCTCTGCCCACATCTCGGCGCGAGCCTCCGGATCGAGGCCCGTCGTCGGCTCGTCGAGAAAAAGCACGTGCGGATGATGCATCAGTCCGATCGCGACATCGAGCTTTCGTGCCATGCCGCCCGAATACGTCTTCGTCAGTCGATCGGCCGAGTCGCTGAGTGAGAATCGTTCGAGCAATTCGGCCGCGCGGGCCCGAGCGGAGCTTCTGGACATCCCCTGCAGGCGCCCCGCAAGAATCAGATTCTCGCGACCCGTGTCCATAGGATCTGAAACCGCCTTTTGGGCGACGAAGCCGATGGACTTTCGCACGCGGTCGGGCTGTCGAATCACGTCCACCCCACCGATTCTCGCGTCTCCGGAGTCGGGCCGCGAGAGAGTCGAGAGAATCTTGATCGTCGTCGACTTGCCGGCCCCGTTGGGCCCGAGCAGGCCGAAGATGGTGCCCGTCTCGGCGCCGAAGCTGACAGACTCGAGGGCCTGGATGCGCGACTTGCCGCGCGCGCCGGGGTAGGACTTGCGCAGTTCGCTGGCCTCGATGGCGAGCGAAGCGGATGGTGGTGCCATGGGTTGCTCCTTCGGTTGAGGAGTCACCCGGCGAAAAAGCGCGCACCGGTACAGTTGGTATGGGCCTTGATAACTGTTAGCGCAGCTCCCTTTCGCAGGGAGACTTCAGGGTTTTGGTGGCTCGGATGTTGGCGCATCCGAGTCATCTTTTATTGCTATTCCTTGGTGGAGTCCACGGCGAAAAGCATTCGCGCGAGCACGAGGAAGAACACGAGCAGCGCCGCGAGCAGCGCGAGCCACGACCAGACGAAGCCGACCACGATGCTCAGCACGATGAAGAGCCCGATCCCGGCGATCCAGATCACGACGGTGTAGATGCCGAACCGGGCCGCCGCAATGGGATCTTGCGAGAATCGGTCGCCGAAGTCATGGTTCATCTCGTTCACCCACGGTTTGACGCGGTTTGTCTGCGTGATGCCGAGCGCGATGAATGCCATGAGTGAGGCGAGCGTGAGCACGCAGCCGGTCACGAACATCCACAGCTGCGGGCCCTGGAACCAGGTCGCCACCAAGCCGAGACCAGCGAGGCCTGCGAACGCCGCCAGGCCGAAACCTAAGGCGCGGCGGGGCTGCATCGGGTAATGCTGCGAGGTCTCGTGAGCGAGCGCATCGCCCACTATGGTGCCAAGAATCGCGCCCGAAAGCAGGGCAGCGATGGGCAGTGCGTCGATGAGCCACGCAGGAGCTATTGCCAGGCCACCGAGGATCGAGCCGACAGTCACGATCGTGACGCCGCCCGCGAGAAGCAGCGACAAGAGCACGGTGCGCACCACGTATGCAGGGCTGACTTTCATTCGGTTGAGTGCGATGAGCCGTGTGGTGATGTCAACCGGGCGTGCGGAGGGGTCGGGGTCGCCGATCGAGTCGACCAGTTCGTGGATGTCGCCGAGCTCGGCGATCGCCCTGGCTGCGGCCGCTTCGGGCCGCGTGCCTTCGCCCTCGAGCTCCTGAACTCGCGCCTGCAGGTTGCCGCGGATCTCTTCTTTCAGGTCTGCGGTGTCTGGCGTGCGCGGAAGGTCGGCGAACGCCTCGTCGAGATAACGGTGGATGTTGTCAGTCGTGGTCATGAGCGGGAGTCCTTCGCGTTCAGAAGCGTGTTGATGATGCGCTGAGTGGCATTCCAGTCGGCGACGTTGCGCGTGTACACGGCGCGCCCTGCGTCGGTGATCCGGTAATACTTGCGGCGGCCGCCCTGAGTCTCATCGCCCCAGTAGGCGTCGACGAGCCCGTCTTTGACGAGTCGGCGGAAGGTCGCGTACAGGGTCGCTTCTTTGATCTCGTAGTCGCCTCCCGTCGCCTCCCGGATCGTCTTGTAGATCTCGAATCCGTAACGCTCGGCAGTGCGCAATGTGCCGAGCACGATGGTGTCGGTGTGCCCGCGCAACAGGTCTGACGCAAAAACCTCCGACTGCGGCGTATTCGGTGCCGGGTCTGTCATGTTCGGTGTCATAGCAAGTACTGTATCAGGAACATTACTATTACACGACAGGTTTACGAAGATGTTGACGGCAGTCTTCGCGAAGGAGTTGAGAAGACTGGGCTAGAGCTCTTGAAGCGGGGCGGTTCGATCTCCACCGACATCGCCCGTGTTGACCGTGCCCTTGGGCTCGAACAGCAGCGCAGACACCTCTTCTTCAGCTCGCGGGCAGTGCTCGACACCCGCGGGAACCACGAACACGTCGTCTGGGCCGAGGTGCACGTCTCGATCGCGCAGCTGGATGACGAGTTGCCCGCTTCGAACCATGAACAGTTCATCGGTGTCTGGGTGGGTGTGCCAGACGAACTCGCCCTGCAGCTTCACGACCTTCACGTCGTAGTCGTTGATGCT
>JAODBB010000090.1 GCA_025463745.1 Subtercola sp.
GTGTTGGCGTGGTGAGTATTAGTGGCTCTCGCGCTGGCCGGAAAAGAAATGCCTAGCAGACGACGCGGCCGAAGTGAGTCGACACAGCGGAAACTGTCGACACGCACAAAACAATCCCTCGATCACTGTAAAAATCAATGACTGTTGGCCCCCAATTTGCTGGGATAGCGTGTCGAGCGTAAGTTGAAACCTGAAAACACTGCCCCTGGCTTGCTTCGTCTAATGCGTAGTAACAGAGCACCGTAGCTCGCTTTCGCGCCGCAGTTCATTGCGGTCTGACCCCTGCAATCTCGGGGTGGAACTATGCGTGAAGGGGTAACTATGCAGCTCGTGGTTCGTGGAACATCAAAATCCCTCGCCGGCGAACTCGAGATTCCCGTCTCGAAATATCATGCCCATCGTGCGCTCGTTTTAGCATCACTTGCCCCCGGAACCAGCGTGATCACGGGGGTTTCAACCACCCGCCAGGTCGAATGGACCGTGGGAGTACTGCGTGCACTCGGTACCGACATCCGCGTCGTGGGCAACGATTACATCGTCACGGGCGGCCCCTATCGTGCTACCGACGTGGTCGACCACGGGTCACGGGGCGCCGACGGGCTGCTGAACGTCGGGTCATCCGGAACCACCCTCTACTTCATGGTCGGGCTCTCAGCACTGGCCAACCGCCCGATGACCCTCACCGGCATGAAGTATTTTCGTCGCCGGCCCATCAAGGCCCTGCTCGACTCTCTCGGCCAGATGGGCGTTCAGCTCGAATCCGACCGGGATTGCCCGCCCATCACCGTGCAGCCCGTGCGCCCGACCGGCGGAGACGTCAGCATTGCCGGCACATTATCGCAGTGGTTGAGCGGGCTCTTGCTGCTTGCGCCTTTCGCCACGAGCGACACGACCATTCACGTCACGGGTGGGGCGCTCAATGAGCAGCCGTACATCGAACTCACCGTGCGCATGATGCAGCTGTTCGGGCTGGCGGTTGAGCACTCCGACGACTGGCTCACGTACCGTGTGCCTGCGAACCAGGTCGCTACACCGGCGAACTACGTGATTCCGGCTGACATCGGTTCGGCCGCGTTCGGCATCGCGGCGGCGGCGATCCACCCGTCAGACGTGCTGTTCCGCGGAATGTCGGCCCTCACTTCGGCCGAAACCGATCACCCCGAGTCCGACTTTCTCGACCTCGCCACAGCCATGGGCGTGCCACTCGAGGTCGATGAGACGACCGGATTCGTGCGCATCCGGCACGATGGCATCAGGCTGAACCCGATCGACATCGACTGCAAGCCCATCCCCGACTTGCTGCCGATTCTGGCCGCGATGGCGACCTTCGCCGACGGCACCAGCCGGTTGCATAACGTCAGCCACATCAGGCTGAAGGAGTCTGACCGGGTCGCCGCGATGCTGCAGCTGAATCGCATGGGAGGCAAGGCACAACAGCAGACGGATGAACTGCGAATCACCGGCGTCGACAGTCTGCATGGCGCGCCCATGTCGAGTTTCAACGACCACCGTGTTCTCATGGCTCTCTCGGTGGCGGCCTCGACCGCCGGCGGAATGTCGAGCCTCACGTATCCGCGCGCCTATCGCATCTCGTACCCGACTTTTCTCGACGCGATGAACTCCATCGGACTGGACATCGACGTGGCGGCAGCGCCAACGCCTGAGGTGCTGGCCGCTGATGCCGGGTTCAGCCGTCAGGAGGAGCTGGCAGAGACCGGTGAGGCGGCCGACGCGGCAGAATTCGCGCATGCCGATGCTGTCGCGGGTGCTGCGGTCACCGCAGTCGCCAACGCTGGAACTGCCGGAGCGGGAAACGCCGTCTCTGCCGACCACAATGGGCTCGGCGGCGCATTCGACTCTGCTCTCGTACTGAGCGCGGAGGTGCGCCGCCTCGCCGATGAGACCCCGGACGCCCCTGCCATCATCGAGGTCGGCGGTGACGAGCCGGTCACGACGACCTGGCGCGAGCTGCAGGCCGAAGCAGACCGAGTCTCTGCGCTGCTGCTCGATCTCGGGGTGCAGCCCGGCGAATCGGTGGCGATGCAACTGCCCAACTGGAGCGAGTTCGTCGCGATCACGCTCGGCACCATCCAGATCGGCGCCGTGGCCACCCCCATCATGCCGGTCTTCGGGCCGCGCGAGACGACCATGACGCTCTCACGCTCGCGCGCCAGGGTGCTCTTTCTTCCCGACAAGTTCAGAAAGCGCCGCCCTTCGGTCGAACTGCTCGAGGCGGCAGAGGAGGCGCGCATCAACCGGCGTCCGCTTTCGCTCGAACACGTCGTGGTGCTGCGGGCCGACGAGCGGCACAGCGTCGATGTGGCGAACGACGTGCCGCCCATTCCCGAGGATGCGGCCGACGCCGTGGCCGCGACGAACTGGACCTGGCGCTACTACGCCCAGGCGCTCGATTCGGTGCACCCCGAGCTCGGCCTCATCCGTTCGCGTTCGCCGAAACCCGACGACATGTGCCAACTGCTCTTCACCTCCGGTACCACCGGCGAGCCGAAAGGTGTTCAGCACTCGCACCGCACGCTCGCCACCGCGACGACGCTGCACATTCAGCAGTCGGGCCTGGGCGCAGACGATCGCATCTACGTGCCGTCGCCGCTCGCACACCAGACGGGCTTCCTGTATGGCATGCTGCTCGCCTGGCGGTTGAATGTCGCCGTCGTGATCCAGCCCGTCTGGAACTCGAAGGTCGCTCTCGAGCAGGCGTTCGGGCTGGCGCAGGCGACGTTCGTGCAGGCCGCCGCAGCATTCGTCGACGACCTCGTCGGCGCGGTGAAAGACGGCGTCGCTCCGGCGCCGGCAGCGCTTCGGATGTTCGTGGCCACCGGTTCGGCTGTGCCCCGCGCCTTGGCGCGCGAGGCCCGCGAGGTTCTCGGCACGAGCATCCTCGGCGCGTTCGGCACCACCGAGACCTGTCTCGGCACGCTGGCGTCGCCGGGCGACCGCCCCGAAGATGCGTGGGGCAGTGACGGCCGGGCGCTGCCGGGCATCCGCATTCGTATCGTCGACGACGAAGGTCGCGAGATGCCGCGCGGAATCGAGGGCAACTACGAGCTGCACTCGCCCACGATGTTCAGCGGGTACCTCGACCGCCCAGACCTCACGGCCGACGTCTTCACGCCCGACCACTGGTACCGCACCGGCGACCTGGCGGTCGTCGACGAGGCCGGTTTTCTGCACATCACCGGGCGCGTGAAAGACGTGATCAACCGGGGCGGAGAGAAGATTCCCGTTGTTGAGATCGAGAATCTGCTGTACCAGCATCCACTGGTCTCTGACGTGGCTATCGTCGCGATGCCGGATGCCCGGCTGGGCGAGCGCGCCTGCGCCTTCGTTGTGACGGCCAGGGCAGCGCAGCAGCTGACGTTCGGCGACATGCAGGGCTATCTCGAACAGCAGGGGGTGTCGAAGTACTACTGGCCGGAGAGGCTCGAGTTCATCGACGAGCTGCCGCGAAATGCGGTGGGCAAGATCCAGAAGAATATACTGCGTGAGCGTGCCAGCGAGCTGGTGGTCGCACCACGGAAAGTCAAGGAGAAGCAGTGAGCGTGAACGACGAATCGTTTTCACAGTTGAAGAGCGAAATCGACGCCTGGGTTCGCGGGCCCGGCGAAGAGTACGCCAACACGATTGAGAGAACGGGGTCGATTCCGGGCGCGCTCTTCGGCGAACTGAAGTCGCGTGGGTACCTGAGCCTGGCAGCTCCCGAGCATCTCGGTGGCCGTGGCATCCCCTTCACCCAGTACCTCGAACTGATGGAGATCATCTCGCGCTCGCACGCGTCGATACGGATGCTCGTGCACGTCATCAACGGAACCTGGCGCGCCATGGAACCCTTCGCCAACGATGAGCAGCGCGAGAACATCATCAAGCCGTCGGTAGCCGGCGACACCCTCGTCGCCTTCACGCTCACCGAGGCTACCGCCGGCACGGGCGCCGATATTCGCACCACAGTGCGCCGCGAGGGCGACACGTATTACCTCAACGGTGAGAAACACCTCATCACTTTCGGTGTGAAGTGCGACTACTGGCTGCTGGCAGCGCGCATCGAAGGGTCGACGGGCAAAGACGGCTTCGTCGCCCTGCTCGTGCCGAACAGCGGGCTGCCGGGCGCCGAGGTCATCGACGACTCAGAGACGATGGGCGTGCGCGGTACGGATCACGCGATTCTGAGGTTCACCGATACGCCGGTGCCGGTGTCGGCGCTGCTCGGGGCCGAGGGCGACGGCCTGGCCGTGATGCTCGGCGGGTTCTTGCTGCCGAGCCGGGTCTCAGTGGCGATGAGCGCGGTCGGGCTGGCCGAGCGGGCTCAAGAACTGGCCGTGGAGTACGCGAATCGTCGCGAGACGTTCGGCAAGCATCTCGCCGAACGGCAGGCGATTCAGTTCTATCTGGCCGAGAACTACGCCGACATCGCGGCGGCACGGGCACTCGTCATCGAGGCGGCGCGTGCCTACGAGAACGATGCGCCCAACGCCGGGCTGCTCTCGAGCGCCTCGAAGATGGTTGCGGTCGACATGCTCGCCCGCGTCACCGACAAGGCGCTGCAGGTGCACGGCGGCTCGGGCTACTGGAAGCGCAACGCCATCGAGCGGGTGTACCGCGACGCGCGCGCGCAGCGCTTCGAAGAAGGCACCAACGAGATTCAGAAGCTCATCGTGGCGCGTGCCGTGCTCGACGGCACAGCGACATATTAGGTCGGTGACGCTATGCGGTATCGCACCCGTGCACCGGTTGGTGCAGGCTTCGACTACCGCGTCGGCCGTACACGAGACCACGATTCTGCGCAGGCCGTTCGTGTGCTCGACCATTCACTCTGACTGCACGCATCCCGAACCCTGACCCCACGCATCCCGAACCCCGTTCACTCACCCAGGAGAATCCGCCCTATGGCCCCCACATCTGCAGCACCCGTCGCGCTCATCACCGGCAGTTCACGCGGAATCGGCAAAGTGCTCGCACTGAAGCTGGCCGGCCGTGGCATCGATATCGTCGTCAACTACAAGTCGAATGCCGATCTCGCCGAAGAGACCTTGCGTGAGGTGCGCGCGGCCGGTGCCGACGGAATGACCATTCAGGCGAACATCGAAGAGCCCGACGACATCGACGCGATGTTCGAGGCGGTGAAGGCGAAGTACGGGCGGCTCGACATGTTCGTGGCGAACGCGGCCGCCAGCGCCTTCAAGCCGATTTCGCAGCTCAAGCTGCACCACCTCGACCGCAACTGGGCGATGAACGTGCGCTCATTCGTGCTCGGCGCGCAACGCGCTGCAGAGCTGATGGATGCCGCGGGCGGCCGTATCATCGTCGTGACCAGTTATGGCTCCCTCCGTGCCTTCCCCACCTACGCCTCGCTGGGAGCTGCGAAGGCGGCGGCCGAGATGTACGTGAAGTACATGGCGACGGAGTTCGGGCCGCGCAACATCACGGTGAATGCTGTGAACGGCGGTCTCATCGACACCGATTCGCTCGAGTTCTTCTACAGCAGGGTGCCGGGCATGGCGCCGATGTCGTCGGTGATCGAGAAGCTTCCGCTCGGGCGTCCCGGCACGGCCGACGACATGGCGTCGGCCATCGACTTTCTGTTGTCGCCGTCGGCGGGGTACATCACGGGGCAGACGCTCACGGTCGATGGTGGCTTGACCGTGGTGGCGCCGCCGTTCTGGAGCGATACGACGGGCGATCTGCACGATGCGGTGTTCGGGGCGGCAGCTGGGGCTGCTGGTGCGGGTGCGGTGGACGTCGGTGCCGATGCGGCCGCGGCGGACGGCGACGCGGCGAGTGATGCCGACGCCGAAGACTGAGCCGGGCGGCGCCGCGGCCGGAGTGGGTGCCGCCGGGCATCCGCTCGCCCGAACGCTCACGCCGTGGCGACTGGGGTCGCTCGAGGTCGCGCATCGGGTCGTGATGGGCAGCATGCACACGGGGCTCGAACTCGCAGACGACGGGGGAGAGGCGCTCGCCGCGTTCTGGCGTGAGCGGATCGAGGGTGGTGCTGCGCTGATCATCACCGGTGGGCTGGCCGTGAACTCCGAGGGGCGGGGCGCTGCCGACTATGCAGTGCTCGGCGAAGCGGCGACGGATGCCCGGCTCGCGTTCGCGGTCGAGGCCGTTCATGCGGCCGGGGGGCTTATTTCGGCGCAATTGTTTCACGCGGGGCGGTACGCGTTGCTCGACGGCCTCACGGGCCCTGACGGCGGGCTGCTGGAGCAGGTGGCGCCCTCGGCGGTGCCCTGGCGGGCGGCTCGTGGCGCGGTGCCGCGGGAGCTGAGCGACGATGAGATCTGGCGCACGATCGGCGACTTCGCTGCGGCGGCGCGCACGGCCGTGCGGCTCGGATTCGACGCGGTCGAGATCATGGCGTCGGAGGGGTACCTGATCAATCAGTTCTGCTCGCCGCTGACGAATCTGCGCGATGACGCGTGGGGCGGTAACGCGGCGCGTCGCCGGCGATTCGCGCGCGAGGTGCTGGCGGCGGTGCGTGGTGAAAATCCCTCCGCCCCGGTCGCGGTGCGTATTTCGGGCGACGATCTGATGCCGGGGTCGTCGACTCCCGAGGAGGTCGACGAGCTGGTGCGGGAGCTCGTCGAGGGCGGCGTCGACGCGATCAGCGTGGGCGTCGGATGGCACGAATCCCGGGTTCCGACGGTGCAGGCGGCCGTGCCGCACGGCGCGTGGCTGGGCTACGCCGAGCGTATCGCGGGGGTGGTTCGGGCATCCGCGCGCTTAAATTCGGCTCTCGGCAGTGACGAATCGTCGGAGCACAGCCAAAGCTCGGCCAGATACGCCGCAGATTCGCTCAGCTCCGACGGTTCGCGTGATTCCGACGCGCGCAAGGCCGACGGCAGGCGCGCGACACCAGATTTCTACGAAAGTGCCCCGCGGCACCGAGTCGCAGTGATCGCCAGCAACCGGATGACCGACCTCCGCGACGCCGAACACGTGCTGCAGAGCGGGCTCATCGATGCCGTCGCTTTGGCGCGGCCGTTTCTAGCCGACCCGCAGATCGTCGAGCACAGTGCTCGCGGGGATTTCGATCGCGTCAATACCTGCATTGGATGCAACCAGGCCTGCATCGACCGTTCGCTCGTCGGGGCGCGTGTGTCGTGCCTCGTGAATCCGCGGGCGGGCAACGAGCATTCCCTGCCGCTCACGCTCACGCGGCGGCCGACTCGCCTCGCGGTCGTGGGCGCCGGGCCCGCCGGTCTCGCGGCCGCGGTGGATGCTGCGCGGCGCGGCCACGATGTGACACTCTTCGACGCGGCAGCCGAGCCCGGCGGCCAATTCGGGTTGGCGGCGCGCATCCCCGGGAAGGAGGACTACGCGGCGACTCCGCGTGCTGCCGTCGCGGAGCTGCGGGCCGCGGGAGCGACGCTGTGGTTCGGCGTGACGGCGACGGTCGGGATGCTGGCGCCGACGGATCGGGCCAAGCGTGACCCCGCTGCGAGCCCCGTCGGCGATGCACCTGACGATGCTGCTCTGCCTGGCGACTTTGCTCGCTCCGATGGAGCCCGCAGTGCCGGCCACGCCGACCATTCCGTTCCCACTGACAACACCCGCCACGTCGACAACCCGTTCGACGCAGTGATCCTGGCCACCGGCGTCACGCCGCGGCCCATCGACATTCCGGGCAGCGATTTGCCGCACGTGATGAGCTACGAGCGGGCGCTGCGCGACGGGGTTCCAACCGGCAGCGTCGCCATCATCGGCGGTGGCGGCATCGGAGTCGACGTCGCCGCCTACCTCACCGAGCCGGCTTTCGAGGCCGAGCGAGCAGTCGAATTCGCGCGTCGGTACGATGTGCTGCTCTCTGCCGAACTCGTAGAGACTCCAGCCACCGTGCCCACTCTGCCCACCGTGCCCACTCTGCCGCCCCAGCGCACCGCGCCGATGCTTGCCAACCGCCCGGCCCCGCGGGCCGGCGAACTCGTAACCGTGTTGCGGCGCTCGGGGCGCTTCGGCGACGGCATCGGAATCAGCTCGCGGTGGGTGGCCGTGGGCAGGCTGAAAGACGCCGGCGTCAGGATGATCGGGGGAGTGCAGTACCGCCGAATCACCCCGACCGGCGTCGACCTGATCGGCCCCGAAGGTGAGGAGCTGAGCATCCCGGCCGATACCGTGATCGTGTGCGCGGGGCAGGAGTCGCACGATCCGCTCGCCGCCGCGCTGGAGCGGTCAGCGATTCCGTTCGCGGTGGTCGGCGGCGCGAAAGACGCGCGCTCCGTCGACGCCGTGCGTGCGACAGCCGAAGGCCTCGCGGCGGCTCGGCTGCTCGCGCCGTAATGCGAGGCAGTGGCCCGCTCGCCTCAGCCCGCGTGCACCGCGATCAGCTCGTCGAGGCGATTCATCGAGTCGACGATGCCGCGCTCCATGCCGTTGTCTACCATGGCGTCGCGGGCCTCGACACTCGGGAAGACCGAGTGACCGATCAGGCGCGTGCGGCCGCCCAGATCTTCGAAGCGTGACGATTCCAGTGAGACCTGGCCCGAAGCGCTCTCCCACTCGAAGGTCTGGATGATCAACACTGATTTCTCGACGGTATGGAAGACCCCGCGAAAGCGGTATTCGGTGCCGGAGGCGGGATCACGAGGGATGTAGCGGTAGGAGCCGCCCGGCCGCACGTCGTATTCCAGAACCGTCATCTCGAGCTTGCGCGGACCGAGCCAGTGGGCGACGAGGTCGGGGTCGGTCTGAGCCCGGAACACCTGCTCGGGTGTCGCGTCGAACTCACGAACGGTGTCGGCGAACGGAGTGCCGGGCGTCGCTGTCAGGGTTGTGGGGTTGGTGGTCATTTTTCCTGCTCCTTGTTCGTGTCGGTGTTCTTGTTGTCGGTGTTGATGTTGCTCTTGGTGTTCGCGCTGGTGGCGTTCTCGGCCGGCCGATTCTCTTCGGCCCTCACCGTTTCGAGCACCGCGTCGAGGCGGCGGAACCTGCGTTCGGCCTCGAGTCGGTAGGTATCGATCCACGAAGTCAGCTCTTCGAGCGCGGCGGGGCGCAGATTGCACGGTCGCCGCTGACCGTCACGCGTGCGCGTGACGAGCCCGGCGGTTTCGAGCACCTGAATGTGGCGTGACACGGCCTGCTTCGTCATGGCGAACGGTTCGGCGAGTTCGTTCGGATGCCCGCGGTATCGTCAACGCCCGACGTCGAGTCTGTGGCTCCCCGCCCGCCTAGCGCCGCACCCGCTACGCTCGAACCATGATCAGCCTGTTCGACACGGCGACAGCGACGGCGCTCGCACAGATTCTGCCTGTGCTGTTGCTGGCTCTGATGGTGGAGCTTCGCCGAACCGAGATGCACCGGCGCGGAAGGCGCATCAGAGTGACTCGCGGGGTTCTCGCCTCGTTTTTCGGGGCGTTCGCCATCATCGAAACCGTGCTCGTGCTCTCGATCGACGGGCGGCTGTATCCGTTTCAGCTCAGTGATCTGATTGCCGCGCTGATCATCTTCGCCCTGCTGTGGTTGCTCTTCGTCATGTCGATGGTGCCGAGCCGGCACGAGCGCGAGAAGGCCGCTCGAGCGAAGAAGCAGTCGACGGCGGCGCAGGGCGAGAGCGATGACGCGGCAGACGATGCCGACGACAGCAGCGACGACGAGCTGTAGGAAAGGGCGAGACCCAGCCGCCCGACTCAGCCCGCGGCGGCAGCGCCCTGCAGCTCGGTGTTCTCGACCCGCGCATCCGGCATCGCCAACGCTGCCACGATGGTCGCCGCCGCGCAGATCGCCACGGCGATGAAGGCACTGCCCGACGCCACAGCGATCGTCACCGGGTCTTGTTCACCACCCTGGTGCGAGGCGTAGATGCCGTTCGCGATCGCCCCGAAGATGGCGACGCCCACGGCGCTGCCGATCGACCGGGCGAAGAGGTTGGTGCCGGTGACCACGCCGCGTTCGTTCCACGCCACGCTCGATTGGGCCGCAATGAGGGCGGGAGTCGCTACCAGGCCGAGACCGAGACCGACGATGAAGCAGGTCACGGCCACGATGAGCAGGTTGGGGTGCGGCGCGGAGATCGCCAACGAGACGGCTCCGATCACCGCGATCCCCAGGCCGATGAGCACGGTGCGCTTGAATCCGATGCGCAGGTAGAACCGGCCTGATTGGGAGGCGGCGATCGGCCAGCCGACCGTGAGCGCGGCCACCGCGAGACCAGAGACCAGGGGCGTGATGTGGATGGCCCCCTCGAGATAGGTGGGCACGAACGACGTGAGGCCGATCAGAATCGCGCCGACGCCCAGCGAGATGAGCGTCGTCGTGAGCAGTAATCGCCGCGAGAACACCCAGAGCGGCAGCACAGGTTCGGCGGCACGCCGCTCGACGAACACGAAGGCACCGAGCATCAGCCCGCCGAACACGAAGGCTCCGATGCTGATGGAGGAGTTCCAGGCCCAGGCCTGTCCGCCCTCCAAGACGGCGAGAATGAGCACGCTCAGCGCAACCGTCAAGACGATCGACCCCGCATAGTCGACCCGGTGCCGCCGCTTCTCGATTCGTTCGTGAAAGTGCGTCATGATCATCCACGCGGCCAGGATGCACAGCGGAACATTCACGAAGAAGATCCATCGCCACGAGAGAAGCTGCGAGAACAGCCCGCCGAGGGTGGGCCCGACCACCGACGAAATCGCCCAGACGCTGGCGAGGTATCCCTGCACCTTCGCCCGCTCGGCCACGGTGTAGATGTCGCCCGCGATCGTAATGGCCATGGGCTGCACCGCGCCCGCTCCGAGCCCCTGAACGACCCGGAACGCGATCAGTGCCGGCATGCTCCACGCGAACCCGCAGAGAATCGACCCGACCAGAAAAAGGCCGATACCGATCAGGATGATCGGCTTGCGCCCTACCGTGTCGCTCAGTTTCGCGTACACCGGCACCGAAACCGCTTGCGCGAGCAGGTAGATCGAGAACAACCACGGAAACTGCGAGAAACCGCCGAGGTCGCCCACGATCGACGGAACCGATGTGGCCAGAATCGTCGAGTCGATGGCGACGAGCCCCGACGTGAGCATCAGGGCGATGAGCAGCGGGCCCCGCTCTGAGCGAAAGCCGACGCCAGATTTGAAGCTCTCGGTTTGTTCCTTGGTCACGGCACCTCTTGTGAATTGCAGTCGGTTCGGTTCGGTCGCGGTCGCGTTAGTTCACGCGTGCGAACTACCTCCTTAACTCTAAGGCGTGACGAACTTGCCTGCCGCGTGATCGGCCGGCGCCTGGTTCTTCATGACGAAGTGCTGTTTCTTGCCGGTTGCCGTGTAGGGCAACTCCGTGACGAACAGGTACCGGCGAGGGCGCTTGTACGTCGCCAGCGAGACGCTGTCGCGGGTGAAGTCTTCGAGAGATTTCGCCGCTTGTGCGCGGTCGAGCATCCGCCCCTCTCGCGGTTGCACGTACGCGACGACGACTTCGCCCCACTGCTCGTCGGGCAGGCCCACGACGATGCTGTCGGCGACATCGGGATGCCCGGCCAGCACCTCTTCGACTTGAACCGGATGCACGTTCTCACCGCCCGAGATGATCATGTCGTCTTTGCGCCCGATGATCGTGACGATTTCGTTCTCGTCCCAACTGGCGAGGTCGCCGGGGTAGATCCAGCCGTCGTGGAACTTCTCAGCCTCTTCTTCGGGGTTGTTGCGGTAGGCGTAGCCGCTCTTCACCGTACGCATGATGACTTCGCCGATCTCATGTGTGTTCTTGTCGGCGAAGTCGTCTGGTGCAGCGAGGCGGTCGGCGTACACCTTGACCACGGCGACATCGTCGTCGAGGCACGCGCGGCCGGCGGCTCCGGCGGCATCGGGAAGATCCTCGGGGCGCAGGTAGGTGTTCCAGAAGGCTTCGGTGGTGCCGTAACCGTTGGCGATGCGCTTCGTCAGCACGCGCTGGTAACGCAGGGCGGCGGCGCGGTCGAGCGGTGCGCCCATCGTCACGATGCCGCTCAGCGAACTGAGATCTCGCGGGTTCGCCTCCTGCGCTTCGGCCAGCCGCTCGAGGTTCGTCGGGGCGCCGATCACATAAGTGAGCTTGTGTTCTTCGACCGCGTTCAGCACGGTCTCGGGGTCGAACTGCTGCAGGGCCACAGCCTCGGCCCCGACGTAGAAGATGGAGTTCGGGCCGGCGCAATAATTGCCGCCGCGGTGGAACCACGGCGACATGTTCATGGTCTTGTCGTTCGGGCCGAGGGGAAAGTGGATGATCGCGTCGTGCGCGGTGAGCACCTCGTTGAGGCTCGTCAGCGGCACCGCCTTCGGCATACCCGTGGTGCCCGACGTGTAGAGGCGGCTGGTCTCGTCCCACACGGTCGCGTCGGCCGGGGCGCGGAAGGTCGGCGCGCCTTTCACGAGAAGGTCGTCGAAGCGGATCGAGCCAGGAACGATCTCGCCGTCGCCGACCGCGACGAGCACCCGAGGTTCGTGGCGGGCCAGGCCGAGCGCGGCGCTCACGTCGGCCGTCGCCCACGTCTCGTAGACGAACATGGCCGGTTCGGAGTCGTTCAGAATGTGTGCCGTTTCAGCCGGGGCGAGGCGAAAGTTCATCGGTGAACTGACAGCGCGGAGGCCCTGCGCGGCGATGTAGAGAAACGCGAACTCGGGCCGGTTCATCAGCTGATACGCGACGACGTCGCCGACTCCGATGCCCTGCTGCGCCAGCCCGGCGACAAGGGCGCCGGTGACCTCGCCGAGTTCACGGTAGGTCCACGAGCGGCCCGTCGAAGGGTCGGAGATGGCCGGGCGATTCGCGAAGCGGTGGGTGTTTCGCTCGACCGCCGAAGCGAAGGTGAAGTTGTGCTCGAACACGGTACGGAATGCGCTCGGGTCGTAATCGGTGTTCGGTTGGTGCGTCGCCTGGTGCTGCTCGCTCGACAGGGTCTGGGAAGAGTCGGCAGTGATGCTCATGAGTACCTCAATTGAATCGGAAGTGAACGAATTCCGAAGCCAGGCTACGCCTGAATCGTCGTACCGGGCAGATCAGTAACCGCACCACGACGGAAAGAGGTCGCAATTGCCGGCCGCGATATTGCTGGCGTGCATGTTGTCGATTATCGATTGCTCGAACTTGGCTTGTTGTGCGGCGAGAATGGCCGGATCGACAGGCACCAACTCGTTAGATGAGTTGCTTGACGAACCCCCCGACCGATCGGACCCGGACGCTGCCTCACGCGCTGATTCCTCCGCGGCAGCTTCTGCCTGTGCCGCTTCGGCTGCCGAGTGGCTGGCTTGCGCCGCTTTGGCGGCCGACACGTAGGTGCTGAGGGCGGCCGTCAGAGGGGCCACCCCGCTGGCGTTGAACGCGGCGGGCGCGGCCACGGCGGCCGCGACAGCGGAGATCGACTGCGTGAGCGCGTCTTTCGAGGGCTGGTCGGCGCTCGAGGTCGCCGCAACGATGGATGCGCCCTGTGACGCCACAGATTCCGCCTCGTGCAGCAAGACGTTCTCGCCGTCGTGCAGCGCGGAGGC